>JAZUKG010000187.1:0-4053 GCA_045643145.1 Lachnospiraceae bacterium | reverse complement strand
ATGGTTGATATCCGCAAAGATATCCTCAATTGAATCACTCAGTACTTCATTGATGTAGTAGCCGAAGCTACGGTAGGATGGAGTTTCTCTGTCCATGAGGTACATGAAACGTAAGTTTACTTTACAGGTGTCTTCCAGTTCCCTAAGAGAGCAGTAACCGCTGGTCATGAATCCGAAAAGTACCGGTTTCAACATGTTGACCGGATTATACCTGATACGTCCGGTGATGTGTTCCGGGATGTTTTTCAGGTACTTGTTGAATCGATTCCCTCCATGAATCGGCCAAATGTGAAAACGGGATCCAGCAGGTCCAAACAATCTGAAAGAAAGACTGGTAAAAATCCCTGTTTGGGTGTAGAATAATGTCTTGTTATAGTGTTCATTTGCAAGACTATTATAACACAAAAGAAGCCATCTGGGTTCGCCCAGATGGCCTTCTTTGTCTTATGGGGTTATTTCACAGCCCCTTTTCCAAATATCTAAATACAGCCTCATGTATCCATCTCAGACGCAAACCATTCTCATCTCTGCTATAAGTCAGAAGTTCTCTCTTTTTTCCATTGATTTGCACAGTGAATGGATACACATACTTTTCCGGATTCTGTAAGTAATCCTCCAATGTATCCGAAAAAAGCGGATCAAACTCTTTATCTGTGATTCGAATCCGATGATTCAAATGACTTTTTTGTAATCCATCAATTAAGCTAAGATCAGAAATATCAACTGTCATATCACAATTCTCCTCTATGAATATCAATATATCGCCAATCATCCAGCGCCATCAGAATATATAATACTGATTTGGCACGAGTCATTCCGATATATAATAATTTTCTGTTTTCCTGTACACTCATATCTCCAAGATCCGTTAATATAATCACCGGGCTTTCCAAACCCTTAAATCGCTTGATTGTACTGAAGAAGATGGCATTTGTTTTCCGTTCATTTGTCGAAAATTCGTATTCTGTTATTTCAGAGGCAACCGAATTTATCAAACGTTTTGACGACAAAATGGTGATGTCTTCTTTCTTTACCCCTTCATTAACTAGCGTCTTCAAAATCTCAGCAAGCTCAGTGACCTGATTCGTAGATTTGGTATATCGTTTAATATTTACTTCCGGACCGACTTCATCTACATGAATCATACTATACTCTGATCCAAAGAATTCATTTATTTTTTTTATGATTGATAGTGAATTTCGACAATTTCTCCTAAGTCGAAAACGGCAGGCTCGGAACTCATCAATCATTTTCCGGTATACCTTTTCAATTTCATTCGACGACCGATATAAATTCTGGTGATCCGCATCCAAAAATACATACCACGAACCATCCTTCATTCCGTTATCCAAAATAACATCCATTGCATCAAATATCGCTTCTGTCATCAAATCCTGTGCTTCATCCACAACCAAAAAATCAAATTTGGGAATTTCATTTTCCAATGCAAGATCAGCAAATGTCTGTGGCAAATATTGGTCATAAAAAAAGTTCGTGTTTTCAGCCTTAACTTTAGCCGCCTCATCTTTTTTCATATCCATGACCCTTTTTTCCATATAATCGGTAAAACTGTCACAAACAATCCGTGAATCATCCACAACCTTTTCCCGTAAATATGCTGCCAGCGGAATGTTATAGCAGAAAAATCCGACTCGATAGCCTTCTTTAGCTTTCTGACGCGCAAAATTCATTGCCAAAATCGTTTTTCCCGTTCCGGCAGCACCACTCACAATACACCTTGGATTATCAAATAAGCCACTAAAAACCACTTCCTGTTCTTCTGTCAGTTTTAAAATCTGATTTTCAAGTGATACAATCTGCCTCGTAAGAGAAACATGCGAATTTATATTCGGTCTGAGCAATTTCACAATTTCCCTACAGTCCGATTCATTTGGAACACGAACGCTCCCTTTCCGGATATTTTCCTTCTGACACTCTTTCCAAAACTTCGCCAGTTCAAGAAAATAACTTCGCATATCATCCAGATTACTCAAATCGGCAATTTGACAATCGTCAACATCAATAAGCTCAATCTGTCCCTTTACATCCGAGTCTGGAAAAGCCACTCCATATCCCAGGATACATTTTTCCAGTGAATTTGTATTTCCGGTACAGCCTTTAAGATACTTGATAATACTGTGCATCCCATCATTTGCCTGTTCCACCGGATGAACTTTCGAACTGACATCATCTCTGTTCATTGTCCAAAAAGACCCATCATGATAGGAAATCCGCCCGCCTTTAACTTCTAACGCAAAGACTCCCTGATTTGGAATAATCGCCAAAAAATCCGTCTCGCCCTGAGACTGTGTTTCATGCTTAGCAATCATCAACGAATGAATAATTACCCATCCATCGGTATCTCTCATATCGCGAAACTTTACAAACAGTTTCTTTTCTGCTGCACTTTTTGTATCCTCATTAAACTGTGGCGGAATCATCGTAGCCATATCCCCATCTCCTAAAAAAACGTATCAAAAAAGGAGAGTTACTAAAGGAATGTCTATTAGTCTATGGCCGGAACGGTCTAGACTAATACCCATAACGCTTGCGGCATCTCCAACTTAGTTGAAAAACTAACTCTCCTGTTTTTTATTATACATCGTTGTATATAGACGGTCAAGGGTATAACCAATACTGGATAGAATCCGAGATAGAATTGCCTCACTCTTCTTTTTTCAATTATAAACCAAAACTCCCCCAAGAAAAACGAGCACTATTACTTGACTTTCAAAAGAATATGTCTTCTGCGACTTAATTGTCGTTGACTTTCAACTTATCACGCATATTAAAATAAATGTATTTTTTCACCTAATTAATCCCTCCTCTCATTCTTCTGCTTTTCCAATCAATTATTATTCCAATTCACTTAGAAATGGGGAGAAAGCGATCATTTTTGCTCCAAACACATCTTTTTTCTTCCATCGCCATTCATACAAACAAAACTTTCCCTACTCTCATTATCCATATTCAAAGTCCCAAAAACAGCCCATCATTTCTCTATCAGTTTACTATTTTTGTGCAGCTATGTTCAGTTTTCTGTACATACGACGTACAGTTCTTTGGCATACAAAAAACGCAGAAGAAACCATCCCTCCGGTTTCCTCTGCGCCTAATTCATCTCTTATAGAGTCCAAATCCTTACTCCGCCTTTGCCTCGATTTCCTTCTTTTCCTTTCTCACAACCTCATCCAGACCAAGAAGAGTGATTACATACGGAATCATAAACTGTGTCCAGTTCGGCTGAACGCCGTTTTTAAAGCTTGTTACCACATAAAGAATGTTCAGGACGATTGTTACTGCAAGGATTACGTAATAAGTGATTTTTAATTTGTTTGTTTTTTTCATGATATTTACCTCGTTTCTTTCGTTTGATTGATTTTGTAACTTAAGTATAACGTCTGAAATGAGAATCAACCATCGATGTGACTTACATTTGCATTAATGTTTTGTAAGGTTTCCGGATTCCGTTTTCCGGAGCCGGCAGTCCTTACTTCTGTTTTCTTCCCCGGATGTTCTCCACGATTCTAATAATCATTCCGAGGCAAATACATCCCTGGCCGGCAATCAGTGCCCAGGTGTTTCTGATATTCATTATGGATACAGTGAGACATCCAAAACCTGCAAATGCCAATACAAGTGCTACAACTAATAATACTTTTGATAAAGAATCTGTCCTTCATAATTTTTGTTTTCCTTTGATAAACATTTATTTGTTTTAAACGGAAGGAAGCTTCGCCGTAAGCCTTAGAACGCTTCCGATCCCTCCAAAAAACTCCACCAGGAGTTCTTTCATTGCTTGTATTATGAACCACAAATGTCAACAAGACGGACAACAAAAATGTCAAGAAAGTGTCATTATTATATCCTTTCCAGCAGGTACAATATTCTGACCGTTTCGGTCACTTTTTGGACATAGGTATAGTTTTCTGAACGTTTCGATCAGTTTTCCGTACATATAGGTACAATATTCTGAACGTTTCGGTCAGTTTTCCGTACATATAGGTACAATTTTCTGAACGTATAGGTCAGTTTTTTGTACCTATATACTCA
>JAZUKG010000186.1:0-54373 GCA_045643145.1 Lachnospiraceae bacterium | reverse complement strand
AATAAAACTTTGGCTGCCCAGCTTTATGGGGAGTTCAAAGAGTTCTTCCCTGAAAACGCAGTCGAGTACTTTGTATCCTACTACGATTATTATCAGCCGGAGGCTTATGTGCCATCCACAGATACTTATATTGAAAAGGATTCTTCTATCAATGATGAAATTGATAAACTTCGTCTTTCGGCGACAGCTTCTTTGGCGGAGAGAAAAGATGTCGTAGTCATTGCATCTGTTTCCTGCATTTACGGCATTGGTTCGCCGGATGATTATATGAACATGATGGTTTCTTTACGTCCGGGTATGATCAAGGACAGAGATGAAGTTATTCACGAACTGATTGAAATTCAGTATGACAGAAATGATTTGGATTTGGACAGAGGCTGCTTTCGTGTACGAGGTGATGTGCTGGAGATTAATCCTGCGCAGGGCAGTGACTATGTACTCCGTGTGGAATTCTTTGGTGATGAAATCGACCGCATCACAGAGGTAGATCCTTTGACAGGAGAAGTATGTAATCAGTTAAACCATGCAACGGTTTTTCCGGCTTCTCATTATGTAGTGCCGAGGGAAAAGATTTTAAATGCCTGCAAGCTGATTGAAGCAGAAATGGAAGAGCAGGTTAAATATTTCAAAAAAGAAGAAAAACTGTTGGAGGCGCAGAGAATTTCAGAGCGTACCAATTTTGATATAGAAATGCTTTTAGAAACCGGTTTTTGTTCCGGAATTGAAAACTATTCCAGACATATGAATGGACTGGGACCGGGTGAAACACCTAAAACCTTGATGGATTATTTTAGAGATGATTATTTAATCATCATTGACGAGTCGCATATGACAGTCCCTCAGATCAGAGCTATGTTTCACGGAGATCAGAGCAGAAAGCATACCCTGGTTGATTATGGTTTTCGTCTGCCGTCTGCGCTGGATAACCGTCCACTGAATTTTGAGGAATTTGAATCAAAAATCGATCAGCTCCTGTTTGTATCAGCGACTCCGGGTGAGTATGAAGAAGAGCATGAGCTTTTAAAAGCAGAGCAGATTATTCGTCCGACAGGTCTTTTGGATCCGCCGGTAGATGTAAGGCCGGTTGAGGGACAGATTGATGATCTGCTTTCTGAAATAAAAAAAGAAATTGCGGATCATAATAAGGTACTGGTTACTACTTTGACCAAACGTATGGCAGAAGACCTTACCGATTATTTAAAGGAAGTAGGTATTCGCGTGAAATACCTGCATTCAGATATTGATACCTTGGAAAGAGCGGAAATTATTCGTGATATGCGTCTGGATGTTTTTGATGTGCTGGTCGGAATTAACCTTCTCCGAGAAGGTCTGGATATTCCGGAAATTTCACTGGTGGCTATTTTGGATGCAGACAAGGAAGGCTTCCTTCGTTCCCGTACTTCACTCGTGCAGACCATCGGACGAGCTGCCCGAAATGTAAAGGGTCATGTTATCATGTATGCCGATACGATGACGGATTCTATGAAATATGCCATTGATGAGACGAATCGAAGACGAGAAATTCAAAGCAGGTACAATGAAGAAAACGGTATTGTACCGAAATCAATTAAAAAAGATGTCAGAGAACTGATTCGTATTTCACAGGCTGTGGACAAGTCAGAAATGCGCATGGAAAAGGATATGGAATCCATGAGTAGGGATGAACTGATTCAGGAAATCGGCAAGATTCAGAAAGAAATGAAGAAGGCAGCAGCCGAGCTTAACTTTGAACTTGCAGCAGATCTTCGTGATCATATGATAGAGCTCAAAAAGCAGCTTCAGGATCTCGACTGATTTTGATATTTATAAAGAGAGGATACTGTACATGGTATTTTCAACGATTATATTTTTGTGTGTATTTTTACCGCTTACTATCATTTTATATTATTTGATGCCGGCAAAAGCCAAAAATTATTATCTTTTGTTTGCCAGTCTGATGTTTTATGCATGGGGGGAACCAAAGTTCCTTTTGGTCATGCTTTTATCGATTTTGTGCAACTATGGGCTGGGCATGTGGCTGGCCTCCGGGTTTAAGCGGCGAAGGCTGGTTGTCGCGCTGGCGGTCATTCTCAATATGGGAATTTTGTTTATCTTTAAATATTTAACTTTTGCCATGGAATCGATGCAAAAGCTGATAGCCGGATTCCCGGTCTGGCAGATTGCTCTTCCGATTGGGATTTCCTTTTATACCTTTCAGGGACTTTCTTATGTTATTGACGTATATCGAAACAGTGAGGATGCATCCTTTGTACAAAGAAATCCGTTTCGACTGGCTCTTTATATCTCTATGTTTCCGCAGCTCATTGCAGGACCGATTGTCAGATATAAAGATATCAAGGATTCGCTAAAGGAAAGAACACATACCCTGGACGGATTTGCTTATGGGGCTTCCCGTTTTATTATCGGACTTTCAAAAAAGGCAATACTGGCAAACCAAATGGGTCAGCTGGCCAGTCAGATTCAATCTATGGATACGCAGATTTTGTCTACCCCTGCAGCTTGGCTGGGAGCTATTGCCTATACACTTCAGATTTATCTGGATTTTTCAGGATATTCGGATATGGCAATTGGTCTGGGAAAGATATTTGGATTTGACTTTTTGGAAAACTTTAATTATCCGTATATTTCTACTTCCGTAAAAGAATTTTGGAGACGGTGGCATATTTCTCTTTCAGGCTGGTTTCGTGATTATTTATACATTCCGCTGGGAGGCAACAGAAGGGGAAATGTGTATGTAAATCTCATGCTGGTATTTTTGGCAACCGGTATCTGGCATGGTGCAGCCTGGGGATTTTTACTCTGGGGTATTTGGCACGGTATGTTTTTGCTGATTGAGAGATTCATAAGCTCCCGAAAAAAGATGGATAAAAAATCAGCCATTGCTAACATTTTTGGATGGTTTTATACCATGCTGGTGGTTGTGTTTGGATGGGTTCTGTTCTCACTGGTAGATATTAAGGCTGCTGCAAAATATATATTATTGATGCTGGGTAATCAAAAGGATTTTTATGCCTATGATTTAAGATATTATATGAGCAATCAGATGATTTTTTTCTTTGTGATTTCTGTTTTGGTATGTATTCCGTGGAAAACACTGATAAAAGAAAAATGTCAAAAGGTCTATCCTGTTTTATTTGAAGACACCAATATGGTAGTTTATTTTGTAAAGCAGGCGATGCTCATCGGGCTTTTGATTTTGTGCTATGTTTTTATTATCAACAGCTCGTATAATCCGTTTATTTATTTTAGATTTTAAAAGTGAAAAGACTTATGAAGAAAAAGAAATTTATGACTAAAAATTTCATACAGATTTTCTTTATTGTTTCCTTTATGCTGGTGATTCTGGTTCCGTTTTTAATGTTGGATACGACAGAGATTATTGATTCCGCTCTGGAAAACAGACGTATGACCATGTGGCCAGGTTGGCACTTTAATCAGGAAATGAATGCCTGGTACGGGCATTATGTAGAAGACAGAGTCGGCTTTCGCGAGGAAGTAGTTCAGGGATATATGGACGGTGTGTATCGTGTGTTCGGTGAGTTTTCGACCAGGATGCACATGTTTGCAAAGGATGGAGAAGTGTTTCCGGCAAACGAAGAGTACATCAAAGCCTATCAGCATCTGGCAACAGATGAACAGCTCATAGATTCTCTGGTGATTTATTTGGACAATACCAATCAGTATTTAAAGTCTCAGGGTATTCCGTTTTACTTTATGGCGGGACTGGACAAAAAGACGGTTTATCCGGAAAGCATGCCTGACAGCATTCATGTGGATGAATCGAAGGATAGTATTATGGGTATGCTTTCCGGAAAGCTGTCTGAAAAAGAGATTCCGTATGTGATACCGATTAAAGAACTTTCTGAGGCAAAGAATCAGGAAAGAGTATACAACCGGATTTATGACTCGACGCATTGGAATGCAAACGGGACGCTTCTGGGACTGACTTTACTGGATGAGCAGATTCGAAAAGATATACCGGATCTTCCGCCTTTGCAAAGGGAGGACTTTGATCTTAGCTATGAGACAAAACGTATTGAATTTATATCACTTCCGATTATGGATGAGATACCGGTGCTGACTTTGAAAAAAGAGCTCGCAGCATCTGTCCGTGAAGAAACGGATTTGGTAGAAGATTTAAACCATATGCCGGGGACTACCATGCGTCATTTTGTAAATGACAATGCACCTAGTGATACAAGAATTCTGCTTTTTATTGATTCATTCCTTCAGGATAATGCACAGTATTTTTCGTATCGTTATCACGATGTATATTTAATCAGCAGACAAAATTACGAAAGACTTCAGGAGTATGTGGAAATACTAAAACCGGATGTGGTGGTATTTGAAAATGCAGAAAGAGCATTTGTGGACGATTTATATGCATATGTTAATCTGAGAAATGTTAGTTATGACTAATTTTGATAACGGTTTTTAATTAGCCCGAATGTCAAAATACGATTCAATCATAAATATTAGATACTATATATCTCGACTGAGAGTGTCGGGATTTGGAAGAAAGGACATAGTTATGTCGAAAGAAAAAGAGTTTATTAAAATCAGAGGAGCAAAGGAACATAACCTCAAGAATATAGATGTGGATATTCCGAGAAATGAATTGGTGGTTTTAACCGGACTGTCCGGAAGCGGTAAGTCTTCCTTGGCTTTTGATACCATTTATGCAGAGGGCCAGAGAAGATATATGGAATCCTTATCTTCTTATGCTCGTCAGTTCCTGGGTCAGATGGAGAAACCGGATGTAGAACGAATTGACGGATTATCGCCGGCTATTTCGATTGACCAGAAATCGACCAACCGTAACCCTCGTTCCACAGTTGGTACGGTAACGGAAATCTATGATTATTTTCGTTTGCTCTATGCCAGAATCGGTATTCCTCATTGTCCGAAGTGTGGCAAGGTCATCGCCAAGCAGACGGTAGATCAAATGGTGGATCAGATTATGGCACTTCCCGAGAGAACCAAGATTCAGGTTATGGCTCCGATTGTCAGAGGACGAAAGGGTGAACATGCCAAGGTTTTGGACAGAGCAAAAAAGAGTGGCTATGTCAGAGTTCGCGTGGACGGAAATCTGTATGAGCTTTCAGAAGAGATAAAGCTTGATAAAAATATTAAGCATACAATAGAAATTGTGATTGATCGACTGATTATCAGAGAAGGGATTGAAAAGCGTTTGACAGATTCTGTGGAAAATGCATTGAATCTGGCAGAAGGTTTGTTACTGGTGGATGTTCAGGACGGCGAAGATCTCAATTTCAGTCAGAGTTTTTCCTGCCCGGATTGCGGCGTCAGTATAGATGAGGTAGAACCGCGAAGTTTTTCGTTTAACAACCCGTTTGGGGCCTGCCCTACCTGTTTTGGTCTCGGATATAAAATGGAGTTTTCCATTCAGCTTATGATTCCGGATGAAACGAAAAGCATTTCAGAAGGAGCAATTGTAGTACCGGGCTGGCAGTCCTGCCAAAAACCGGGAAGCTTTACGAATGCAGTGCTTTTGGCTTTATGTAAAGAATATAAATTTTCTCTGGAAACACCGTTCAAGGATTATCCGGATTCCGTCAAAGATATTATTTTATACGGTACAGGCGGAAAAGAGGTCCAGGTTTATTATGAAGGACAAAGAGGTAAGGGGGTCTATCCGATTGCCTTTGAAGGTCTGATTAAAAACGTAGAAAGAAGATACCGTGAAACCGGTGAAAGTACAAAGAGAGAATATGAAAATTATATGAGCATTACTCCTTGTAAAGACTGCGGCGGTCAGAGATTGAAGAAAGAGTCTTTGGCTGTGACGGTTGGAGATAAAAATATTCATGAGATTACTTCTCTTTCTATCGATGAACTTTTAGCTTTTGTTACAGAACTAAAGCTTACCAGTCAGCAGGAACTGATTGGTGCCAGAATCTTAAAAGAAATTCGTGCCAGAGTGGGCTTTTTGGTAGATGTCGGACTCGACTATTTGTCTTTGTCCAGAGCGACAGCTTCTCTTTCCGGAGGGGAAGCGCAGCGTATCCGTCTGGCAACACAGATTGGTTCCGGACTCGTTGGTGTTTGTTATATTTTGGATGAACCCAGTATCGGACTTCATCAAAAGGATAATGACAAACTTTTGGATGCGTTAAAAAGCCTAAAGGACCTCGGAAATACTCTGATTGTCGTAGAACATGATGAGGATACCATGCTTCAGGCAGACTGGATTGTGGATATCGGACCGGGAGCCGGAAGCCACGGCGGAGAGGTGGTTGCCGAGGGAAATGCCAAGGCAATTATGAAAAATAAAAATTCTATCACCGGAAAATACTTAAGCGGTGAGATAAAAATACCGATACCTAAGATGAGAAAGCGTGCCAGTGGATATTTAAAGGTAAAAGGCGCAGCCGAAAACAACCTGAAAAATATCGATGTTGAGATTCCTTTGGGAGTAATGACCTGTGTAACCGGTGTGTCCGGAAGTGGCAAATCCTCTCTGGTAAATGAGATTGTATATAAACGTCTGGCCAGAGAACTGAACCGTGCCATTACAGTGCCCGGAAAACATGCAGGCATGGAAGGAATCGAGCAGCTGGATAAGGTGATTGACATTGATCAGTCTCCAATCGGAAGAACTCCAAGATCCAATCCTGCTACCTATACCGGACTTTTTGATTTGATTCGTGATTTGTTTGCCAATACCATGGATGCCAAGGAACGCGGCTATCAGAAGGGCAGATTCAGTTTTAATATCAAGGGCGGTCGATGCGAGGCTTGTAGCGGAGACGGTATTATCAAGATTGAAATGCATTTCCTTCCGGATGTATATGTGCCGTGCGAGGTTTGTCAGGGTAAGCGTTATAATCGTGAAACATTGGAGGTTAAATACAAGGGAAAGAGTATCGCCGATGTTTTGGATATGACAGTAGAAGAAGCAATGGGATTTTTCGAAAACATGCCGATGATTAAAAGAAAGATTGAAACTCTTTATGATGTCGGGCTTTCTTATATCAAGTTAGGTCAGCCATCTACGACTCTTTCGGGAGGAGAGGCGCAGCGAATCAAACTCGCTACGGAGCTGTCCAAGAGAAGTACCGGAAAGACAATCTATATTTTAGATGAGCCTACCACCGGACTTCATTTTGCCGATGTGCACAAGCTCGTGGAAATTCTCCACAGACTGACAGAGGGCGGCAATACAGTTTTAGTTATTGAACACAACTTAGATGTGATCAAAACTGCGGATTATATCATTGATATCGGACCGCAGGGAGGTGCCAAGGGAGGTACTGTTATTGCAGAGGGAACCCCGGAAGAGGTTGCTCAAAATCCTGCTTCCTTTACAGGTATCTATGTGAAAAAGATGCTTGAAAGGGACTAAATTCTTAAGGAAAACGAAAAAAACAGAAAAACAAAAGAAAATATTTGAAAGTTTACTTTGTTTTGCTATAATAAAGTAGTATGCTTATGTCCGAGCATATGAAAAATGTCGCAGATAAGAACAATGAATTAAGAATAGAAAGTGGCCGTTTTTAGCGGCAGAAGGGATTTGACATGCAGTATACAGATATCGGAATTGACTTAGGTACAGCCAGTATTTTGGTTTATATCAGAGGTAAAGGTGTTGTATTAAAAGAGCCTAGCGTTGTGGCTTTTGACAGAGACACCAATAAAATCAAAGCAATCGGAGAGGATGCCAGACTTATGCTGGGACGTACTCCGGGTAACATTGTTGCGGTAAGACCATTAAGACAGGGTGTTATTTCAGATTATACCGTGACAGAAAAAATGATGAAATATTTCATTCAGAAGGCACTGGGTAAAAAGACTTTCCGTAAGCCACGTATCGCAGTTTGTGTACCTAGTGGTGTTACTGAAGTAGAAAAGAAAGCAGTAGAGGATGCTACTTATCAGGCAGGTGCGAGAGAGGTTTCTATTATCGAGGAACCAATTGCAGCAGCTATCGGAGCCGGAATTGATATTTCAAAACCATGCGGAAATATGATTGTAGATATCGGTGGTGGTACTTCTGATATCGCAGTTATTTCATTGGGAGGTACTGTTGTCAGTGCTTCTATAAAGGTGGCAGGCGATGACTTCGATGAAGCAATCGTTCGTTACATGAGAAAGAAACATAATTTATTAATCGGTGAACGTACAGCAGAAGATATCAAGATTAAGATTGGTTCTGCATACAGAAGACCGGAAGTAGAAACAGTAGAAGTAAGAGGACGTAACCTGGTAACAGGTCTTCCTCGTACAGTGACTGTTACCAGTGAAGAAACAGAAGAAGCTTTAAAGGAAGCAACTTCTCAGATTATTGATACCATCCATTCTGTATTAGAACAGACTCCTCCTGAGCTTGCAGCAGATATTGCTGACAGAGGAATCGTATTAACAGGAGGCGGAAGTCTTCTCGGCGGATTAGAAGATTTAATTTATGCAAAGACAGGTATCAATACCATGACAGCCGAAGATCCGATGACATGTGTTGCTATCGGAACCGGAAAATATGTTGAATTCTTAGCTGGCTACAGAGATGAAGTATAAAAATTTATCCCACTAAGGAGAACAGGTATGGTAAAAGGTCTCTACACAGCTTACACCGGAATGGTGCATCAGCAAAACAAAATGGACGTACTTGCAAATAACATGGCAAACTCAGCTACTGTTGGTTTCAAAAAGGAAGGTACTACTTCTCAATCCTTTGACAGTGTCCTTGCTTATAAAATCAAGGATGTTTCAGACGGAGCCAGAGCAAGAAGCATCGGAACAATGAATCTTGGAGTAAAGATCGGTGAAAATTATACAGATCATTCCCAGGGTGCTTTCCATGCAACAGAAAGACCATTTGATTTGGCGATTTCCGGTGAAGGTTTCTTTGCCTGTGAATATACCAACAAGGCAGGACAGACCTCTGTGAAATATACCAGAGACGGATCTTTTACATTAACACAGCAGGGTGAGCTTGTAACCAAGGACGGAGACTATGTTCTTGATACAAACGGACGTCATATTCGTTTGAATCCTCAGGCAACCACCACCTTTGATCAAAGCGGAAATATATATCAAAATAGTGCTTTGGTCGGCAAGATTTCTCTGGTGGATTTTGAAAATTATGATGAGATCAAGCATTTTGGAGAAAATTATTATATTCCAAATGCGGATGCTCAGCAAAAGGCTGCAGACGGAAAAATCTTTTCCGGATATTTAGAGCAGTCAAATGTTACGGTAGTCAGTGAAATGGTAGAACTGATTGAGACGAGCCGTATCTATGAAACCAATCAAAAGGTTATTCAGACCATCGACAATTCTTTGGAAATTGCTGCAAATCAGCTCGGAAAATTATAAAACAGTTAAGGTTTTGTGATTTCGGACCGATAAATCTATTGAAGTATTTCCTACTGAAGGACTGGTAGGTAATCACGCATGGAAGCAGATAGTTAGAAAGATATGCGTATGTCTTAGAGAGAGAGGTTTCACATGGTAAGAAGCTTATGGTCTGCAGCTACCGGAATGATTGCGCAGCAAACAAATGTAGATACCATCGCAAATAATCTTGCGAATGTTAATACAACAGGATATAAAACAGAGACAGCAGAATTCAAGTCTCTTCTTTATCAGAATTTACAAACAAAAACAACAACAGCAAACGGTGCTCATAAACCGGTCAATGCTCAGGTAGGTCTGGGTGTCAGAAACTCATCCATTACTTCTATGTTTACACAGGGAAGTATGCTTGAGAGCGCTTCTACGTCTTCGTTTGCCATTTCAGGCGATGGATTTTTCTCTATTAAGGGTGAAGATGGAAATACATATTATACCAGAAACGGTAATTTTAGCTGGAATACAGACGGAAGCAATATTACTTTAACTACGTCTGACGGACTTCCTGTACTGGATCAGGCAGGCAGAAAAATTACGCTTCCTAATTCTTACAATGCAAATAAAATTATTATTACCGGTGATGGCGAGATTTCATATCCGGATGCACAGAACAATGCCAGTTCTCTCGGCATGAGAATCGGTTTGGTGCAGTTCCAAAATCCGGCAGGACTTGAAAAGCATGACAGCAGTTTGTTTAGTCAGACAGCAGCCAGCGGAGCTGCAATGAATGAATACACGACTGCCGGAATCAAAAGAAGTAGTATTGCACAGGGATATTTGGAAGGCTCCAATGTTCAGGTCGCAGATGAAATGGTAAATCTGATTGTTGCTCAGAGAGCATATGAAATGAATTCCAAAATCATTCAGACAACAGATGATATGATGTCGCAGGCTAACAATTTGAGAAGATAACAGTAACGACTGGTTAAGGAGATAACAATGGATATTGGTAATATTACCGGTATGTACACCGACTATGCAAAAGATCTTATGCAAAGTTCAAATAAGACAGGTAAGCTTGATTCTTTGAAAAATCAGGATCTGTCAAATGCATCCGAAGAAAAATTGATGGATGTATGCAAAGAGTTTGAAGCATATTTTATGGAAATGGTAATGAAAGAAATGACCAAAACATTAGGAGAGGACGAAGGAGGTTCTTCTTCTGCTATGGTAAATTATTTTAAGGACACTACCATTGCCGATATTGCAAAAAAAGGTACTGAGCAGCAAAGCTTGGGACTGGCACAAACTTTATTTGAACAAATGAAAAGAAATTACGGTTTGGATTCGTAAATGGATAAATAAGAAGGGCTGCCTTGCTGGCAGCCTTTTTCTATGAAAATCTGATATCAGATAACTAGCCAAAAGGAGAATACATGGAGACCAGAGAAGTATTTATTAAATCAACCATATATGAAAATCCGTCCAATGGGTATCAGGTGCTCCATGCCCTTTGGGAAGAAAAAGAGTTAATATTGGTTGGTACTTTCAGAACCAGTGTACTGGGACTGTGCCTAAAGGTATCCGGCGAAATGGAATACAGAGAAGACAGAGGCTGGCAGTTTCAGGTCAAATCTTATGAGGTGGTTGAACCAAGTGATGAAGAAAGTATTCGCAGATATTTGTCTTCCGGTGCAATAAAAGGAATAGGGGAAGCATTGGCGGCTCGTATAGTTAAAGCATTTGGCGAGGAAACGATGGATGTTATTCTGAAAGAACCGGAAAAGCTGGCAACCATCAAGGGAATCAGTCTTCGAAAGGCTCAGGATATTTCTGTTCAGGTAGAGGAAAAACAGGAAATGCAGGGCGCGATGCTGTTTTTGCAAAAATACGGCATTTCCAATCAGCTCGCGGTCAAGATATATCAGGAATACGGAAATCGTCTGTATGGTATTTTGCAGGAAAATCCGTATCAGATGGCTGAGGATATCGAGGGCGTGGGATTTAAAACTGCAGATCAAATTGCCTGTCAGATAGGAATTAAGGTAGATAGTGAATACCGAATTCGAAGCGGTATTTTATATGAGATGTCGAAATGCTTATCAGAAGGAAACACCTTTCTTTATCAGCCGGAGCTGGTTGAAAGAGTGTGTCAGCTTTTAGAGGTGAATGAGGAAATGGTCATTCCTCAAATCAGCAATCTGATTATGGACCGAAAACTGATCAGTAAAAAAGAAAAGCTTTTTTCGCAGGTGGCATATTATGCAGAACTATATGTAGCTACAAAATTATTCAAATTAGCGGCGGCTAATTATTCTGTCAGTGAAGAAGCTGTGTCAAGTCAGATTCAGCGTATAGAACAAAAGGAAGGTATTGTTCTGGATGATTTGCAGCGTCTGGCAGTTATGAAAAGTATACAGGAAAGCGTGATGATTTTGACCGGTGGTCCGGGTACCGGTAAAACAACAACCATTCAGGTTATGATTGAATATTTTCTATCGAGAGGGATGGATTTGGCACTTTGTGCACCTACCGGCAGAGCGGCCAAAAGAATGACCGAAGCAACCGGGTATGAGGCCAAAACCATTCACAGACTTTTGGAAGTCAATGCAGATATGAGTCAGGACGGCGCATACTTTGAAAGGGGAGAGGATAATCCTTTGGAGGTGGATGTCATTATCGTCGATGAAACTTCCATGGTAGATATCTTTTTGATGCAGGCACTGCTAAAGGCAGTCAGTATCGGAACGAGAGTGGTTTTTGTGGGCGATATGAATCAGCTTCCGTCTGTCGGTCCCGGTCAGGTTATCCGTGATATGATAGACAGTCACTGTTTTAGCTGCGTACAGCTGGAGAAGATTTTCAGACAGGCTGAAAGCAGCGATATTATCAAAAATGCACATCGCATCAAAGAAGGAAAAGAACTCGTGATAGATAATCAAAACAGCCGGGACTTTTTTCTTTTGGAAAGAAGAGATGTCAATCTCATCTACAACAATATTGTAAAACTGGTTTTAGAAAAACTTCCCGGCTTTGTGGATGCAGATCCATATGAAATTCAGGTTATGACACCGATGAAAAAGGGACCGCTGGGTGTGCTGGCTTTAAATGAAATTTTACAAAAATATCTTAATCCGCCGTCTGCCAAGAGAAAAGAGCATCAGTTTGGTGAAAAGCTTTTGCGAGAGGGCGATAAGGTTATGCAGATAAAAAATAACTATAAGCTCGAATGGGAAATTGTCGGAAGATATAATATACCGCTTGAAAAAGGAGAGGGCGTCTTTAACGGAGATGTGGGACGTATTATAGAAATTCGAGATTTTGACAAGATTGTCAAAGTAGAATTTGATGAAAGACGACAGGTGGAATATCCGTTTTCCATGGTCGAGGAATTAGAGCTTGCCTATGCCATAACGGTACATAAATCTCAGGGAAGCGAATATCCTGCAGTGATACTCACTCTTTTGGGAGTTCCAAAACTATTGTCATATCGCAACCTTTTATATACAGCAATTACCAGAGCTAAAAAATGTGTGACCATCTTGGGACCACTTTCGGCAGCGGAGGAAATGATACAGAATGAAAATGAACAAAAACGAAATAGTGGTCTTTGTGAAAGGATTCTGGAACAGGTTATGTAATTTGTTTTTTCCGCCGAGATGTCCGTTTTGCGACTCGGTCTTATCTGCGGATGAAAAACTCTGGTGTCAGAAATGTGTGCCAAAAATCAAACTGGTTTCAGGCGACTACTGTATGAAGTGCGGCAAGAAAGTAGATGCAAGTCAGCAGTATTGTGAGGATTGTCAAAAGTATGGCCATTTCTTTTTGAAAGGCAGATCGGTTTTGGCTTATGATGATATCGCAAAGGCAGCGATTTATCGTTTTAAATACGGCGGACGAAAAGAATATGCAAAGGCATTTGGATATCTGATGTACATGGCGTTGAGAGATGAACTCGAGCAAATAAAGCCGGATGCACTCATTCCGGTACCGCTTTCGAGGAAGCGATATCGGCAAAGGGGATATAATCAGGCCTATCTATTGGCAAAATGGCTGGGGAGATTTAGTAAAATTCATGTTGATAATACAGTGGCCAGACGTGTGAAGAATACCAGGCCGCAAAAGATGTTAAGCCGCCGAGAGCGGCAAAATAATTTGAAAAAGGCTTTTATTATCAAGGAAAATGATGTAAAATTAAGTACGATTGTATTAATTGATGATATTTATACAACAGGAAGCACTGTGGATGCTTTGGCAGATGCTTTTATGAAAAAAGGCGTACAGAATGTGTATGTGATTACATTAGCCTGCGGTGTATCGTAGGAGTATGAAACATATAATTGGGAGGCTATAGATGAACGTTAGAAATTGTAGAAAATGCGGACGATTATTCAACTATATCAGTGGGCCTGGAATTTGCCCGGCTTGTCACGAAGAAATTGAGAATAAATTTCAGGAAGTAAAGAAATATATTCAGCAGCATACCCGCGCTTCTATGCAGGAAATTAGTAAAGAGTGTGAAGTGGATACTTCCCAGATTCAGACCTGGATTCGTCAGGAACGACTTCAGTTTTCGGATGATTCACCAATCAAGGTTTCCTGTGAAATGTGCGGAAAGATGATTGGAAGCGGACGTTTCTGTGCAGAATGTAAAGACAGTATGGCACGTAAGCTTAACAGTGCTATGGGTCTTACAGGTGTTATGGTAGAAGCTCCTGATCAGAAAAAGAAACCACAGGGAAACAGAATGCGTTTCCTGGATAAGTAGAAATAAAAGGAGCATAGTATGCTGAGTGAAGAAAGAATTAAGCTCATGACTCGAATGGCTGCCTATGAGGAAAATGAAGGAAAGAAATATATGGCAATCGGCAGCTATTTCAGAAGCGACTATATGGGCTATCAGATTATTAAATCAGTAATCAGCGCTACACTATCTTTTGTTATTGTAGCAGCATTATATATTTATTATCATTTTGAAACCCTCATGCAGGATATTTACAAAATCGATTTGATGGTAGTCGGAAAAAGAGTATTAACCTATTATGCAGGATTTGTAATTGCTTATTCTCTGATTACCTATATCGTTTATTCCTTCCGCTACAGCAAGGCGAAGAGAAGTCTGAAACGATATTTTCATCATTTAAAACAGCTTCGAGCAATGTATGATTTAGAAAAAAAGTAAAGTTTAGAGGAATTAAAAATGTCATTTTTATTGGAAATGCGTGATAATTTAAGAAATATTTACAGCAAATATGAAATATATCTGTTGCCGTTTATGAAGTTTATTCAGGCTTTCTTCATTTTGACACTGGTCAATATGAAGCTGGGATATATGACAAAGATTAATGATGTTATGCTGGTATTAATCGTAGCATTGATGTGCTCTTTCCTGCCGGCTAACTTATTGGTGGTACTGGCAGCAGGATTTGTGGTTTTACATATGTATGCCATTTCATTAGAATGTGCGGTAGTTATGGGAGCGTTATTCCTTATCATGTTCCTGATTTACTATCGTTTTTCTCCAAGGGGAACTTTGGTAGTGCTGTATATGCCGATTGCTTTTGCACTTAAAATCCCTATGCTGGTTGCTATTTTAACAGGACTTTTATGCGGACCGGCAGCAGCAGTTTCTGTAGCATGCGGCGTGATTGCATATTTCTCTATTTCTTTTGTAAAAGCAAATGCTTCCATGCTCGGAGCATTGGATATGGAAAATGCAATTGCCAAGTTCAGATATATCATTGACGGACTCTTAAATAACAAAGAAATGGTTTTATTTGTAATTTCTTTCTGTGTTACCACAATTATTGTATATCTCATCCGTAGACTATCTGTAGATCATGCGTGGACGATTGCAATGTGTGTGGGCGCAATATGTAATATTGTGATTTTGCTTTTGGGTGATTTGAAATATAACACCGGTCTTTCTATCGGTGGAATGGTAATCGGAAGTGTTGTTGCTGTTCTGCTTGCCAAGGTTGTACAGTTCTTTGCATTTAATGTGGATTATACGAGAACAGAGTATGTACAGTTTGAAGATGATGAATACTATTACTATGTGAAAGCAATTCCAAAGAACTCCGTTACAAAGTCCAATCGTACGGTGAAGAAAATTACAAGTGTTCTATAAAAGTTAGGAAGTGTTTTCTATGCAAAATATTTATGCATTTACTGAAAAATATCTTGCAAATGTCCGTTTCCCAAAAAGTTTGGTTTGGACAGATGTCGCTGAGATCATAATTATATCATTTTTGGTATATCACATTATAGCCTGGATTCGCAGAACAACGAGAACCTGGGCTTTTGTTCGTGGTTTGATTGTGATTATGGCATTTCTTGCCATTGCAGCATTCTTTAATATGTCCACTATTTTGTGGATAGCAGGAAAGGTGCTTTCAATCGCAGCGATTGCCCTGGTTATTTTGTTGCAACCGGAGCTTAGACGTGCGCTCGAGCAGCTCGGTCAAAAGTCTTATTTCGGTGGCTTTTTCTCGTTTGAATCAGAAAAGGATCAAAAGGAAAAATTCTCTGACAGAACCATTCATGAAATTGTTCGTGCAGCCTTTGAAATGGGCCGTGTAAAGACCGGAGCACTTATTGTTATTGAACAAAACAACAATCTCTCAGAGTATGAAAGAACCGGAATCGAAGTGGATGCTTTGGTTTCCAGTCAGCTTTTAATTAATATTTTTGAACATAATACTCCGCTTCATGACGGAGCTGTTATTATTCGCGGTAATCGTGTAACCTGGGCTACCTGTTACCTGCCATTATCCGATAATCGTTTGATTTCCAAGGATTTAGGAACCAGACACAGAGCCGGTATGGGTATTTCTGAAGCAACAGATGCGATTACAGTCATTGTTTCAGAAGAAACAGGAAGAGTTTCTCTGGCAAAGGGCGGAGACCTTCATAGAAATATGGATTCTGACACCCTGATCAAGGAATTAGAACTTGTTATGAAAAAAGATTCTGATGACAAGAAAAAGAAATTGTCATGGAAAGGAAGGGGTAAACGTGAAGCAGTCTAGTTTGGTATCGAAACTCGGACAGATGATTCTCGCTGTGTTTATCTCGATTTTCATCTGGCTGGTTGTAGTAAATGTTTCGGATCCGATTATCAGCACAACCTATTACAATATTCCGGTTGTTGCGATTAATACGGAATCCATCACCTCTTTAGGAAAAGTATATGATATTCCGCAGGAGGAGGAGGTTTCCATTACGGTAAATGCAAAGCGTTCCGTTTTGGATTCGTTAAATAGCGAAAACTTCAAGGCAACAGTTGACCTGGCAACATATGACGAAGAAACCGGTTTGGCTTCAGTCAGAGTAGAATCAAATAAATTCAGCGATTCGATTGAAAGTATGCGCGCCAAGGTTGATTCGATTCGTGTTGATATTGAGGATATGTTAAAGCAGCAGTTTATTATTGTTCCTGTTGTAATTGGTGAGCCGGAAGAGGGCTATATGGTCGGCGATGTATCGACTGCAGAAAATATTGTGCGTGTATCCGGAGCGCAGTCTTTGGTTTCTACCATCAAGAAGGTAACAGCCGAAGTGAATGTTTCCGGACTTAACAGTAGTATTTATACCTCTGTTGATTTGAAATTCTATGATGAAAACGATGAGCTGGTAAAGGATAGCGGTCTGACACAGAATATCAGTACTGTTGCCATCAATGCACAGCTTTTGGAAAAGAAGGAAATTCCTGTAACAGTCAGCGGATTCTCCGGTGAAGTGGCAAATGGATATTGTGTACTGGGTGATATTACTCAGGATATCGATTCTTTTGTAATTGCCGGAAAAAGCAGTCAGATTTCCTCTGTTAACGGTATAGAAATTCCTGCCGGAGCAGTCAATGTAGATCAGATGACAGAAACTGCCAATATTGAGGTGGATCCTGCCAGATATCTTCCGGATGGTGTGGTTTCGGTAGATCCAAATCTCAGAGTAACCGTCACTGTTCCGATTGAAAAGAAGCAGTCAAAGGTTTTGGAAGCCAAGAAATCAGATATTCATTTTACAGGTATTCCGGAAGGATATATTGCTGAAATTACAATGAATACAGAGGCTTTCCAAATCGAAGTATCCGGATCGCAGGAGGATATTTCAAATTTAAGCAGTGACGATGTCAAATATAGCGTAAACTGGGAAGAGTTTATGAAGAGTCAGGATATGGCAGAAACAAAACCGGGAACTTATCGTATTCCGCTTTCGATTTCTTTTGCAAAAGAAAATACCATTTCTGCTTCCAAGGATATCGTTTTAGTGGTAAAGATCTCGGAAAAAATGCTGGATTAAAAATGATATAGAAACAAAGGAGTTTATAAAACAATGGGTAGAATGTTTGGTACAGATGGTGTCAGAGGAATTGCAAACGAGGAGTTGACTCCAAAGCTTGCGATGCAGCTGGGTCAGGCAGGTGCTTATGTACTTACCAAGACCTGCGATCATAAGCCGACAATTTTAGTCGGATGTGATACCAGAATTTCGTCTGATATGTTGGCTAATGCGTTAATGGCAGGTATTTTAAGCGTAGGTGTGGATGCAGTATATGCATTTGTAGTACCGACTCCTGCAGTTGCATATCTTACCAGAAAATATAAATATGATGCCGGAGTAGTAATTTCTGCATCTCACAATCCGGTTGCTTTTAACGGTATTAAATTCTTTGATGCAAACGGATTTAAATTACCGGATGAAGTAGAGGATGAAATCGAAGCGCTTATTAAAAGTGATATGGAAGGGATTGAATTCCCGACCGGTACCAAGATTGGTAAGGTAACTTACAAAATGGATGCCAGAGAGGATTATATTGCATATGCAAAGCAGGCAATGCCTCTGGATTTATCCGGTCTTAAAATAGTTTTGGACTGTGCGCAGGGGGCATCACACTATACTTCACCAAAGGCAATTGAGAGTCTGGGTGCTCAGGTAGTTACTATCTTTAATGAGCCTGACGGAACCAATATCAATGATGGATGCGGTTCTACTCATATGGAAACCTTGATGGAAACTGTGAAAAAAGAGGGTGCTGATTTAGGACTTGCTTTTGATGGCGATGCTGACAGACTTTTAGCAGTGGACGAAAACGGAGAAATGGTTGACGGCGATCAGATTATGGCAATTGTCGGTAATCATATGAAGGAAAAAGGACTGCTAAAGGACAATACAATTGTTGCAACCGTCATGAGTAATCTCGGTCTTTTCATCATGGGTGAAAAGCAGGGTATTACAATTGAAAAGACCAAGGTCGGAGACCGTTATGTACTGGAACGTATGAAAGAAATCGGCGCAAATCTTGGCGGCGAGCAGTCCGGTCACATCATTTTATTAGATGAAAATACAACCGGTGACGGTTTAATCAGTGCACTTCATTTATTAGAGGTGTTAGTAGATACAAAGAAACCTTTGTCAGAACTGAAACAGATTGTAACCATTTTGCCACAGGCTTTAGTTAATGCAAAAGTTTCCAATGCAAATAAGCATTCTTATATGGAAAATGCAACCGTTGCAAAGGCAATCGAAGAGCTGAGTCAGAAATTTGACAAAGAAGGTCGTGTATTGATTCGTCCTTCAGGAACCGAACCGTTAGTTCGTGTTATGATTGAAGGAAAAGATTTAGATGAGATTCAAAAGCAGGCAGAGATTTTGGCACAGCTGATCGAAAAAGAGCTGGGTTAACTTTTGGCTATTTCCGACAAAACAGTTAGGTTTTGGGAAAATTTGTTGTGATATTGCTACAATTGTGATACAATAAACAAAATATATGAGAGTTATTGTATTTTACGATGAATACGCATATAAATAAAAGAGATAGATTGGCAGCATATGATTAACCTTCTTCTGTGGGAAGAACATCAGATAGACTGCAAAAAGTAACAAGAATCGGAGGGATAGACTATGGTTAGCCAGAAAGTGACTATCAAAAACCCAACAGGACTACATCTAAGACCGGCTGGTATCCTATGTAAGGAAGCTATGCAGTTTAAATCTCTAATAACGTTCTCTTTTAGAGAAAATACAGCGAATGCAAAGAGCGTGCTAAGCGTTCTTGGAGCTTGTGTTAAATGTGGCGATGAAATAGAATTCGTTTGCGATGGTGAGGATGAAGAAGAAGCGTTAAAAGCGCTTATTGTTGCTGTTGAAAACGGATTAGGTGAATAAAACAAGTACAGCCCATCTAACAGATGGGCTTTTTTATGGGAATTAATAATAACAGTATATGTTTAGCTAGGAGGAATTATGTTAAATTATAAAAGATATCGTAAAAATCCTGTGGTAGATTATCCGCAGAGACTATGGCCAAATAAAGAAATTGAAAAAGCACCTATCTGGTGTAGTGTGGATCTTCGTGACGGCAATCAGGCACTGATTGATCCGATGGTTGTAGAAGAAAAAATTGAGATGTTCCAGTTTTTAATTAAACTGGGATTCAAGGAAATTGAAATCGGATTCCCGGCTGCCAGTCAGATTGAATTTGACTTCCTTCGTCAGCTGATTGAAAGAAAAATGATTCCTGCAGATGTTAAGGTGCAGGTATTAACACAGTGTAGAGAAGAACTGATTGACAGAACTTTTGAAGCAATCGAAGGTTGTCCTCAGGCAATTGTTCATATCTACAATTCAACATCTACTCTTCAGAGAGATGTAGTTTTCAATATGGAAAAGGATCAGATTATTGATATTGCTGTTAAGGGTACCAATATGGTAAAAGAAAGAGCTGCAAAGTTTCCGGGCAAGATTATTTTGGAATATTCACCGGAAAGCTTTACCGGAACAGAACTTGATTTCGCATTGGATATTTGTACTCAGGTTCAGAAGACATGGGGAGCAACCAAAGAAAATCCGATTATTATTAATCTTCCGTCAACAGTTGAAATGAATACACCAAATGTATATGCAGACCAGATTGAATGGATGAATACACATTTTGAAGACAGAGACAGTATTATCTTGTCTGTACATCCGCATAATGACCGCGGAACCGGTGTTGCCAGTGCAGAACTTGCTTTGTTAGCCGGTGCTGACCGTGTGGAAGGTACCTTGTTTGGAAATGGTGAACGTACAGGTAATGTAGGTGTATTAAATATTGCATATAACATGTTCTCTCAGGGTATTAATCCTGAATTGGAGATTGAGCGTGTAAATGATATCATTGAAATTTATGAAAGATGTTGCAAAATTCCGATTCATCCTCGTCATCCATATGCAGGAAAACTCGTATTCACTGCATTCTCAGGATCTCATCAGGATGCCATCAACAAGGGTGTTGCTGCTTTGAAGGAAAGAGGCGGACAGTATTGGCAGGTTCCTTATTTACCAATCGATCCTGCTGATATCGGAAGAGAATATGAGCCAATCGTTCGTATCAATTCCCAGTCAGGAAAGGGCGGAGTTGCCTTTGTTATGGATACCTATTTCGGATTCAAGCTTCCAAAGGGTATGCACAAGGAATTTGCAAATGTTATTCAGGCTATTTCAGAAAAGCAGGGTGAAGTTTCACCTCAGCAGATTATGGATAACTTCCGTAGTGAATACTTAGATCAGAAAGAGCCGCTTCACTTCAAGAAATTACGTGTGGATGATTTAAGTGATGAGAATGAAACAGAATTTGATACCAAGGTTTCTGTGGTTTACACAGACAAGGGAGTAGAAAAATCCTTTGAGGCTGTAGGTAACGGACCAATCGATGCAGTACAGAGAGGTATTCAGGAATTTACCGGTGTCAGAATTAAAGTATTAGATTATGAAGAGCATGCGCTTCAGAGTGGTTCAAACTCACAGGCTGCAGCTTATATCCATCTGCTCAATGCAGATTCCGGCGATGTAACTTATGGTGTTGGTGTATCAAGCAATATTACAAGAGCTTCTGTAAGAGCTATTTTCTCAGCTGTTAACAGATTACATGTTGGACAATAGAATGAATCAAAAACCAATTATTTTTTCGAAAATATTGAAAGCATATTATATTCTGCCGATGATTACCCTGTTTATGTTTGCAGGGTTCATCGCCAGTCTACTGTTTCCAAACAAGGTTTTGGATACCTATGTAGTGAATATGTCAGAAGAGGAAGGAGATACACAGGTTCTGCTTCCTCTTTCTTGTGGAGAAAACAATCAACATTTGTACTATTTTTTGGATTCTCTGAGCAGAAGTATGCGCGGTATTCAGGTGGGTATTGATAAAGGCGGAAAGGATACATCTGCTCTTTTGCTGAATTATGATGTCTATTTGTATGACTATGATGAAGAAGCAGAAGAAATCAATATGGAAGACGGAGAACTGGAACGAGGGGGTAAGCTAGTCTGTCGTAACCAGTACGACCTGGCTCAGGGAGATTCACTCCAGTTTGTATATTTACCGTATTCTGATTATGAACCATGTGTAGGTAAGCTCTGTGTTGATTTTTATATCAGTTCAAAGGATGGACAAACACAGGGAGAGGTTTCGCTGGTAGCGAATCATGCACAGGTGGATGGAGTAATCACGTATTATGAACAGGCTAAATGGTCTCTGAAGGCCAGTCATATCTATACACATGATACGTATCCATTTCTTTACGATTTTCGTATTATGTCATTTGTCTTTTTGGCTGCTTCCATGGCAGTATCTTATCCTTTTGCAAATCAAAAAAAGGAAGAGAAAAAGAAGAAAGCGGAAGGAGGAAAATCATGAACAGGAAAAAGTGGTTTATTGTCCTTCAGTATTTGATGCTTTTGATTTTTATTATGACACTGACCCTTGTCATTGAATGTGTCATTTTTCAGTTTCCGGCAATTCGTTACAAAGAGACTCCTCAAACCTTTGGCTTTACAGGCAGCAGTACGGATATAACCAGTAAAGAGATATTGGTGGAACTATCGGCGGATGAAGTAAAGAGTATTGAGGTTGCCAGAGAAAACGAAAAAATGCTTGCAGAGTATCAGGGGCTTGCTTATGAGGAAAAGGAAGATCCGACTCTGGTTATTGAGAATGGGGTTTACTATCGTAAGGTAAATGAAATTCAGATGCTTCTGGATATCGGAAGTACCTATTATATTCATAAGCTGAAATTGCAGGCGCCGGTTACCAGCAGCTGTGGATATCATGTGACTTTGCTTTCCGGCGGGAAAGAAGTAAAAAAGGATATTTACTGCAGCATCGAGCCAAAAATTGAAGCCGGCATTTGCAATGTAAAGGCAAAAGCGGATCAAATGCAGATTCGTATTCTGACCTCTGAAAAGATAAATCCAAAAGACATTACAGTGACAATATCCAACTCATTCAGACCGAATGTCATGAGAATGAATGCGATTTTTATGCTTTTTTTACTGGGGCTATTGTTGGCAGGGGCTGCAAAGTGGATCGCAGAAAAGCCGGAATGGATTTTTGCGATTGTCTGTTTTGCATTAGGACAGCTTTTAATTTTCGGAATCGGAACCAATCAGGTTAGTTATGACGAGTATGTTCATGCGAAATCTGCTTATAAATTGTCCTTTGGTACAACCATAGAATCTACAGAAACTGCGATTCAGATGGCCGGTAATTTATTGCCGTATTTTAATAACCCTGAGGAAAGAGATCTGATAGAAGCCTATGAGGATTCCAATCATGATTACAGCTGGGCTGACATTGGGCATCAGAGCCGTTTTGTCAGAACAGAAACCAGAGTATATTATCCATTGGCAATCGGATTCTATTTGGGTCGAAAACTGCATCTGTCCTTTGCGACAACGGTAGCTTTGGCCAAGCTTGGAAATCTTTTGTTTTATATTTTCATTGTATTCTTTGCAGTTAAGTGGGCAAAGAAATATAAGTATTTAGTAGCGTTAATCGGTCTTTTGCCAAACTGTGTATTTCTGGCTGCAGCCATTACCTATGATGCTATTGTAAACAGTTTCCTGCTTTTGGGAAGCGTGTTAATACTCAATGAAATCATTGATCCGAGTAAGAAGTTAAATTACAAAAATACATTGCTGATTTTGCTGTCCTTTTTTGTCGGATGTCAGTCAAAGCCGATTTATATTGTTATGGCGCTTATGATCGTATTCTTTAAAAAGGACAAGTTTGAAAACAGATTCCAGGAAGTTGTATTAAAGCTGAGTGTCATTGTAATTACGGGACTTATGCTTTATAACATTTTCCGCCCGACTCCGGCAGCAGGAAGTGATTTTATCCTGGTAGGCAATTTTAGCTTTGCCGGAGACAAGAGAAATGTGGGAACCAGCGTAACCGGTCAGATTGATTATATCTTCCATAATCCGCTTGTTTATACTCAGACATTATTAAAGAGTATGTTTGGTATGTTAATTGGATATTTGGACGGAAAGGCTAATTTCTTCCAATATGGATATTTGGGAACCTGTTCTACCTTCTTTACGTATCTCGTTTTGGCACTGGCATTCTGGCTCAGTATTTGGAAACCAAACAAGGAGCTTAGAATTGGTAGTGAGGTATATTTTAAAGTGTTAAATATTATTATGATATTGGGTACAGCGGCTGTGGTCTGGACATCAATGTATGCGAGCTATACACCGGTGGGCAGCAAGATCATCAGCGGTGTGCAGGGACGATATTTTATTCCGTTGTTTTTACCGTTTTTCTCAGTTTTTATGAACAGTAAATTGGAAAGCAGGCTGGGAAATGTAGGAAGAGGCCGTATTACCTTTGGAGTAATGGCTTGTCTTAATTTATGGATGATTAGTCGTCTGGTTATAGCAGTCATGAATGTATAATACGGGAGAGAAAAGAATGAGTAAAAAAACGATTATTTTTTTGATTATAGCCGTATTATGTGTAATAGCGGCAATTGTATTTTTTATTGGTCCAATGAAATATTTAGGCGGAATGTGGATTGCGATTGGAGCCTGTAATTTGATGGCTGCAATAGAAGAAATGAAGAAAAGTAAAGAGTGATACATTTCGGATAGCAGAGTAAAAGAAAGGAGATCGCAGTGGTATGGTTAGTATCATTGTACCTGTATATAAAAGTGAGCTGACGCTAACCAGATGCGTGGAAAGTCTCCTGGGTCAGGATTATACAGATATAGAAGTTATTTTGATTGTTGACGGGCCGCCTGACGGCTCCGGCGTTTTGGCAGATGAACTGGCTAAAAGAGATGAAAGAGTCAGAGTGATTCATCAGTCCAATCAGGGAGTGTCCAAAGCCAGAAATGCAGGTTTGCAGCAGGCAAAAGGCGAGTATATTCGGTTTGTGGACAGTGATGATTATGTATTGCCGGGAGAGTTATCTCTCATGGTGGATGCAATGCAAAAAGATCAGTCGGATATAGTCATAGCCGGATATCATCATTTGTATTACGGAAGTGTATACAGTAAGCTCCCGCAGATGCAAGGCAGTTTCGTTACCAAGGATCATTACGATATAATGAAGGCTCTTTATGAAAAAGGTTTTTTGAACATGCCGTGGAATAAGCTGTTTAAAAAAGAACTGGTAACAGAACTGTTTCCGACAGATATCAATTTGGGCGAGGATTTGTTATTTAATCTCGCTTATATTTCAAATACAGAAAAATTTTCAGTATTACAAGAGCATGTTTGTGAGTATATTCAGGATGACAGAGGAACGACATTATCTACGAAAAAAAGAGACGACAGAATTCAGTTGGCTCTGCTTTTAAAAGAAAGAACTCAGGATTTCTTTGTCACATTATTTGGTCCTCGGGATTTTCTTTTCTTGGATGAAAAAGTGGTTACGACATTGCTCGATGAACTCGAGTCGGTCCCATTTTTGACAATGAGTAAAAAAGAAAAGATGGACAGTTTTCAAATATATGCAGACGCATTGCTGGCGTATGCAAAAGAAAATCACCGTGAAAATTTGCATCTGGCTTTGCCGGATTATCGCATGATTTTTCGTCAGGTAATGAGGGGAAACTTTAGGTTTGCTTATACCCTTTCGGTCCTGAGAAGTCTGGTTGTAAAAGTAGTTAGGAAAGTGAAGAAAACATGAACCCTTTGATTTCGGTTATTATACCTATTTACAAGGTTGAAAAATATCTGAGAAGATCCATAGAATCTGTTTTGAATCAAACCTACCGAAATTTAGATATTATTCTGGTAGATGATGGTTCACCGGATCACTGCGGTCAGATTTGCGATTACTATGCAAAAACTCAGGCCAGAGTCAGGGTGATTCACAAAGAAAACGGGGGCCTTTCGGATGCGAGAAACGCAGGGCTTGCAGTTGCCGGCGGAGATTATATTGCTTTTTTGGATAGTGACGATTATTACTCACCGTATTTTATAGAAATTCTGTATCAACAGATTGTGAATACAGGAGCTGAGGTTGCGGTTTGCAGCTATGAGGTCACCCAGGAATTGGAGCCTGAGGACGGACCGGATTTTCAAAGAGATTTAAAGCAGTATCAGATGGGCAGATTTCATCCGCATGTATATGACAGAAAACGGATGCTGCTAAATCAATATGACGCCATTTGTCAGGATGCCACTTATTTTATCGTTGCATGGAACAAGCTTTACAAAGCATCTCTGTTTCGCAAGGTGCGCTTTCCCAAGGGAAAAATTCATGAGGATGAGGCCACCACGTATCGTATTTTTGATCAGATAGAAAAGGGCGTATATTTGAGAATGCCTCTGTATGCGTACTATCAGATGGAAGACAGTATCACTCGTAAAAGTTTCAGTAAAAAACGATTGGATTGGCTGGATGCGCTGGATGACAGAATTGCTTTCTTTGAAGAAAAGGCAGAATATGATATCGTCAGTGCTGCCACCAGAGCGAGAGCAGACGGCGCGATTCGATATTTTGATTTACTGATACAGAATGAAAAAAAGATAAGTGCAGAAAAAAAGAGAATGAAACAGTGCGTAAAGCAGGCTTTGAATTTGCACAGAAGACATAAGGAGGTTAAGAAGGATTATTTAACCTCTAAAAACAGATTGGGCTATCGTTTGTTTTTACTTTGCCCTTCCCTTTATGTGAAATTATTGTTCCGCGATCAAAAGGGGTAGTGTTAGAGAAAAACCAGGAAAGGAGAAAATATGCCAAGAGTCAGTATCGTTATTCCCGTATATAATATGCAACAGTTCTTAGACAGGTGTATGGAAAGTGTACTCAGTCAGACTCTTGAGGATATTGAAATCATTCTGGTGGATGACGGAAGCAGTGATGCTTCTCCCGGGCTTTGTGATGAATATGCTGCAAAGGACAGTCGTATCGTAGTGATTCATAAAGAAAACGGTGGACTTACCAGCGCCTGGAAGGAAGGTTCCAAGGCTGCGACCGGGGAATATATCGGATATGTCGACAGCGATGATTTTATCCAAAAGGATATGTTTGAGGTCATGTATCAAAGAGGAGTAAAGACAGGAGCTGACATTGTTTGCTGCGGTTATACCCATGTATATGAGTCGGATCCGAATCGCAAATGGACAGAGCATATGCTGTACGAAAAGGATACGATGACCCGAGAGGATTTAGAGCAGGAGATTTTTCCGAAACTGATCAATGATGGCAGTTTTTTTGGCAGAACACTCATGCCAAACCGTGTGACCAAGCTCGTAAAAAGAGAACTGGTACAAAAGAATTTGCCGCTTTGCCAAGATGAGGTTTCCATCGGTGAGGATTATCAGTTTACTCTTTGCATGTTTTTAGATGCCGATCGAATTGAAATTGTACGAGATTTTTATCCGTATTTTTATTATATGAATGATGCATCCATGACGATGAAGCATGATAAAAACTATATGAAAAAAATAGATATCATGCGTGAAAATTTATGTCGTATTTCGGATGCCAAAAACGGTTTTGATTTAAAACCGCAGATTTGGGATGATTATTTATGTCTGACAGTACTTCATGTAAAGGCTGTTATATATAAGCAAAAGAATTTGCCTTATGGTGAGATTCGAAAGGAATTACAACAGGTTTTAAATCATCCGCCGGTAGCTTTTGCGATGAATCAAAATCGCATGAATCGATTGCATATATCAGAAAAGATATTTCTTTTTTTGATGAAGCATAAATTGTATTTTATGTTGTATGTTTTAATCAGATTATATTTTAAATAGGACGAAAAATGGAACGAAACAATAAGTTAAACAAAGAAACAATCGCATATTGGATTCTGTTTGCAGCGCTTCTTTGCCTGGTTTCCTTTCTGGCACTTTATCATCTGGATGTTAAGTATGTGGATCCCTGGGATGAGGCCAGACACGGAGTGAATGCGTATGAAATGCTTCATGGGGGTAGTCTGTTTCAGAATACCTATTTAAGACAGGCAGATTATTACAATTTAAAACCGCCGCTTAGCATGTGGATGATTATGCTCTCTATGCAGATTTTTGGGAACACGGTTTTTGCGCTTCGTATCGGATCTGCAGTGTGTTATATTCTCCTGGTGGGAATTGTGGGACTTTTTATGAAACGATACGGAAAGCTGGAATCACTTTTTTCCATGGCTTTTTTATGTATCAATACAACAGCGTTTCAGGCACATATGATCCGAAGCGGTGATGCGGACAGTTTGTATGTTCTTATGTTTACACTGGCTATGCTCTGTATGATCAAAGCCAAAGAAAAAATCAACTATGTATACGGATGCGGCCTGTTCTTTGCCCTTGCGTTTCTGACCAAGAGTTTTCATTCGGGAGTTATTGTGGCAATTGGATTTCTGTATTTCCTGCTGTGCGGTATTTTTAAGGAAATGAAGATGAAGCAGTATGCCGGATTTTTAGCAAGTGCGTTTGGTCCGGTCCTTTTATGGGCATTTCTTCGCATGCGAATAGACGGCACTGAATTTTTCATCAGAATGTGGCAGACAGATGTTATGGGAAGAACAGATGGTACGCTTACCAGTAATCCGGCTCCGTTTCTGTATTACGCTTCTTTCTTTTTTGGCTCTATGAGTCAGAAGGTAATGCCGTATTTATGTGCTTTGGTCATTTGCGCCATTGGTTTCTTTGTTTTTGCCGGAAAGTTTACCTGGAAAAATCGAGAGAAATGGCTGGGATATCTATTATGGTTTGTTTTGCCGTTTTTCCTGTTTTCACTCGTGTCAAACAAGCTTTTATGGTATGTCTATCCTTGTATGATTCCGCTTTTTATGGCAAGCGGACTGATGAGCGCCAGATTGATTCAAAAAGCAGACTATCACAAGGCTGTCAAGGCTGTGGCTGTTTTATGCCTGTGCTTTATTATCGGCTTTTATGTGAAAGAGGAAGTCTCTATGTTTGGCTCGCTTGGCAAAAATGAATTCCAGGATTTGATTGTAAAAGCGGTGCAGGAAAGCGGACTGAGAGAATGCTGGGTTATGGTAGAACACGATGAAAATAATGCAGACTGGAATCAGCAGGATGTGTTTGTGGCCGAGACAGCAGGTGATTATAAATGTATGAACGGCGGCATTATAATGCTATCCTTAAGAAGCGCCTATTCGAATCGTGATGGACTGATTTTTGTAGGAAATAGTGTATATGACACGAAAAAAGAATATTATGAAGACCTGCAGGAAGTATGCCAGAGCGAAAATTACAGAGTATTCCGTATAAAATATTAATTCTTTCTTAATTTATTGACATTCACCCAAAGAAATGAATGACAAAAAAAGGAAGGAATGGTATAATTCCATTTGGTACACACTCTGTTTAGAGGTGTAAAGAATAATACTTAAAGAAAAGGAAAATTGAAATGAAAAAGCATTGTTTGTTAGCTATTTTAGCAGTTTCATCGCTTTTAATGTTTACAGGTTGCGGTAAGACAACAGAACCGGAAGTACCTGCTGATGAAATTATTGAAGAAATTCCACCGGTAGAAGTAGATACAGTAGAGGCAGAGCCTTCAGTAGATGCTGAACCGGTTGAAGTAGTACCGGATGATCAGATTCCGGATGGTATGAAGAGAAGCTCGCTTACAGGTGAAATAATTAAAGAAAAGCTTTGGAAGCAGCGTCCGCTTGCTATCATGCTCCCTACTGATAAGGCAGCACAGCCACAGTATGGTATCGGAAATGCAGGCGTTTTATATGAATGTATGGAAGAAGGAGATATGTCACGTCAGATGGCAATCATCGAAGACTGGCATGATATCAAGACTTTAGGTAATGTCAGAAGCTGTCGTGACTACTATGTATACTGGGCTTTGGAATGGGATCCTATCCTGGTTCACTTTGGTGGTCCTTATTATCTGGCCAATGTAGTTAACAGAGATGATGTTAACAATATTACAGGATGTGCAGTAAACTCAACATCAAGTGCTCCCGGATGTAATGCATTCTATCGTACCAATGATAAGCCGGTACCACACAATGCTTATACAACCGGTGAAAAGTTAGTAGATCAGTGTAAGAACCTGGACTACTCATTAAAGCATAATTTTGATAACTTCAGAGCTGAACATTTCATTTATGCAACTCAGGCTGAAAATAATCTCGATGTTCCAGGCAGCTTTGATGCAAAGAACATCAGCCTCGCAAAAGCGTTCCCATATACAAAGTCATCTTTGGAATATGATGAAAGCCTTGGTCTTTACAAAAAGAATTTATATGAAAAACCACAGTGTGACGGAACAACCGGTGAGCAGCTCACATATGAAAACATTATCATTCAGTTCACACATTATGAAGTACGTGATGCGAAGGGATATTTATCATTCCAGTGTCATGATGAGACCAGAGACGGATACTACATCACAAATGGTAAAGCAGTTCATATCAAATGGGGTAAGAACAACGACTACAGTCCAACCAGATATTACTATGATGATTTAACACAGGTTGAATTCAATCCTGGTAAGACATTCATCGCAGTTGTTCAGGATGATCGTAGTGTAAACATTGACGGTACAGAATATACTATGCAGAAATAATGAGATAATAAAAAGAACGCGATAAAAATCGCGTTCTTTTTTTGAAAGTATCAATCGTCTTCTCCTGCGATACATTTTGGAATCTTTGTCATATCTGCAGCAATGTCAGTAAAGGAAGAAAAAAAGCTTCCGATAATTTTATCTGTTTTGCTAAGACACGTTAAATCTACCAGAGCATCCATGATACCCTGAACACTGTCACGGGATAAATCTCGGCTTTCATTTGAAAGAATATGATCTCCAAATATCTTTCTTAAATTGGCCTCTTCATTTAAATCATCCGTTGCCAGATAAAACATGGTATTTGGATCGGCATCGAGTTCCTTTTGGATAGAATCAATAAAGGCCTGGGTGGAACTTTTTCCGATAGCCGGTTTGTTGTCGGTTCTTCGAATATGAACACCTACATTATGAGCCTTGTATTCTTTGGTCAGAGTACTGATTTTATCACGGATCTCTTTGGTTGGAACAAAACAGGTATAATCATGATTGACAAAAAAGTGCTCCTCGGTAGCGATAAACAACTTTTTCTTTAAGGTATCTACATATTCCTTTGGAAGATTACCGTCCTGTCTTAAACTTCTGATTTCATCGTTCCCGATTCGTTGTCCGGTCAGCTGATGAAAAAGCTTGATTACATTAAATTTGGAATGAATGTTGATGACTTTGAAAGCATCTGTTCTTTCAAAAAGCTTTTCAAAAGGACAGCCCAGTTCCGGATTTACATTCCATATAACTGTCAGCTTGTCGCCGCGCGTATTTGCCAGGATTCTGGCCGAATTTATCGCGCGCATTCTATTGCACAAACCACCTATCGGTTGTATTATTATCATAGTGTTTTTCTCCTATATTTGCGTCGATGATTTTATCACAAACAACTATCTGTAATCGTGATAAATCAGAGGCTTGTGATTCATTATATCACATCTTGTTTAGAGAGGGAAACAAAAAGAAGGGACTTAAGGGAATCGGTATGAAAGTAGCATTAGTGAATACCATATGCGGAGCCGGAAGTGTCGGAAGAATCTGTGTGGATTTGTATGATACTATGAAGACTATGGGACATGAACCATATATGATAGCCGGAAGAGGCGAAATCAATCGAGGCATGCATGGCTATGTAATCGGAAATAAAGCAGACTTTGTTTGTCATGTTCTGAAAAACTTTTTTCAGGGCAAGGCGGGATTCGGATCCAGGGTCACGACACTTAAGTTTATTGACTGGTTAAAACAGGTAAAACCTGATGTGATTCATTTGCATAATATTCATGGCTTTTACCTTCAGATAGAGCTTTTGTTTGACTATATCAAAAAGGAAAATATACCGGTTATCTGGACACTTCATGATTGTTGGAGTTTTACCGGGCATTGTGCTTATTTTGATTACATTGAGTGTGAAAAGTGGAAAACAGATCATGAGGGCTGTCATAACTGTCCGATTCACAGGAGTGCATACCCATACGCGCTGTTTAAAGATAATTCAGTTTGGAGTTATGCGAGAAAAAAAGAGACTTTTACAGGGGTCAAAAATATGACTATTGTGACTCCGAGTCAGTGGCTGGCAGATTTGGTAAAACAGTCTTTTTTACAGGAATATCCGGTAAAGGTTATACCAAACGGTATCAATTTAGAGCAGTTTGTACCGTTAACTCAGCAGCAGTATGATATTGCGAAAAAGCAGAAGAAGGGCTATGCGCATAAAACCGTTCTGGGGGTTGCTAATCGCTGGGAGGAAAGAAAAGGTCTGGTTTATTTTGAGAAGCTGATTGATATGCTTCCGGATAACTATACTGTGGAACTGATTGGGCTAAATGATGCGCAGAAAGCACAGATGACCAAGAAGTATCCGAGTCATAAATTTGTGGCAATTGATCGTACGAAAAATGTCGAACTATTGGCAGCGGTATATCGAAACGCAGATGTATATGTGAATGCGACATTGGAGGATAACTTCCCAACTACGAATTTAGAGGCTTTGGCCTGTGGTACTCCGGTCGTTACCTTTGATACGGGAGGAAGCCGGGAAAGTCTTGACGAAACCTGCGGAATTGCTGTGCCAAAGAGGGATATAGATGCCCTTTGTCAGGCTGTTCGTAAGGTATGTGAAGAGGAGCCTTTTAAATATACACATTGCAGAAAGAGGGCAATGCTGTATAAAAAAGAGGACAGATTTACAGAATATATACATCTTTATGAGGCTGTTTTGCATGACAAAAAAGAGTGAAGTAACAGGAAAAGTGATAAAGGAAAATAAAAACAGATTGCTTATGATGAGCAGTCTGTTTTTGTTGTGTATTTTTTATGCGCTGGTTCTCTTTATGAGTCTTGGCGGATGGAAAGAAGCAGGCTTTTTATTTGAATGCAGTAGTTCAGTTTTTAATGTTGGGTTACTCCTTTCATTTACCGTTTTATTTGCCATGTTATTAAAGCAGATTTATATCGCATTTTTTAAAATGCCGGATTACCGGGCGCGTATTGTTCGCTTTCTGATTTTGGGAGCGGTGCTTTTTATGCAGGGACTGTTTTTGTTTTATTATCAGAGTTTGTATTTGTTTGACAATGCTTTTGTTTCAGGGGGAGCTTCTACTTTATTTACGCAGCATCACATAGCTTTGCAGGCATTGTATTATATGCAAAGCTATCCGAATCAGAACGGATATCTGATTTTATCTGCGATTGTCTGGAAGCTGGTTTCTTTGTTTAAATTTTCGAGAGCAAGTGCCAGTATAATCTGCAATGTGATTAATGTGATATGTATTGATACCAGTTTTTATCTTCTTTATCAGTGTGTGTTGTGCGCCTGCAAGCTTCGCGGCAGAAGTCAAAGTGAAGGCCAAAAGACGTTTATCTGTCTTTTGATTTGTCTTCAGCCATTTTTATATATCGGAACTTGCTATTACTATACTATTACGCTTTCACTTCCTTTTGTGATGGGACTGATTTATTTGTACTTAAAGTTTTGGCAGCAAAAAGAGGCGGATGTCCGTGTGGTGATTTTGACAGCGCTGGCACTTGCATTTGGTGCATTGTTTCGTGTGACAACACTGATTATTGTCATCGCGATGACCTTTTGCCTGATTTATTTTGGAAAGTGTCACAGAAGGTATTTATATTCCCTTCTTTTGGGATTTATCTGTCTATTATTGCTTCAAAACGGATGTAAGGCATTAACAGGGCTGGATACAAAAGATACTGCATTCCCGACTACTCACTGGATTATGATGTCTATGACAGGAGACGGAGCTCACAATGCGGAGGATGAAGCGTATACAGCCTCTTTTCAGACAAAAGAGCAGAAACGCATAGCGGTTAAAACGCGAATATATGAAAAAGCCAAAGAAATGTCTGTGGCAGATTTTGCAAGGCTTGCCTATCGTAAACTGAATCATACCTTTGCTTCGGGACATAAGGGATATCCAACTTTTTTGGAGAACTGTAAAAATACCGGGCTTTTTTATGATTATATTTTTGGAAATCGAAAGGACGGACTGATTTTATATCATCAGGTATATTATCTCCTGGTGCTGATTGGAATGACCGGTCTTTTGGCAGATACTCTTCGAAAAAAAGATCAGATGGCTTACTTTATTTTGTTGATTACTCTCGGTGCTTTTCTGTTTTATCTTTTATGGGAAACAGGGCCGCAGCATTCTATCGTTTTCCTGCCGGCTATGATGCTGGGAAGTATGGACTTTTGGCTTGGAAGGCTGCAAAAGGAAGAAAGCTCGGACAAAATAGAGGGTAAAGTCATAGGTCAAAAGGTCGTGAAAATGCTGGGGATTTTATGTCTGGTTTATCTGCTTGTGTTTGCTGTATGGAAAGCCGGAAGCTTTACAAAATATGAAAAAGAGTGGAATCATCCGGTAGCTTCTCAGCTTTTGGCAAATGAGGAATATGAGCTCGCAGCTGACAACTTCAGTCAGGAATTTAAAGCTTCGACTCCATTTAATCAGGTGGTCTTTCAATATGTGAATCCAAACGAAAATTCTGAGGATGAATATCTGGTTTCTTTGAAAGACTCTAAAGGGGATATAAAGGTATCAACGGTTATCGATTTTAAGGAGCACGTGGGACGATCTGCCCTGATTTGGGATTTTGAGACAATTGTTCCAAACAGAAATGAAAACTATCAGATAGTAATTGAACCTGGTAGAGAGAATACAGGAGAAAGGATGCGTCTGATTACCTACCATATGGGATTGTATGATGCGTATCCAAAAGGAGAAATGACGCTGGGAGATTTACAGGAGCCTCAGGATATGCTTTTTATGGTCAGCTACCTTACAAAGGGCAGTTTTAGCAGCGTGAAAAGCTATGCAGTTACATGGTTTTTCCTGATATGTCTTTCTATATTTGCTATTTTGGGGTATAATCAGAATAGGAAAAGAGGGCCTAAATAGACATGCAAAAAGTTTCAATTATTTCTATGACCTATAATGACCTGGAACATTTGAAAAAATGTACAGCCCATGTACTCGAGCAGGATTATGAAAATATTGAATATATTATCGTAGACGGCGATTCAAAGGACGGAACCAAAGAGTTTCTGGCCAGCTTGCAGACAGAACATCCTGACAAGGTGATATTTATCAGTGAGCCGGACCGAGGACTGTATGATGCGCTGAACAAGGGGATTCAGTTAGCAACCGGGGATATCATCGGAATTATGAATGACTGCTTTACAAAAAACAGTGCAATCTCACAAATGGTAGAGATTATAGAGAGAGAAGGCAGTGATGGTGTTCATGCAGATATTCATTATGTGGATGAACACGGCAGGGTAGTTCGAAGGTGGAAGATGGGAAGAGGAAGTATTAGAACCGGTTGGCAGGTTGGACATCCTACTTTGTATCTGAAAAAGGAAATTTTTGAAAAATATGGCCTGTATAAAATAAATTTTAAAATAGCCGCAGATTATGAGTTTATGATTCGTATCCTAAAGGATGGGAATGTAAAGCTTTCCTATATACCGGAGGTTCTGGTTGAAATGTTCCATGGTGAAAATTCCACCAGTACCGGAGGCGTCAAAAACTATATAGAATCATTCAAGGACGGACACAGAGCGCTGGTGGAAAATCAAATTCCATTTCCGCTTTTTACAGATGTGTGCCGTATTTTTCGGTTTGTAAAACAGTTTTTTGCAAGCGGCCTTGATAAGAATTAAAGGAAGAATTATTAACATGAAGTGTTTAATCATTATTCCTGCTTATAATGAAGCAGAAAACATTAAGCAGGTAGTGGATAAGTTAATAAATGAGTATCCAATGTATGATTATGTGGTCATCAATGACGGTTCCAAAGATGATACCGCAAAGATCTGCAGAGAAAACGGATTTAACCTGGTAGACTTAAAAATCAATACAGGGCTGGCAGGAGCCTTTCAGACAGGGATGAAATATGCCCATGCTCTAAACTATGACTGTGCCATCCAGTATGACGGAGACGGTCAGCACAATCCGGATTATATTCAGGATATGATAGAAAAGATGGAAAAAGAAGAACAGGATATCGTAATCGGTTCTCGCTTTGTAACAGAAAAAAAACCGCTGAATGCCAGAATGATCGGTAGTACTCTGATTGAGGGCTGTATCAGACTGACAACCGGAAAGAGAGTCAAGGATCCAACCTCCGGAATGCGTCTTTTTAATAAACGAATGATAAAGAAACTGGCACACAGTATGAATTATGGTCCCGAGCCGGATACCATTGCTTACCTGATTAATTGCGGAGCAAAGGTTTCGGAGGTTCAGGTAGTGATGAATGAAAGAATGGCCGGAGAAAGCTATTTGAACTTTACCCGTACCATCAAATATATGACAACAGTATGTTCATCTATTTTGATTTTGCAGTGGTTTAGAAAGAGAGAATTATAGAATGAGTTACTATTTAAGAATGGTGATTTTAGCAGCGTCAGTTCTTACGCTGATTTATGTTTTTAATAAAATCCGAAAATCACAGATACAGCTTCAGGATTCACTATTTTGGATTTTTCTGAGTGTTCTGTTTGTTGTGATGGGAGCTTTTCCGCAGGTGGTATATTTTCTGACAAGGCTCATTGGTTTTCAGGCACCGGTCAACCTGATTTTCCTGGTTATGATTTTCATCCTGTTAATCAAGGTGTTCTTGTCTTCTATCAAAATATCACAGCTGGAAAATAAGCTGGATACATTAGTGCAGGAAATGGCAATTGCTGAAAACATCAGTAGAGAAGAAAAAAATAAAGAGAATTAATTGAAACAAGTAAAGGCGTAAAAATGAAGATATTAATGATTGGTCTTGGCAGTATTGGCCAGAGACATCTTAGAAATATAAAAAGAGCTTATGGTGAACAGGCTCAGATTTTGGCATACCGTGTAAGAGGGTTAAAGAGAACCTTTTCAGACAGTATGGAAATATTAAAGGATGTGTCCTTGGAGGAGCAGTACGGTATTACCTCTTATTCCGATTTGGATGAGGCACTGAGTCAAAAGCCGGACATCGCTTTTATTACGAATATTACCAAGAGTCATATTCCTTGTGCTATTAAATGCGTAAAAGCCGGATGCCATCTGTTTTTGGAAAAACCGATTTCAGACAGCCTGGAAGGGATTGATGAGTTGCAAAGGTTAGCCAAGGATAACGGGTGTACCATCTTTGTAGGGTATCAAAACCGTTTCCATCCGGGAATTCAGTATTTGAAAAAGAGACTGAGTGAAAATGCAATCGGAAATATCTTATCTGTACGAAGTGTGGTAGGTGAAAGACTGACTACCATGCATACCTATGAGGATTATAAAGAAACCTACATGGCCAGAAAGGATATGGGAGGCGGAGTCCTTTTAAATCAGATGGTACATGAGCTGGATTATTTATATTATTTATTCGGAAAGCCGGTAAGTGTATATGCATTTGGCGGCATCAACGGAAATTTGGGAATTGATGTGGAAGACAACTTGGATGCCATTTATCAGTTTACAGATCATGGCAGAAGCTTTCCGGTCAGTGTGCATGCAGACTTTTACCAGTCACCTCCAAGTCGTTTTGTAAAGGTAGTTGGTGAAAAAGGACATATCGTTGTTGATCTTTTGAAATCAACTGTGTTTGAAGCAGTCGGTGATGAAACACAGGAATTATCGTATCCGGATTTTGTCAGAAACGATATGTTTATTACAGAACTTAGATTGTTTATGGATTGTATTCAAAAGGGTGAAGAACCGGCGATTTCGTTGGAGGACGGAATTTGCAGCTTAAAGATGGCTCTGGCAGTCAGAGAATCCATTGAATCGAAAGGAGTCGTTTATGAGTTTGTTTGATCAATATAAAATCAAAGATAAAGTAGTAGTGATTACAGGAGGCGCCGGTCTGATCGGAAGAAAGCATGCTATCGCCGTATTAGAGGGTGAAGGTATTCCGGTCCTTTTGGATATTTTTGAAGACAGCCTCGAAAGAGCAAAAAATGAACTTTTGGAAAGTTATCCGGAAGCAACCATATGTACCTATGTAACAGATATTACCAGCAGAGAAGCATTGGAAAAGGTTCGAGATGATCTTCTCGAGAAATTTGGAAATATTTACGGTCTGATTAATAATGCAGCAAACAATCCAAAGATGGAAGGCGGTTCTAAAAATATGGGAGCAATTCAGTTCCACAATCTTCCGCTTTCTATGTGGCAGGATGATATGGCAGTAGGTCTTACCGGGGCATTTCTTTGTTGTCAGGTATTCGGATATGAAATGGAAAAGGCAGGAAAGGGTGTTATTATCAACATTTCCTCTGACTATGGTATCATTTCTCCGAATCAGAATATCTACAGAGAAGAAGGTAAAAAGGAAGAGGAGCAGACTATTAAGCCGGTATCTTACAGTGTAGTAAAGCACGGTATTATGGGGCTTACCAAATACCTGGCAACCTACTGGGGCAAAAAGGGAGTTCGTGTAAATACTCTTTGTCCGGCCAGTCTGGAAAATGGTCAGGATCCAAACTTTATTCAGAAACTTTCTGATTTGGTTCCGATGGGCAGAATGTCAAAACCGGAGGAATATCCGGCAACTGTTTTATATATGCTTTCAGAAGCCAGCTCATATATGACAGGAGCGACTATGGTATTAGATGGCGGAAGAACAATTTGGTAAAATAAGATAAATTATGGAAGGCCTCGATTGTAAACAAACGAGGCAGAGAATGGAGATAAGAAATGAAATTTTTTGTTACAGGTGTGGCCGGTCAGTTGGGTCATGATGTTATGAATGAACTGGCAAAGAGAGGATATGAAGGAGTGGGAAGTGATATCGCTCCTGAGTACAGTGGTATTATGGATGGTAGTGCAGTTACTACTATGCCATATGTTTCTATGGATATTACACAGGAGGATATGGTCAGAGAAATTATTACCGGAGAGAAGCCGGATGTTGTGGTTCACTGCGCAGCCTGGACTGCAGTAGATCTCGCGGAGGATGAAGAAAATCAGGCGAAAGTAAAAGCAATCAATGTAGACGGAACCAAATATATTGCAGCAGTTTGTAAAGAACTGGACTGCAAAATGATTTATATCAGTACGGATTATGTATTTAACGGACAGGGCACAAAGCCTTGGGAACCGGACTGCAAGGATTATGCTCCGCTTTCTGTATATGGACAGACAAAGCTGGATGGTGAATTATCTGTAAGTACAACTTTAGAAAAGTATTTTATTGTTCGTATTGCATGGGTATTTGGATTGAACGGAAAGAACTTTATCAAGACTATGCTTTCCGTTGGTAAAAATCATCCGCAGGTACGTGTCGTAAATGATCAGATCGGAACACCTACCTATACTTTGGACCTTGCTGTTTTACTCGTGGATATGGCAGAAACCGAGAAATACGGTTACTATCATGCAACCAATGAAGGCGGATATATTTCATGGTATGACTTTACCTGTGAAATCTATAAGCAGGCAGGTATGGATACAGAGGTAATTCCTGTTACAACTGCAGAGTATGGTGTGTCAAAAGCAGCCAGACCATTTAATTCAAGACTTGATAAGAGTAAACTGACAGAAAACGGATTTAAACTTCTTCCGACCTGGCAGGATGCACTGGGCAGATATTTAGCCGAAATCGGCGAGATAGAAGCATAAAGTGAAATATGGAGAAAAGTACAAGAGGAATTATAAATGGATCAAAAAATCCGTGAGCTTTTTACAAAGCAGATTTCGATTAAAAAAATACAGTTTAGCTTATTAGACATTTGCTTGTTTGCGGTAATTACACTGGCAGCACTTATTTCAAGATTTGCGCTTAGGAATGTAATTGCCGGTGATTACAAGATGTTTTTTGAGCCATGGGTGGCTACCTTGCGAGAAGCCGGCGGCGGAATTAAAGGACTGGCAGCAGAGTTTGAATACGTGGATTATACCACTCCGTATCTGACTATTTTGTCCTTTATCAGTATCTGTCCGTTTTTAAATACCCTGCTTTTGATGAAGATGGTATCTATTTGTTTTGATTTTTCGGCAGCCTTTGCAGTGATGGCAATCGTCCATCACAAAACGAAAAATGTGACACAGAGTATCCTGGGATATGGCTTACTTTTAATGATCCCGACAGTCATTGCAAATGGAGCCATGTGGGCACAGTGTGACATTATTTTCTCGAGTTTTGTCCTGTGGTCACTATATTTCATGCTTTCGGATAAACCGAGAGTATCCATGATTTTCTATGGAATTGCTTTTGCTTTCAAACTTCAGACTTTCTTTTTACTTCCTTTGTATGTCATTCTTTGGATTAAGGGAAAGGTAAAACTTCAGCATTTTTCTTGGATTTTCATTATGTATTTTGTGGGTATGATTCCATCCCTGATTGCAGGAAAGAGCTTTTGGGAGCTGATCAGTGTATACTTCTTCCAGGCAAACGGTGCAATGGATATTTATGCATTGTCTCATAAATTCCCGAATATCTATCAGCTTATTGGTGTGGACCAGTTCCTTTTTGAATATGCAGATGCCGGTATTTATTTAGCACTTGGCGCCCTTATGATTTTGATGTATGTCTTTGCAGTAAAAAAGATAAATTTAAGGGATGAAGTGGTTTTAAGAATGGGAATGCTGCTTACTATGATAGTGGTATTTTTCCTTCCGCATATGCATGAAAGATATGCTATTTTAGTGGATGTGCTTTCGGTTATTTATGCATTTTATGAACCGAAAAAAATTTATATCCCGGTTCTGAGCGTTCTTTGTTCCTTTGCCGGTTATACGATTTATCTGGCACAGATTACTATTTTACCAATGTACATTTATACGCTGGTATTTATGTTTTTAATGTTTGATCACGGAAAGTATTTAATCCATGAAATCAAACTGACATCGAAGCAATTGTCATAATCCTCATGATTGTGATGTAAAGGAGAAATCATGGATCAAAAATTGATTCAATTTATTTTGAAACCTCGAAAAATAAAAAATATAGAGATTGCCATTATCGATGCACTGCTTCTGTTTTGTGCACCGATTTTTGGTTTTTTATTGAGACAAACGGTGTGTGGATATTTTGCCTTTGACTATCTTCCGTATGTAAGCATTGCCGGCTATATGGCATATGTTTCTATGGCATTTGATCTGGCTTTGGCTGTTTTGTCCGGTATTTATGTTGCCGGCAAAACCAAAGGAAAACTGAGAGGCTTTTTAACCTATGCAATGGTACTTTTGTTGCCGGTTATGGCTTCCGGAAGTGCTATGTGGAAGATGGGAGATTCCATATATTTGTGCTTTGTCGTACTGGCACTTATCTGTATGGAACAAAAGAAATATTTCCTGTCAGTTTTGGTGTATTCTGTTGCAGTCTTTTTAAATCCTTATGCACTGTTTATTTTGCCTGTATTTTTAGCAAAATATTTGATGGCGGATTTAAAGCTGGTTTATTTACTGCTTCCGCTCGCAGGAGCATGGATTCGAAACGGGTTTTATCAGATGAAGTCTGCAGGTGTATCATTTCCGATTTTTGAAGCAGAAAAAATGTTAAAGCAGTTTAGAGGAGAAGTGCTGCTGACTTATAACTGGCCGGGATTTTATCAGTTAACCGGTCCGGATAAATTTGTATCAGAATATATGCTGGTTGCAAAAGCGGCTATGGTTCTTTTGACTGTAGTAATGAGTGTTTTGATTGTAAGACCTTGGAGCACAGAAACAAAGAAGGTGGACATTCTGGCTATGTCAGCTTTTCTTTCCATGCTGTTTTCCTATCTTTGTCCGGGAAGTGATGAAAGATGCGGATTGCTGGCGACGGTTTTATTGGTGTTTTTGGCCTTTACGAGAGAAAAGCTTTATTATGTGGCGATTCTTCAGACGGTTATCACATATATTGCATATTCCACATATTTCAGACCGGAAAGCGTGATACCGCTTGCCTATGTATCACTTGTTCAGCTTGCTCTGATTTTAGTTATGGCAAGATATGCATTTTACGGCGAGATTCTTTCGATTGCCTTTGTAAAAGTAGAAAAACAATAATTTGTTTTATATGAAATGATTGAAAATGAACAGAAAGGTTTCTTATGACCCAAACAAATAAAACGGTAGAAAAATTAGATTATATTGACGGACTCAAGGTTTTAGCCTGTTTGATGATTTTTAATTTCCATTTTATTAATGCATTTTACTGTGGTTTTTATTCCCTGAATCCGGCTGATTTTCATACACAAAGCCTGGAATGGATTGTTGGCTCAACCCCTCTTAATATCATTATGGGTGGTAAATTCGGCGTTCGTATGTTTATGACTATCAGTGGTTTTTTTGTGGGCTATCGATTCTTTTTGACAGGAGATGAGAGCAGCCTGAAATCCGGAGTGATTAAAAAATATTTCCGTCTGGTATTTCCGATTATTACTGCGAACATTGCAATCTATGCTTTGATGGCAGGAGGATTGTTTTTAAATGCCAAGGCCAGCAGCTTTGCGGGTACCAGTGTCTTTTTTGGAAATTATAATCAGTTTACCCCCAGTCTTTTGGCAGCAGTAAAAGAGGCTGTTTGGGGCTGTTTTGTTTCCGGCGCGAATCAGTACAACGGACCTTTGTGGTTCATCTATTATGAGTTTTTTGGAACTCTTTTATGTGCAGCTGTTTTGTCACTGCTCGGAAAGACAAAAGCCAGATACATTGCATATATATTAGGTGCGGTTCTTAGTATTCGCAGTGATTTTCTGCCGTTTATTTTAGGCATGGTAGTTTGTGATTTTACTTATCAGCCGCCGGTATGGGTAGAAAAATTGTCCCAGCAGAAATGGCTTATGGTACTTTGCCTGCTCTTAGGATTGTTTTTGGGTTCCTTCCCTCCGATTGGCGAGAGAATGGAAGGAACGATTTATGGGTACTTCCCGCTTAAAATTATTCTTTTTTATATCATAGGAGCATCTTTGGTTTTGTATGCGGTGTTGCATCTTGATTTTATGAAAAAGATTTTGGCGTTTAAGCCGCTTATCTGGTTAAATCAGTACAGCTACGGCTTTTACCTGGTACATTTCTTTGTACTTTGCAGTTTCTCCTGCGGCTTTTATCTGGCACTCAGAGAAAAATTAAATTACCATGTCATTGGTATTTTGAATTATTTGTTATCCTTTGTGATTACGGTATTTATTTCTTGGCTGATTCATATCTTTGTAGAAATTCCGGGAATGAAGTTCGCAAATGAGGTGACCAAGAAATTAAATCATTAGGCTGAATCAATGAAACGAAGAATATAGAAACGAACTGATATCGTGATGGAGGGTTTCGATTAGGAATCGTGACAAAATGAAATCACATAAGAGATAGGATGTTATTGGAGGATCTCAATTCAAAATTGAGACAAGTAATGCATGAATGAAACAAGCAGAAAAAATTGGATAGATGCCACGAAGCTGCTCGCGATATTGATTGTACTGATCAATCATAGCGGGCTCAGACTTCCTTTGGTCAATTTCTGGGGCGGAATGTTTTTTGTCCCTGTTTTTTTTGTGCTTTCCGGTTATACTTATCGCAGAAGTCTTCAGCCGATACCTAATGTGATTAAGAAGAAAGCAAAAAGATTGCTGCTTCCGTATCTGATGGCAAATCTGTTTTTATTCCTGTTTTTTTATGTAAAAGATTTTATATTGGGTACTCGTCAAATGAAGGAGGCGTTGCCTGCGTTACTGGGTATTTTGTATGCCAGAAATCAGTGGGTGGGTGTGCATACCAGTCTGTTTCATGTATCTACTTTGCCGGAGCAAAGTCTGCTGATGACAATATTAAATTCGCCAACCTGGTTTTTGCCGGCACTTTTTTTAACACTGATTGTATATGAAGTAATTAATAAAAAAACAAAAGGTGAAGAAAAGAAGATTCTTTTGGCAGTGTTGATTCTTTTGGTTATTTCATTGATTTATCATTACGTTTCACCTATTCTGCTTCCGTGGAGCCTTGATGCGATTCCGGAATTTTTATGTATGTTTGTATTTGGTCGATGGCTTCGAAAGAAAAACATTCTGGTGAAGGGATATTTAAGATACAAGACAAAACTCAAACACAGACTGGGTATCATACTGTTACTTATTCTGTTTGGTTATTCTGTTAAAATAAATCAGAGTGTAAACTATTCTATTCATCAGATGAATACAAGCGTGTTGCTGGCTTTATATAACGCCTTGATGAGCAGTGCAATCATTATGCTGCTTATGAGATGTTTAGATGACTATACACCGAAATGGATTGCAAAAATGGGAAAGCATACGCTAACCATTCTTTGCTATCATATGTTTGTATTTGCAGTATTGGATATTGTGCTTGGCAGTATTATTAAGCTCGAGCTCTCTGCTTTGTGGGTTCAGGCTTTGAAAGTATGTTTGACATTTATCCTGTTTGGAATCCTTGGTGTTTTATCAGACATTCTTTCAAAAGCTGCTCCTTACAGAAAGGGGGGCATTCATGAAACGTGATTATCGATTAGATGTATGCAAAGGTGTAGCCATCCTTTTAGTTATGCTGGGACATTGTATTGTATTAAATGGTCTAAATGCCAGCGATCCGTTTTTGTATGATGGGATTAAAACGGTTCAGATGCCGCTTTTTATGCTCATTAGTGGTTTGTTACTGGGTAAGTCTTATATAAAACTGGCAACTTTGAGTGCAGGTGATTTGTCTCGACTGCGAAAGGATATAATAGATAAGAGTAAAAGAAACGCACTGCATTATCTGCTTCCGTTTTTCTCCTGGTTTGTGGTAGTTTATCTTTTTACCTACATTCGAAACGGACAGCTTTCCCCGGTCAGCTTTGGAAGGGAGTTAAAGGAACTGTTATTTCAGACAGACAAGGGACTGTGGTTTTTGACAACCCTTTTTGTCATCAGCCTGTTTGTTTTATGGGCGCAGTTTTTATCAGATCTGCTTTGCCGGATCATTGACAGGGATTGTTCAAAAGACAGAAACCATAAATCAGAAAATCGGAAACAGATTGTGAAAAACGAAGCAGTCTTTCTGAGTTTGATTTTCATTCTGTATCTTTTGTTTTTCCTGCAGTCAAGAAGCGGATTTTTACTTTTGAGCCCGTCTCTTAGTGTTATGTATATGCCGTTTTTTGTTTTGGGATATTTGATAGGGAAGTATCAGGAAGTGATTTTTGAAGGGATGAAGTCAGTTTATGCAAAGGTAGCTGTTTTGCTTTTATGGACTTTGTTCATTGCTATGATTATTCTGTTTGATTTAAATCAGCCGGCTCTATCGCCGGGAGTATTATTCCTTCAGATGTTTGCCTCTCTGATTGGCAGCCTGGCAGTTTTTCTTTTAGTGATGATAAAAAGTAACCCCCAAAAGAAGAATGTGTTATCCTTCCTTGGAGGTTATACTCTGGAAATTTATGTCGTTCATTTTCGATTTGCCAGACTCCTTAAGCTGGGTGAGAAAGGATTCACTTTCTATTCACCACAGGGGCTTTTGTGGGTGCTGTTACAGTTTCTGTTGATGAGTATTCTGACTTTTGTATCCATTTGGATCATCAATCGTATCAAACCGTTACGCTTCCTTTTGTTTGGAAAGAGATAATTTATTTACCAGTTCCAAAAGCAGGTAAGCCATAACAACATACATCATTGGATAAGAATATTGTATAAAAGATGCAGGGGCTGTGAGGAATATCACAGCCTCTCTTGCTAGTAAAATCAGCAGAGCCCATAACAGGGTTCCCTTCTTTTGAAGCAGTGTCAGTATGATTCCGATTAGAAGGATAATCAGCATTGGCAGATAGGCTTCTCCTCCAAATTTAAATAATGTCAGGGCATATCCCTCGTGGTAGGAAAGAGGGATTCGTTTATAGGCATCGAGCATTTCAAATCCATAGGCTCTGTCGTGATCATATAAATGGAAATCCGTAGTTACAACCGGTTTTAAATTCAGAACCATATCTTTGTTGTAATTGAAGATTCCGTTGGTGACCAAAAAGAGCTGGATACGTTCACCCAGATACAAATCCAGATTGTGTAAAATCATTCGAACGGCACTCTTGATATAAGCACTTTGCAAAGCACTGTCAGCACCGGTCTGTGTATATTTTCCCTCATTACGGTCTGTATTGTATCGGTTATAGGCACTGCAGGAAAGGGAGTCATTGCTCAAATAGCCCAGGTCGGTAATCGCATTGATATTGGCTAAATCCTCCTTGGCGCCTTCATAGGTCTGATCTCTGTGTACCATGACAGTAAGAGGTCTGGTGGTGGAAATGATGAGATAATCCTTGCCGTAATAGGTCTTTTCACCAATGGACTGAGGCAGCTTAATTACCATGAAAAACGCCATGGTTAAAACGAAATACAGAGCTGCTTTTTTGCAGACGTTTTTTTTCTCATCCTGTTTCCAATAAACAAAAAGAATGAAAACGGGACACAATATCAGCATTACCATGCTTTCGCTTCTCCAAAAACTCAGTACTGCTGTCAGAAGTGACAAAAGGCACAGCTTTCCGATGGATAATGTGCATTCCTCCTTTTTTTCAAAGTACAGATAGATAAAAAAGAAGGTAAAGAAAGAAGAATAAATGCCGGGTCTAAAACACATCAGTGCACCTAAGAGAGTAAATGGCATAATTCCTGCCAATAATAAAAGGTAAGAAATTTTACTTTTAAAAAGATGACTGCCTCTGTCAAAAAGATAGGCATAGACGATGGCATATAAAATGTCGGATAAAAGGACAGGCCCGCAAGATGCCGGAAATAAGGAAATACCTGTCATATAAAATAAAGAAGTCAGATAGTTGTGCCAATATACCGGATAATATCTGGTAGCATAGGCAAAGATTATCGGATCATCACTCATATAATACCCCGGATAGGTAAGGATAAGTCCGATGATGTAAACGCCTAAAAAACCGAGAAAAGTAATGAGTAATTTCGGATGCTTTACACTGTATAAGATAAATTTCACAAAGAAAAATACAAACAGAAATACCAACAGTTTGGTTAAAAAGTGCATCAGTCCCACCATTCGTAAATCGATGGGGAGACAGTTCATATTTAATCCGTCTTTGGAAAAGATTTTGGTATCGGTTACAAAGGTAACCAGAAGATAACCAAAAGCAATGAAAAAAGACAATATATAAGATTTATATTTTTGAAAAAATTGTGTGTTTGAATTCATCAAAAAAAGAACCTTTCGTTTTTTTCTAGTATAGCTTTTTTCATAATACATAGCAAGAAATCTCTGACGGAATGCTTTAATCTTTAGGAGCTCGTTGCAAAACAGGGGGAACTTTGTTAGAATGTTTCCGATTAACCAGTAATCGGGATAAAATATATTGTGGAACATAAAAGTAGTGAAAGATCCCGATTATAAAATAATCGGGATAAAGGAGAAACAGAAATGATAAATAGTATCATAGCAATCATCATGGTGGCAATCTTACCGATTAGCTTTATAACCATGTTTGCTTTTTTATATGAAAAGAATAAAAAAGTGGATACGGCGCTTTCGCTGAGTATTTTTTTATTTGAGGGACTCATGATTGTAATGGCAAACCTTTTAAGTATAGGGAATTTACTTAGCCGCGTCAGTGTATTTCTGTTCTGGCTGATTGTGGCAGGTTTTTTTCTGGTATTCGGACAGAAGAAATACGGAAAAGAGTTTTTGCGTTTTGACAGAAAAATTCAGCATGGATGTAAAAGTATATGGCAAAGTATTGCAGCCTTTACTTTTTCTGAAAAGCTGATGGTTCTTTTGATGGGAGTATTTATACTCATTCTGTTATTTGGTGTTTTATTTACCACTCCGTATAACTATGATTCCATGACCTATCATTTGGCCAGAATCGGTTATTGGATGGATCACGGTAATGTCAATTATTATGTGACAACCATTGACAGACAGCTCTTTTCGCCGGTATTAAGTGAATACAATTTACTGGCGGTTATGCTTTTGTGCCAAAATGATTACATGGTAAACTTTCAGCAGTTTATTTCCATGTTGTTTACTGCTTACTTTATGTATAAGGTAACCAGGATGCTGGGGACCGGACGACTCTTTTCTCTGTTTGCATCCCTTGCCTTTATTACAATGCCGCTTACCATTACTCAGGCGGTTACTACACAAAATGACCTTTCGGCAACTCTGTTTTTTGTCCTGTTTTTATACGAACTTATATGGTTTATTCAAACAGAAGCTATCAATGAAAAACTGCTGAAAGCGCAGGGGAAAGAAGAGAAGATAAAGGAGGCACTGGTACGCGGCATACTGACAGGGGCTTGTATCGGGTTTGCATTCCTGATGAAGGTCAGTGTTTGCGCATCCATGGTTATGTTTATGCCGTGGCTTTTGGTGGTTTGTATCAAAAGAAAAGATTCGATTCTTTCTTTATGTAAGGTTGGAATTGCAGCAGTTGCATCCATGCTGGTTGTCATGAGTGAAACGCTGATTCGTACCTTTATGTCCTGCCATAGCCTTATGGCAAAAACAACCAGCGGCGATATCATGGTAGCCACCAAAAATGTCAGCTATATCCTGGTGAATATATTGAAGAATTATTCTTTGCTGATTACCCAGCATTTTTGGACTGCATTAAATGGTTTTGTATATCGAATCGCAATTCATTTAGGTGCGTTGTTACATGTTGAGGTAAATAATATAGCGATTGCCTATCACGGATTTGACTTTATCAAGTATCTGAATACCGGAGACGATATGTATTCGCATGACAGAACCTCATCTGCTTTTGTAGCGTATTTGGCTCTGATCGCCGGTGTGCTTTTGGTTGTGGCACTAATCCAGGCTTTGCTTCGCATGATGAAAAAGAAAACTGTAATGAGCGACAAAAACCTGTCACTTAGCTATGGATTTGTGATCTCAGCCTGGCTCAGCTTTGGCTTTATTATGGCGCTTCTCAGATGGCAGCCTTGGGGTTCGAGACTTATGTTTCCGGCTCTGAGTATGACGGTGATAGCCTCCATGCATATTCTGGATTATTTTTGCAAAAAAGAGATGGCCAAACAGATTGTATTATATCCGCTGATTGCTCTTAGTATTCTTCTTTGCATCAGACCGATTACTTATAATTTACAGCCTGCCTTTGATTTTGTGGCCGGTGGTTTTGAAAATAGGGATAAAGTATATTTTGAAAATAATAAGCGATATGATACGTATGTTGCACTTTTGGACAGAGCAGTAGCAGAGAATGTAACTGATGTTGGTGTTGTGATTTCCGGAGATGGTTATGATTATCCGCTTTGGGCGATGTTTCACAAGTATTACCCGCAGGCAAAACTCAGACATATTTTGATTGATGATACCAATATGAAGGAACTGAACCTGACGGCAGAGGAGACTCCATATCAGATTCATACCAATCTCGAGATGGCAGGAGAAATGCCGGAGATGATTCTTTGGATTGAACGAGGCAGAGTAGAAGAAGGAGAAACCCTTTCTTATTATGGCCGGGAATATGAATGCGTATTTACTGCAGACAGTGAAAAAGCACCGGATTCTGTATTTCTTCCGGTCAATTAGGCAGTATCACATGATGGAATACTATTTATAATCCTCGAGGAGAGGCGTGGCAGATTAAAAATGGGAGCTACTTGAGTAGCTCCCATAATTGTTCTTTGGTTCGAGGTATAAATACCTTGTCTGATATTTTGGACAGCTGTCCGAAATAATCTTCATAGTCACATTTTTCGTTAAAAGAATCGCCCGCCAGCGCATATAAAAAGATGATTTTGCAATCTGCATGGAATAAAATCGGAGCGGAAACGCAGGCGGTGGAATAATAGGAAATAAAAGTTTTTCCATCCATCTTTCCGCTGGCAAGTGCGAGTTCAAAAGGACATGGATCCATAAATACAGGTACGTCTGTAGGGAATTTGTCGTGTTCACCTCGTGGGTGCGGTTTGACGATAAAGTTGTCCTTTCCTAACTTATCAAAAATATCCAGGATGAGACCTCGGTAAGTCTTTGGATTATTCATTCCGTTTACAGTACCCTGGCCCAGGAAAAGATATTCCTGAGTAAAGCTTTGTGCCTGAAAGCTTAGCATGTTTTTAATCTGATCAATGACTGCTTCTCTCAGTGCAATTGTATTTTCAATTTGTACCAGCTGAAAATGAGTACTCTTTACGTTTGACTCGGCCATAGAGGGCTGAAAAAGATACAACTCGTTTTCGGCTTTTTTTATATCATAACGGTAGAAAAGCTGATACAGCTTTTGACCGAGGCTGCTGGATACCGAGGATATCGGTGGTTTGGTATAGCTGGCAAAACCATCCTCGAATCTATGTAGTCTGATTTTCTTGTTTCTCTTGATACAGGTTTTTACCAGTTCTTTTACAATCTCATCCGGCATTCCCGGAGAAGCAAAAAAGAAATCATCGTAACAATCTAATTTCTCGTATTCGCCGTCTCGTAGCATTTCTTTGGTAGTAGGATTGTAAATAAAACTTTCATACAGAGTGGTAATTGCTGACTTGTATGGGTTTTTAATCTTTTTACTGTCGGCATAAAATACATTTCGAAAATACGGATTCAGTTTGCCCTCCAAAGCGGACCTGGCTAAAAAATCAGTTTTGTCAGTGACTACCAGATCCACCTCGAAATCCTTTAATATGGAGTTTTTCAAAAATAAAAATACCAGGAGATGGTAGCTGGTGCTAACCACTGCCAAAGTTTTTTTTGATGTATTCATAATGCTTCCTTTATGTCTTTGTCTCGATAGTTTTTAATCGAGGTCATTCTTTGTTTTATATTGTATTTTACACTATGCCTTCTTTAAAAGACGTTTGATGTTATCTGCAAAAATCTTTCGTTCCTTGTTTTCGAACAGGAATAAAAAGTTTAGAATACTTCCGATGATACCGCACATAATGACATCAATGAGGACCATGGTCCAGCTCTCGGTTTTGATGAAATGATTCAAACCTAAAAATACGAGTGCCATAACCATTGTGACAGAGATGTATCTGAAAATCGTCGGATAAAAGGTCCTTTTTGGAAGGTTTAAACAGTAGGCCGCATACATAGGTGTAAAGGTCAGGTTTTTGACGATTCCGAGGAAGGATGAAAGACCTGCTACGAAATAGATACCGTATGGACGAAATACCGGGATTTCCAAAAAGATAAAAACCAGCCCTGCATTCATGACACCCATGACGAGGGTAACGATGGAGTTCCATTTTAATTTGTTTACAATGGTATAAACATTGAATAGCGGACTGATCGCTCCGCCTACCAAAGTGCCCATCATAATCAGGAGAGTAAGCTGATAGTAAATATCCAGGTTTCCTCGTTCTGATTTCAGCCACATATAATAAAAACTCATACCAAAACCAATCATATAGCAAAGGGGGATGTTTGCAAAAAAACCGGTAAGCTTCATGGCTGATTTTAAATCATCGACCATTTCCTCTTTGTTTTCCTTGGCATAGCTGATGGTAAGAGACGGGGTAAATACTGCTGAAATTGTCTCATACAGCATATTGATGGATGTTACAATATCTGTACTGGTGGCGATATATCCGCACTCCGTTTTTCCAATCCAGAGGTTGGTAATAAAAACATCGAGCTGATTGGTCAGGACCTGACCGGTTCGCATGATGGTATTCCAGATTCCGGAGGATAGGATTTCCATTACAGTTTGGAAACGGAAGTGTTTTCGATTGACTTCAATTCCCGGTAAGAGCTTTTTGGTATAGTGAATATAGCTGATAAACAGATAGATGGTTGAACACAGTGTGGCGATACCCACATAGCTGACTCTGACCGGTAAAAAGGCAAAGGTAATCACCATAATAGCGGCTTTTAACAGCTGGGATTCAATCGTTCTGAGCGCCTGTAAATCCAGTCGGTTTGCTGCAAAGGTTGCAGTAGAAAAGGTGGTCGATACGATGGTGACCATGTAGTTGATAAAAATGACTGCAAATAAAAGTTTGACATCACTGACCAGCTCCGGAGATATTTGCACCAGTTTATCTAAATACATTACGACCAAAATACACGGAAGGAGTAAGACAGCGATAATCACAAGGTTTGCATACATAACCGAGTTGAAGTATCTGTTTGCACCGTCCATATCATTTTGATGGAGTTTAACGGTAATAAAACGGCCTGCCATGGAATTGAGCGCCATGGTAGCAATTGCCGCATAGGCAACAAAATTATTGGCCATGGTCATAAAGCCCTTGGCTTCGACTCCGAGTTTGGCAATGACCAAAGGAGTAATAAAGAAACTGATTCCCAATGCTACCAGTGTAGACAGAAGGTTTGCTGCCATATTTATAATAAGTTGTTTGTTTTTACTTGTTTCGTTCATACTGATCCTTTATAGACTGCTAGATTTCAATCTAGTATAGCATTATTCCCCTTTCTTGGCAAAATGATTATCCATTTCCTGTATGACGTATTCGTTATACAGGACGACAAATCTAATTGCAAAGAGAGAGGGGAAATGGTACAATACTATTAACTATGTAGTCTGAAAATATAACGTTTTTTAACGGAATGATTTTTGGATGGAAAGAGCAGAAAAAAATATGAAAACGATGAAGATAATGCCAAATCGTTTGGACCGAGGCTTTTTTCAGTATCAGGAAGAATTTGAACAAAAAGCCATCGATGTGCTTCGAAGCGGCTGGTATGTTTTGGGCAAGGAAGTATCTTCTTTTGAAGAGGAATTTGCAGCATATATCGGAAGTGAATATTGCGTCGGTCTGGCAAGCGGATTAGATGCGCTCTGGATGGCGTTTCGTGTGCTGGGAGTTAAGGAAGGAGACGAGGTAATCGTTCAGTCCAATACCTATATTGCCAGTGTTATGGGAATCACCATTAACGGAGCGACACCGATTTTTGTTGAGCCGGATGATTTTTACGGAATAGATGCTTCAAAAATAGAAGAAAAGATTACAGAAAAAACCAAAGCGATTCTGGTAGTTCACTTATACGGACAGGCTTGTCAAATGGACATGATTTGTGAGATTGCAAAAAAATACAATCTCTTTTTGGTAGAGGACTGTGCGCAGTCACACGGGGCAACCTTTAACGGACAGATGACAGGTACATTTGGGGATATCGGATGCTTCTCCTTTTATCCGTCAAAGAATTTAGGAGCCTTTGGAGATGGTGGTGCCATTTGTACCAATCAGAAAAAGATTGCGGAAGATATGAAAGTATACCGTAATTATGGAAGCGAGAAACGTTACTATAATAAGGTGGTAGGAACCAATTCGAGACTCGATGAGATTCAGGCGGGACTTTTGAGAGTACGCCTCAGTCATATGAAGGAACTCACTGAAGAAAAACAGAAAATAGCTAAGGCATATGATGAAAGATTAAATAATCCGCTGATTTCGCTACCAAAGAAACGAGAGAATGCGAATCATATTTATCATCAGTATGTGATTCAGACCGAGTATCGTGATGAGCTGATTGCATATTTAAATGAAAGAGGAATCGGTACCATTATTCATTATCCGATTCCGCCGCATTTAGCAGAGGCTTATGCTTATTTGGGATATCAAAAGGGAAATTTTCCGGTGGCGGAAAGCTATGCAGACAGAGTTCTTTCTATTCCAATGTACAACGGCATGACGGAGGAAGAACTTGATTATGTCATTGATGCAATCAATGCATTCACCATTTAGTGAGAGGAAAACTATTTTTATGAATATTAAAGATCAGTACAAAATCCTGGAATTTGGAGAATTCGGAGATGAGAGAGGGAATCTGGTAGTTGCAGAAGGCGACGGAATGGATATTCCTTTTGAAATCAAAAGAGTGTTTTATTTGTACGGAAGTGATGCGACTGTCATTCGCGGTCAGCATGCAAATCGCAAAACAGAGTTTGTGTTAATCAATGTCAGCGGTACCAGCAAGGTAAAGGTGGATAACGGATACGAATCTGAAATCATTGAACTGAACAAGCCGAGAATGGGACTTTATATTCCGACCATGGTTTGGAAGGATATGTATGATTTTTCAGAGGATAGTGTTCTTTTGTGTTTGGCCAGTGAGCATTATGACGGCGAAGAATATATTCGAGATTATGAGCAATACTTAAAAGAGATTAGAAAATAGACAGATAGTAAGGGAAATACACATGAGTAAAATTTCAATTGTAGTACCGGTATATTTTAATTCAGATACTTTGATGATGCTTTATGAGGATATGAAGGAAAAAATCCTCGGAAAGCTGGGAGATTATGAACTGGTATTTGTAGATGACGGATCCGGAGATAATTCCTGGGAAATCATGAATCAGATCAAGGATAAGGAACCGGACGGCAGAGTTCAGTGCGTAAAGCTTTCGAGAAACTTTGGCGAACATGCAGCTCTTTTGGCAGGATTATCCGTTTGTACCGGTGACTGTGCGGTTACCAAGCAGGCGGACCTTCAGGAAGATTCTGAAATTATTCTGGAGATGTATGAAAGTTGGAAAAAAGGAAATAAGGTAGTTTTGGCAGTTCGTAAAGAACGAGACGAAAATCCGGTGAAAAAATTCTTTGCTCATATGTATTATGTGCTGATTCATAAATTTGTTGAAAAGAGAATGCCAATCGGCGGATGTGACTGTTACCTCGTTGACAGACAGGTAATTGAGGTTTTGGAACGCCTGGATGAAAAGAATTCTTCATTAACGCTTCAGGTATTATGGGCAGGCTTTAAAACGGATGAGATTTACTTCCACAGACGTGATCGTGAGGTCGGAAAGTCTCGCTGGACTTTGGGTAAAAAAATCAAACTGGTTTTAGATTCCATGATGAGTTTTTCTTATTTTCCGATTCGTTTTATGTC
>JAZUKG010000185.1:0-12553 GCA_045643145.1 Lachnospiraceae bacterium | reverse complement strand
AAGAGGAGATATCTACAAGACAGAGTACGGTTCAATCTACTTAGGATTATCATTAACTGTATTACCACTTATCTTTGTATACTTGATTTTATCAAAGTATATCATCGCTGGTGTGGCACTTGGTTCTGTAAAGGGTTAAGTGAATCAATTAAAATACTTACAGGCTTCGCATTTCGCGAAGCCTGTTTTTAGTTTCGAAAAAGTTTAGAATTGTTTAGTATTTCCTTTATTGAGAAGAGTCTTAGTTTATGGTAACATACAACAAGAAACAGAAGAAACCCGATAAGGGAGTGACGGTAAATGAATCGAAAAGATGAATATATTAATCAATTAGAAAGAGCATTGGTTGGCCGTATAGATCCGGACAGACTGCGAGATATTATGAATTACTATCATGATTATATAAGCATTGAAATCACTAAGGGACGTGATGAGATGCGGGTAATCGATGAACTGGGAAGTCCGCAGCTTTTGGCTAAAAGTATTTTAGCGGCTGAAGGTGCCGGCAGTAGCAGGGATGCAGTGATTACGCAGGACGAGCAGGATAACGGAGAAAAGAAAAGTTACAATATTTTTTCCATTCCGTGGCCGCTTTTACTGGTAATAGTTGTGATGATTATTTTTGGAGTAATCGGACTAATCTTCTCGATTGCGAGTGTGCTGCTTCCGATTCTGTTCCCTATGATTTGTATTTATTGTGTGATCAAGGCGATTCAAAACATTAGAAAAAGATAAATTGAATACAGAAATGAAATTGAGAAAATAAAAAAGGCTATCAGGGGTGATAGCCTTTTTTGGGGAGTATAAATAAAATACTATTTACAATAGAGCAATTGGGGATTGCTATTGTGTATATAAATTATAGGATAAAATTCTTTATTTATCAAGTCATTTTTGGCTCGAAAAGTGACCACTTTTGTAGCAAAAACGACCGATTATGTATAAATTCAAAAAAATGGGGCAATATAACGTCGTAACCAATTAATATGTAGCCTGAGTCAATCAGCTTTGCTGATTTTGTATGACGAGGGTTCTGTTTCGGAAGGCAAAAGGAGGATAATATGGCAAAAAATAGTTATGACGACAAAAATGATTATAAGGACTGCTCACAGAATAAGGATGGTGCTGCTCAGAATTCGTATAATGCGAACAAGAACAAGACCGACAGCAGAGAGACTGATTCGATGGATAAGAAAACCGGATCGGCTAAAACAGATAAATATAGAGATCGTAACTAAAACGAGATAAGGAAATTTAGAAAAATCAGGGACTTACTGCGGTAAGTCCCTTTTGATGTCGAGCGTCTTTGCGTATTGACAGTGCCGGGAATACCTTTTAAGATATATGTATGAAAAATTTTGAGTGTATCGTTCCATGCCATTTTGGGCTGGAAGCAGTATTAAAAAAAGAAATAATTGATTTGGGCTATGAGATTACTTCAGTAGAGGATGGACGTGTTACCTTTTTAGGTGATGCAGAAGCAATATGCAGAAGTAATGTTTTTTTGCGTACAGCAGAAAGAATTTTGATTAAGGTCGGAAGCTTTCATGCGGAAACCTTTGATGATTTATTTGAAGGGACAAAAGCACTGCCGTGGGAGGAGTTTATTCCAAAGGATGGCAAGTTCTGGGTGGCAAAAGCTGCCAGCGTAAAGAGCAAATTATTTAGCCCGTCAGATATTCAGTCTATTATGAAAAAGGCAATGGTTGAAAGACTGAAAAAGGTATACAATACCTCGTGGTTTGAGGAAGATGGAGATAAGTTCCCAATCCGTGTATTTATTAAAAAAGACGAGGTAACAGTAGGCCTGGATACAACCGGTGAATCTTTACATAAAAGAGGATATAGAAAGTTTACAGCCAAGGCTCCGATTGCGGAAAATCTCGCAGCAGCACTGATTATGCTGACTCCGTGGAATAATAATCGTATCCTGGTGGATCCGTTCTGCGGTAGCGGAACGATTCCAATCGAAGCTGCAATGATTGCAGCCAATATAGCTCCCGGTATGAATCGTGAGTTTTTATCACAGACCTGGCAGCATTTTATTCCAAAAAAAGAATGGTATGACTGTATAGATGAAGCACAGGATATGGTTGATTTTTCCAATATGCCGGATATTCAGGGCTATGATATTGATGAAGAAATGATAAAAATTGCCATGAAAAATGCAAAACTTGCAGAGGTGGATTCCTATATCCATTTCCAAAAAAGAAGTGTCGATCAGCTAAGTCATGCCAAGAAATACGGCTTTATTATAACCAATCCTCCATATGGAGAACGACTGGAGGACAAGAAGGATTTGCCGGCTATTTACAAGGCGCTTGCAAACCGATATAAAAGCCTGGACGACTGGTCTTTGTTTATGATTACGTCTTATGAAGATGCGCAAAAGGATATGGGCATGAAGGCGGACAAGAACCGTAAGATTTATAACGGTATGATGAAGACCTATTATTATCAGTTTATGGGACCAAAACCACCAAAGAGAAGAAATGACGAAACAAACTAAAATAATTTATCAAAGTGTTGCGTATTTTTTTGCAGCAGTTTTATGCGTCTGTATTCTGTATTCAGCTATGACAAGCGGTGAGGCAGTGCAGGCGGAAAGTGCCCCTAAACACAGTCCTGAAACGGCTGATATGCCCGCAGATGACCATTTGCAGGTATCGGCTGACAGTATGCCGCAAACGGAAGAAAAGCAGTATGTGATATTGCTGGATGCAGGTCACGGCGGGGATGATTATGGAATGAGACTGCGAGATGGGCAGAATATTGCATATGAAAAGGATGTTGCGCTTTCGGTAGCGCTGACGGCCGGGCAGTATTTAACAGAAAACGGTATGAAAGTCATTTATACCAGAAAAGAGGATATAGCGATAGCGGATGAACAGCGATTGGAAATTCTCGAGGAGACAAAGCCGGACTTTTGTATCAGTTTTCATATTTCAAATGATGAGGACAGCAGTCAGTATGGCCTGGTTACAGTGTATAATGAAACTGATTTTTCAGACCGTTTTTCCAGCGTAGATTTTGCATATTTACTGCTGGATCAAATCAGTACCAGGACCGGTACAAAGGCACTGGGAATCAAGGCCAACAAGGAAGAGAATGCACTCTTTACAAGTCAGGGGACTGTTTGTAGTGAGATTTTGCTGGGCTATGCGAGCAATGCGCAGGATAGCAAGCTTTTGATGAAAAAGAATTTTCAAAAGAAAGCAGCAAAGGCCACAATGCAGGCAATAACAGAAGCGATTGCAGAAATGGAGAAATAACAAATGGATAAAATAATACTTGCCAGTTCAAATGAGGGAAAGGTACGTGAAGTACAGGCTATGGTACAGGATATGGGAATTACCATAGTGCCGCTCAAGGATACACCATTTAAGGATGAAATAGAAGAAAACGGAACGACTTTTACAGAGAATGCTGTAATTAAGGCTGAGACTGTCATGAAAGCGCTTAATATGCCTGCATTGGCGGATGATTCTGGTCTTGAGATTGATTGCTTAAATAAAGAACCGGGTATTTATTCAGCGCGTTATTTAGGCCATGACACACCGTATCCGGTTAAAAACCAGATGATTCTTGATAGATTAAAAGATGTACCAAAAGAAGAAAGAAGTGCCAGATTTGTATGTTCTATGGCACTTGCTGTGCCGGGCATGGAGACAATCACTACCTACGCAACTATGGAGGGCGCAATCGGATATGAAATTTCAGGTACCAACGGCTTTGGATATGATCCGATTTTCTGGCTTGAAGAATATCAGATGAGTTCTGCACAGATCTCTCCGGAAGAAAAGAATGCCATTAGTCATCGTGGTAAGGCACTTCGAATGATGAAGGAAGAAATAGAAAAAAGAAACCTATAAAGATGTCTAAAGGATGACAAAAGATGCGAATACTTATAGTAAGCGATACACATAGAAATAATAAGAATTTTTTCAGTGTTTTAGAAAAAGGCGGACCATATGATTTGATTGTTCACTGCGGAGATGCAGAGGGCAGTGAGTATGCCCTGAGTCAGGCCGGAGGCTGCGAAACTTTGATTGTTATGGGGAATAATGACTTTTTTTCATCACTGCCAAAAGAGATAGAAACACAGATAGGAAAATACAAGGTTCTCATTACTCACGGACATAATTATTATGTATCCATGAACCGGGAAATTATCAAACAGGAAGCATTGCAAAGAGGCTTTGATATCGTTATGTTTGGCCATACGCACAAGCCGGTTGTAGATATCGATAAGAATATTACTGTATTAAATCCGGGGAGTCTTAGCTATCCCAGACAGGAAGGCAGAAAACCGAGCTATATTCTGATGGAAATTGATGCGGCCGGTGAGGCACATTACACGATTAATTACCTGGAATAAAGGCCTGTTACAAAAAAGTAAAAAAAATTCAAAAAATGTGTTGACATTATAAAGTTAATACCATATAATACATATTGCGTCACGAAGTAAAACGCAAAACGGGGTGTGGCTCAGCTTGGCTAGAGCGCCTGGTTTGGGACCAGGAGGTCGCAGGTTCGAATCCTGTCACCCCGATTTTTTTATGAGTAATTGTTGGAAAAGTTACATTTCGACAACTCATATATGCGGGTGTAGTTCAATGGTAGAACACCAGCCTTCCAAGCTGGATACGTGGGTTCGATTCCCATCACCCGCTTGACACATAAGTGTCCGGTTCATAGAAAAGAATATGAATCGCAGGTAGGCAGTTTGAGAAGATCAAAGCCTTCCCATTATTAAATCGCACAGATAAGTATCTGGCATGTGTGTCCGTAGCTCAGCTGGATAGAGCAACGGCCTTCTAAGCCGTGGGTCGGGGGTTCGAATCCCTTCGGGCACGTATGAGGGAAGATGAATTATCTTCCCTCAAAAATATGGTGGGTATAGCGCAGCTGGTTAGCGCGCCAGATTGTGGCTCTGGAGGCCAAGGGTTCGAATCCCTTTATCCACCTTTTTAATAATGGGCTATCGCCAAGCGGTAAGGCACAGGACTTTGACTCCTGCATTCGGCAGTTCGAATCTGCCTAGCCCAGTTAAGGGCCACTAGCTCAGGTGGTAGAGCACTTGACTTTTAATCAAGTTGTCCGGGGTTCGAGTCCCCGGTGGCTCACTGAAATGCCATAACGAAGGTTATGGCATTTACTTTTTTATAATATTAGACATGCGGATGTGGCGGAATTGGCAGACGCGCCAGATTTAGGTTCTGGTGGGAGACCGTGGGGGTTCAAGTCCCTTCATCCGTACTAAAAAAGACAGAAGCAAAATTGCTTCTGTCTTTTTTGTTGTCTTTATCTTTTTTATCTCGGCATTGCTTTTAATTTTTTGTCATCAAAACCCGGGATTGCTTTACGCCAGCTTGAAGCACCAATCTTTCCTAAATACTTATTGGTATAGGCTTCATAGTCCGGAGTATTCATATATCGGAAAACAGATTGCGCTTCCGGTGAAAGCGAATAGTTTTCTGCGGTGCTGATGTTAACGGTCTGAATGATAAAGGCATCAATCATATCATTAAATTCAGCCTTGTAATAAGAATAGGCCAGAGCAGCAGCCTGCGTGTCGGCACCGGTGTACTGTGTAAATCCAACCTCTGAAATAATAACTCTGGTACTTGAACCATAATTCTTTTTAATATAATTGGTCATGACCTGAAGATTGAGAGCAGATACAAACTCGGTATCGCTGCTGTTTGAACATGAGAAACGATCACTCTTGTTGTCGTTCCATACCGCTGCATTGGTTAATACAGCCGGATAAGCATGGAATGCAAGGTTCCACTTGATGTTCTTGTTTTGAGCCTTGATTTGCTTGTTAAAGGACTCGATAAACGGCTTTGCGCCCCAATCGTTTAATCTGTTATTCCATGTATGATCGGTACAGATGTATACACGGGAATTCTTTGAATTACTCTTTACGGCATAATACAGAATACGGAAAGTATCTGCATAATTTTTCATAAATGTGTTTCCTGAGCTTTTACCGGCATAATACCATACACGATGGATATTAACCTCGTTACCTAATATCCAGTTATCCAGATGACAGGTATCGGTAGAATATCTTTCGGCCATAAATGAAAAGGCTGCTTCCAATTCCTCACGAGACTTCTTTTCCTGTGCATTCATAGCATAATATAAATGGCCTGAACTTCTGGCTCCGGGAACGATCATATATTTTTTGCTGTCTGTATAGCTTAGCATAATCTGTCCGGTAATGGTCAGCCCGAGCTTGTTGGCAGCAGAAATATATCCGCTCCAAGGATCGTTGAAATAATAGGTCTTTCCGTTGTACTGATACGGAATGGTTCCGCCCAGCATATTTCGAAGGTCCATATTCAAAAAGGCATGTGAAATACCGTCTGAGACATTTAAACTGCCCTGCTCACCCTTTTTGCTGGCTGCTGTAGGGAATGGAGCGGTATAAGTAGCTGCTCCTTCCGGATTCGTGATGAAAGAGGCTTTGGAAATCAGCATATATTTATTGCTGCTTTTTCGAATTGCCACTGCATATTTTCCTTGAATTAGGTTGATTCCGTTTTCTCCTTTTATCCCCAGTCGGAAAGTAACGGCTTTGGATTTATCTGTATGAGCAACCTGTTTTGAAATTTTACCGCTGACAGGGTCGACCTGTACTAAATAGTAGGAATCGTCGTAGCTTTTCAGACGTTTATTCACAGTTGCTTTTACAACCAAATCGGTTCCGGATGCGATTTTTACACTTTTTAACTTACCGGATGTGGAGGTGGCCTTTGACTCGGTTACTCCTTTTTTGATTTTTACAGATTTTGTACTGCCATATTCGCTATAACACTTTTTGCCTGTAGAATCCTTGGAATAAGCACGAACCTTGAAATAATAGGTTTTATTCTGAGGCATATTGGTATAGGTTGCAGTAGTAGAAGTAATGGTCTTTGCATTATTTTCTTTTTTAAAGGTTTTGCTTTTAGATGAAACGATTTCATATCCGACAGCATTTGCAGAAGGCTTAAAAGTTACCTTTACAACACCTTTTTTGCTATTTTTTGCGGATTTGATTTCAGGTGCTGCCGGTTTTGCACTGATCCATTTTGCATATAAAGTATAGGATGGATCGTTCGCAGCCGGTGCATCGATAAAAGTACCCTTTGGGATAGATGAAAAGGCTTTGCTAAATGCAGAATCTAAATACCAACCGCCAAATAAATATCCCTCTCTGACAGGACTCGGAAGAGTGGTGATTTCACTTTCTATGGTAAATGTGGAAGGTGGATTTTTATCCTCGTAGTATGCACCGTCGCCGATTTCGTAATGAATCGGGTACTGATACGGGGAAGTGTTCCACATCGCATAAAACGCATTATCCTTGTTAAAGGTTATGGATAATAAACCGGTGGATGAGTGTCCTTTTTCTGAGGTGACACCTACCCATTTATTTAAGGAATGTCCGTTTTTGATAAGCTTGATTTGAAGCGGGTCGCTGAAATAGTTTGAAAGCGTTTCACCCTTGTGCATCTTTTGCGAAAATAAAACCGTTGTTTTATCGCTGTCATAAAAGGTGATGGTGATTTCATTGTTTTCGGCGCCGGGAGCCTCTGCATCCGGCGATTCGGTATCCGGAGCGATTTCGTCAAGTGGAGCCTGATCTTTTTTTTGTGAAGCGTCGTCTTCGTCGGCATTTGCAGATTGTGAATCATCGGCTGGCAGATTTTCGGTTTCCTGCGAGTTTTCTGATTCGTTTATGGTCTCATCGTCATATGAGATGTCAGTATTATCTTTTGAAAAATCCTCAGAAGGTGTCTCCGGGATTTCGTTTTGAGAAACGGAAATTCCTTCTGCGTTTAAATCTGTTTGCATCGTAGCATAACCGGTAGATGAGAAAACAGTCGAAAAAACCAAACTGAGACTCAAACCAAGTGCTAAAAAAGAAGTCCATTTTCTTTTCATGCAGTATTCTCCTTTTATACTATTTTTTATTTGTAAATGATAGATTTTGCGATTTCATCGCTGGTGGCCTGATCCTTTATGCGAGCGATAATTGCCAGACCGAATTCAATCGCAGTGCCCATTCCGCGGCTGGTAATAAAATGATCGCTGGTTTCTACCGGATTGGCTGATACAGTAGCACCTTCCAAATGGGATTCAAAAGTAGGGTAACAGCAGGCTGTCTGGCCTTTTAAAATGCCTTTGTGGCCAAAGATGCTTGGAGCCGCACAAATGGCACTTAAATACTTTTTCTGAGCATGGAACGCATCTACCTCGGCCATAAGTTTTTCGCAGGCTTCAAGGTTGCGGGTTCCCGGCATTCCGCCTGGAAGAATAATCATATCCGCCTGATTAAAATCAACCTCATCCAGAATGCAGTCACATGTGACAGGAATCTGGTGAGAACCGGTAACAGTCAGGTCCTGTGTGATAGAGACCATGGAAATATCAATGGCTGCTCTTTTGCATAAGTCAACGACAGTCAGCGCTTCGATTTCTTCAAAGCCTTCAGCTAAAAAAATACATAATTTACTCATAATCTATCTCCTTTTCATAATATGCTATTGCGTAATATATCGACATATATGTATATTTTAAGTATACGAAAAAAAGTCAGTTTTTTCAAATAAAAGTAAGTATGATATACTTAAGAAAAAGGAAAGAATCGGAGAAGGTTTATGGAAATCGAAAAAAAGTTTTTAATTGAGAAAATACCGGAGAATTTAGATATATTTTTACATAAAGAAATCATTCAGGGATATTTATGTACGAATCCGGTTGTGAGAATTCGAAAACACGGCGAGGATTATATTCTGACTTATAAAGGCAAAGGGCTTATGGTGAGACAGGAGGAAAATCTGCCTCTTAATAAAGAAGCATTTGAACATCTGGTGAAAAAGGTTGATGGGAATCTGATTCATAAAATTCGATATGAGATTCCGTTATCTCAAAACGGAAAGGAATATACCATTGAACTGGATCAGTTCCTGCTCCCGAAACAATTCTTTATGGCGGAGGTAGAATTTGAAAGCGTAGAGGATGCAAACGGTTTTTCAGCGCCTGATTGGTTTGGAGAAGAGGTAACAGAAAATCCGGCCTATCATAACTCTAATATGATAGGGATATAATTAACAAAAAGAAAAAATATAATATCAGAATAAAAAGAGGCTGTGCAGAGTTGCACGGCCTCTTTTATATAGAAGTTTTATTTTAAGTTTGACTCGTAGCTTTTAATCATTCTACGAACCATTTCGCCGCCGATAGAGCCGGCCTGCTTTGAAGTTAAATCACCATTGTAGCCTTCTTTTAAATCCACACCGAGTTCTGATGCTACTTCAGTTTTGAAACGGTCCATGGCAGCCTTTGACTGAGGGACTTCCATTTTGTTTGTCTTGGAATTATTCATGATAGATAGCCTCCTTTTTTATTCATTATTTATTCTGCTTTTTGTTATCGATAAAGAAAAAGATTCAATAAGATAAGCTTATCTTGATAGTAGTATTGGCAATCCGAAGAATTCTATAATGGTAACTTTTGTTAAAGATAGAGAAAGAGAAATAGAATAGAAGAAACAGTCTGAAAAAGTGCTAGTATTTCAAAAAAGTTTGTGCTATAATCTTAAAATGACTGTGAATATGGGAAATTATGCATATTTACAAAAAGAATGAAACAAATTTAAAAAGAAATAGTTTCGTAGGAGGAAATATTAAAATGAGTTTACAAATCGAAAAATTAGAGCACAATATGGCTAAGCTTACTATCGAAGTATCTGCTGAAGATATGAAGGCTGCTGTTAATCAGGTGTACCAGAAGGAAAAAAGCAAAATCAGCGTTCCTGGATTCAGAAAAGGTAAAGTTCCTTTCGCAATGGTAGAAAAAATGTACGGAAAAGGAATTTTCCTGGAAGAAGCTGCAAACTCTGTTATTCCTGGTGCTTATGAAAAAGCTCTTGGCGAATGCGAAGAAGAAATCGTTTCTTCACCAAAGATTGATGTTGTTCAGCTCAGCCCGGATGAAGCATTCATCTTTACTGCTGAAGTAGCATTAAAGCCTGAAGTAGAGCTCGGAAAATACAAAGGTGTAAAGATTGAAAAGATTGAAACAGAAGTAACTGATGAAGAAGTTATGGAAGTAATCGATCGTGAAAGAAAGAACAACGCTCGTGAAATCACAGTAGATGACAGAGCAGTAGAAAGCGGAGACAAGGCTACAATCGATTTCGAAGGATTTGTAGACGGTGAAGCATTTGAAGGCGGAAAGGGAGAAGATTACGACTTAGAAATCGGTTCTCACTCATTCATCGATACATTCGAAGATCAGTTAATCGGAAAGAACATCGGCGATGATGTTGATGTAAACGTTACTTTCCCTGAAAATTATCAGGCAGAAGAACTTGCCGGAAAGCCTGCATTATTCAAGGTTAAAATCAAAGGAATCAAGAAAGCAGAATTACCTGAACTTGATGATGAATTTGCAGCAGAAGTTTCAGAATATGAAACAGTTGCTGAATACAAAGACAGCGTAAAGAAGAGCTTGGCAGAAACAAAAGAAAAGAATGCTAAGGAACAGAAAGAAAAAGCAGCAGTTGAAGCTGTAATCGCTGATGCAAAGATGGACATTCCTGAAGCAATGGTAACAACAACTCAGAGACAGATGATGGATGAATTTGCTCAGAGAATTATGAGTCAGGGTCTTTCATTTGAACAGTATATGCAGTTTACAGGTATGACTGAAGACAAGATGATGGAACAGATCTTACCACAGGCTGAACTTCGTATCAAATCAAGACTTGTATTAGAAGCAGTTGTTAAGGCTGAAGGTATTGAAGCTACAGAAGAAGACTTCAATAAAGAAGTTGAAAGAATCGCTGAAATGTACAAGATGGAAGCTGATAAAGCAAAAGATATGATCGGCGAAGAAGGCAAGAAGGAAATCATGAGAGATCTTGCAGTAGCAAAGGCAGCAGAATTTGTTACAAACAATGCAAAAGAAAGCAAATAGTTTTAAATAGGTATGATAGTAGTTGCGGCCTTTATAAGGCCGCAATTATTGAAAAAGGTAAAAATATTCCATAAAGGAAAGGGGGATATGAATATGAGTTTAGTACCAGTTGTAATTGAACAGACTAGTCGTGGTGAACGTTCATATGATATTTATTCCAGATTATTAAAGGAAAGAATTATTTTCTTGGGTGAAGAAGTAAATGAGGTAACTGCAAGCCTTGTTGTTGCTCAGCTTTTATTCTTGGAAGCAGAGGATCCTGAAAAGGATATTCATTTATATATTAACAGCCCGGGTGGTTCTGTAACTGCCGGTATGGCAATTTATGATACCATGCAGTATATCAAATGTGATGTATCTACTATTTGTGTAGGTATGGCTGCCAGCATGGGCGCATTTTTATTAGCAGGCGGAGCAAAAGGAAAACGTATGGCTCTTCCAAACGCGGAAATTATGATTCATCAGCCACTTGGCGGAGCCCAGGGACAGGCTACTGAAATCGAAATCGCAGCAAAGCACATCTTGAGAACAAAAGAAAAGTTAAACAAGATTTTAGCTGAAAATACCGGACGCAGCCTGGAAGATATCTCTTTAGATACAGAAAGAGATAATTGGAAGACTGCTCAGGAAGCAATGGAATATGGTTTGATTGATAAGGTTATTTCAAATCATGACCATAAGGAATAAAGCAAAATAGGAGTTAGGTATATGACAGGAAAAAATCCTGATATGAAAGTCAGATGCTCTTTTTGTAATAAAACGCAGGATCAGGTACGTAAGATGATTGCGGGCCCGACCGGTGTGTATATCTGTGATGAGTGTGTTGATTTATGTACAGATATCATTGAAGAAGAGTTTGAGGATGAAGAACAGTTTGAACCCGGTTTAGATATCAATTTATTAAAGCCGGTTCAAATCAAGGAATTTTTGGATGATTATGTAATTGGTCAGGAAATGGCTAAAAAGGTGTTATCCGTAGCTGTATATAACCATTATAAGAGAGTTACAGCACCAAAGGATATAGATGAGGTAGAGCTTCAGAAGAGTAACATCATCATGATTGGACCTACCGGTAGCGGAAAGACCTTCTTGGCACAGACACTTGCTAAAATCATAAATGTACCGTTTGCGATTGCTGATGCTACTACATTAACAGAAGCCGGATATGTAGGTGAGGATGTAGAAAACATCCTTTTAAAACTGATTCAGGCAGCAGATTATGATGTGGCAAAAGCAGAATACGGTATCATCTATATCGATGAAATTGATAAAATCACAAAGAAGAGCGAAAATGTTTCGATTACCAGAGACGTTTCCGGTGAAGGTGTTCAGCAGGCACTCTTAAAGATTATCGAAGGTACAGTTGCCTCTGTACCACCTCAGGGAGGTAGAAAACACCCACATCAGGAATTAATCCAAATAGATACCAGCAACCTCCTTTTCGTCTCCTCAGGAGCCTTTGACGGCCTTTGATTGGTAGTAGAGACGAGACTGGATCGTAAATCAATCGGATTTAATGCAGATATCACAGAAAACGTAACCAAGGAAATTGGCGAAATTTTCAAGGAAGTAACTC
>JAZUKG010000184.1:0-2286 GCA_045643145.1 Lachnospiraceae bacterium | reverse complement strand
CATCGGCTATACCAGGTCGATTGGCTTTTGCGGAAATATCGTTTTCTACCCAGAGAAATGGTGTTTGATGCAAGTGGAAATCTTTCTCTGGAATCGGATCCGAAGAAAATGTGGGCGGACGCGCATCCCGAATTTTTCCCTGTCAATGTAAATCAGGCAGATAGGGAACATTTGCTCCGTGTGCCAGGCCTCGGGCCTGTTATGGTGGACAGAATCCTGAAAGCCCGGCTTGTTCATCGACTGACTGCACTGATAGAGGCCGGGATTTCGCATGCATATGCAGAACGGGCCCGCCCGTATTTATCTTATTACCTGGATTCCCGTACACACATAACGAGAAATTCTATTGGGGAGACAGAATCTCCAAATCGGCATAAATACGATGCTGCTTCTCCAAAACTTCGCATACAATCGGAGCCCGACCTGGTTCGCTAAAACTTTGTATGGATTCCAGTTCAAGGAACAGTTTTTCCATTGTATATTCTTTGTAAAGTCCTTTTTCTTGCATTTTCCGGTTAATATATGCCAGAAAAATCAGAGCAACAAATTCAACAAACAACTTTCCATTCAAGGAGTCTTCTGATGACGTGAGCAATCGTCTGCAATTCAAACGTTCTTTCAGATTCCCGAAAGCCTTTTCAACAACATCTTTGCTTCTGTATACACCCAATGCATCAATCGGATCTTTAATTTCATTGCTGATTAGAGCAAAAAATCCGTGTTCCTTCCTGACTTCACGGACTGCCTCCTCTTTAACCAATACGGTAATCCCTCGTTTCGGAGTCTCGCGTACCTCAAAAAATTGTCCGTATGCCTTTTGATGTTTTTCAATGCGATGTCCGGAAAGCAATTCTTCTTTCAAGTTATCCAAACGCACATTCAGTTCAAGTTCTTCTTCTGCAGCTTTTTGAACGCTGTAATAAATATGCAGATACATTCGCCGGTTGCCGGAAAGAGTATCTTTTTTATATGGACGTTCCTGTGAATATTTCCATTCCGTGGTTTGCGTAGATGCTCCAATCCCGTATTTTGAATCATGATTGCCATAATCTCGGATGCTTTCACGAACCTCCGAAATACGTTTTTTTACAAAGGAAAGTCCTGTACTGACAGCAACAACAAACTTATGGTGATGCTGATAAAGCTGGTCGATATTGGTCTTACTATAGAATCCCCGATCCATCACAAACTTAACCTTACGGTAACCGAGAATATCAAGTTCCTTCACAAGCGTGTTTACTGTCTTTACATCAGGAATGTTCCCCGATAATTTTCTGTAGTAAAAGGGCAAACCAGACTGTTCCCCAAATAACAGAAGTAGGTTGATTTGAGGAAGATGATCCGATTCTTTATTCTTGCCATATTTGACTTGCTTCAGCAATTCAGAGTAACTTGAAATACTGGTGGAATCGTAAGCCCAGTATTCCTTTTCTAACCGGCGTTTCCCCTGAAGACGCGCAAAGCATCGTATGGACTCCTCTGAAATTGATGCAAAAAGGCGACTGATATCCTGCGATGAGATATCCTCTCCATACGGGTGTATATGCGTGTCTGACCAGTATTTGAAATACATCATGGCACGATTGTTCCCGAGAATAAGAAAATAGACAATGGACAGTAATTTGCGGTAATCTTCCGGGAAGCATATGCGCAAATCATTGATGAGACCAAGTTTTTCGCCAATCTGATCCAGGAGCCATGTTGCCCCGTAAAATGATCTTTGAATGCAGTTCATCGGAACAGGTCCGCGTTTGCGTGTCTTTTTAAGTAGTTCGGGGTTGCGACTGCATCTCCCATCTGTAGGAATAATTTCACCTGAAGCAGAAACGCGTCCAATCAATTTCCGGTGAGCCCGTGACTGGTGTTTTTCTTTATCCCAAAATGAAATTGACTCGTAAGCATACGTAATGCCCGAACGTATATCTTTCTGATGTATAATGACCATTGTTATCCTCCAAATATCGTTATGTATAATAATATAACACATAACGATAAAAAAAGCAAGTAAATAACATATTTTTTTGAATTTCAGGTAAAATATTTCTATATGCGGGCTATCTCGTTATGTGTGTGCGGGAATCCAGGATGTAAGATAAGAGAGTGATTGCCGATGGCGATAGACGGCATGGGATAATGAATTGATTGGCCCGGCTGCACAACAGTGCGGTCGGGCTTTTTTTTTATCCGGCGGGAACCCTACCGCCGTATTTTTTTTACATATTTTTTAAATGAAAAATTTAATAATTCGTTTGAAAAATAGTTGTTCATGTTGTAAATTATAATATA
>JAZUKG010000183.1:0-2541 GCA_045643145.1 Lachnospiraceae bacterium | reverse complement strand
TGTAGACATTCCTTTTATTATCAGTTTTTTTAATTTTGCAAATACAAAAGGTAACAATACCTAAAAAAACAGATATTATTACCACAAACAAAATATTAAAACGCATATTTCTCCTTTCGTTGTAGCAACAAATTAAAATTTCGTACCATATAAGTGTAGATGATTTCAATATCATTTGCACTTATTTTTTTATAATAAGGATATAGATGGCCTGACGTAACTAAAATTGGGAAATCAATATGATTCATCCGTCGTTAAACTGTCAGCCATCCCCTTATTATCAGCATTCGATTAAGCAGGTTGTGACCTGGATAAACGCTATTCAGGATTACGTGTCACTAACGAAAATGAAACGAAATAAGTGTGGGTGGTCGCCAACTATGAAATTAATTGTATAGGAGGTGTCGTTATGATTAGTGTCGGAGTTGATGTTGCAAAAGGAAAAAGTACCATATGTGCAATTGATCCATATGGAGAAATCCTTATGTCACCAAAAGATTACAGACACAACAAAACAGATATGGATTCTCTTTATCAAAAACTATGTAAATTTAAGGATGAACTTCATATTGTAATGGAGGCAACCGGAACATATCACTTTCCTGTTGCAAATTATTTTAAGGAAAAGGGATACATCGTTATTGTGGTCAACCCTCTTGAAATGAAACGCTATCGATATCAAGGAATACGAAACCCTAAGACCGATAGAATTGATGCGTTAATCATTGCAAGATATGGCATTGATTTTTGGTATCGTAAACACGAATGTCTGGAACTCAGCCCGCAACGAGAAGAACTTCGGTTTCTAGGGATGGAATATCAACGATTCATGAAAGTCAGAACTGACCGTTGCATTGCATTATGCAACATCATGGATCGAACAATTCCCGGCGCTTATTCATATTTGGATGCATACAACAGGCATACCGGAAAAGATAAGCTAAGCGATTTTGCCGAAGAATACTGGCACAGAGACATTATTCTAAAGTACTCAGAGCAGAAGTTCTGTGAACGCTATGAAAAATGGGCTAAAAAGAAAGGATACCGCATTAGTGCAAACGAAGCCAGCCAGCTTTATGCGATTGCAAAAAACGGTATCCACACACTGGATGCTCAGGAGTCAACATATATGATCATCCTAGGTGCTTCCAGACTTTTAAAAGATGCTAATGCATCTCTGTTTTCTATTTTAAAGCGAATGCAGGAAATCGCCAAGATGCTACCTGAATATGAAACAGTTATGGCAATGACCGGCGTCGGCGATACACTCGGTCCAAGACTCATGGCAGAAATAGGTGATCCCAGAAGATTCCACAGTGCTAAGGCTTTAATTGCTTATGCAGGTATCGATGCTCCCCCTTATCAGTCTGGCCAGTTCACAGGAACAAAAAGACATATATCAAAACGCGGATCCAAGATATTAAGAAAAATTGGATTCGAGTTAATCACTGCGATGAATACAAACAAAAGATTTTATTCTGATGATCCTGTTTGTTCATATTTTATGAAGAAGCGAGATGAAGGCAAGCATTACAGGGTTGCAATGTTTGCTGCATACAATAAATTCCTAAGAATATACCATGCAAGAGTTTCAGAGGTATTAAACTCGGCAGAAAAGAGCATCGCTTAATCAATTTTTTCAGTCAAAATTTTTACAATTTAGAACCAGACTCAAAGGCCTGGTTATTTTAGCATGTCAAAAAATATATGACAAAATATTTTGTTAAAAAGTCAAAAAAGAGCTTGCAAATCATTAGCAGGTTTATCTCCATAAACTGGGATTTAGCGATTCAGCCATTCTTTTAGTCGAATACACACTTCTTCCTTATCTTTAGCAGGTATTATCCCGCTCTTTTTCAATGCATAATGATGCCCAAACTCGCTATCAGTATAAGTGCTCCCGTTAAGCAGTACAGGCTTATCATATCTTGGCCTTACATGAATATGAAGATGAGGATTAGGGACTGCCTTTTTATAAAAATTATTCATCAAGCAACTCCAATTACATAGAGTCGCTCCTAAAACAGTCTTTAAACATTCCTCCACTTTACAAATCAGATTGTGAAGTTCTTTCCATTCATCATCCGTTAGTTCTGACATTGAGTTGCAATGACGCTTTAAAACTAAAATACACCGTCCAATATAATCCTGTTCATCTGAAAGGAAAACAGCCCAAGATTTACTTTCATATATCTGAAACTGTTTGTCTTCTTCGGATAGATTGCACCAGTCACAATTCTCCATTCTTTTCACCTATAAATCCCAATCTGTCCGCATCTCTAACGAGCATCGGATTTTGCCGTGCAAAATCCACATTCCGAAAGAACTTTCTTTTTGGGCTGTCGCGAAAGGGACTGTGCCTGTTTTCTGTTTCTTTCCGTTTCTGCGGCGCAGAACTCCGGGAGGCTCCCTGCGTGCGCCGCCTTACTCCTCTTCGCCGGAGACCGCGCGTTCGTACAGCGCCTCGATCTCCTTCGAGGGCGCAGCGGACGCCTTCGAAACGATGACGCCTGCAAGCAGTCCGGCGATGCAGCCGGGGAT
>JAZUKG010000182.1:0-16584 GCA_045643145.1 Lachnospiraceae bacterium | reverse complement strand
CCGTCAACAGTTACCATTTCGCTCTTAATATCAAACTGCTGAAGTTCACTTAATGTTGTAGGTAATTTCTTAAATGTGTAAGTTGCCTTTAATAATGCATTATCTTTTGAAGCACTCTTACCATCTGCAGAAATTGTATATCCCTGAGCTGCTAATTCTTCTTTTGAAGTAGTTTCAGTATTGATTGTGAAATCAACCATTTTATGAACAACTTCATATTTAACAGTATAGTCAGCCTTTGTAAATCCTGTACTTACAACAGGTGCATTACTAGGATTTGTTGAAGGTGTACCAGGATTGCTTGATGGCTTTGTTCCCGGATTATTTGATGGCTGTGTTCCCGGGTTATTTGATGGCTGTGTTCCAGGGTTGCTTGATGGCTGTGTTCCTGGATTATTTGATGGTTTTGTTGATGGATTCACGCTTGTTTTTCCTTTAACTGTCACTTTGATTGCTTTGCTAAGCTGTTTCTTTTTGCTGTTCTTTCCGGTTGTCTTTACTGTAATAGTAGCGGTTCCGGCTTTCTTTGCTGTAATAGTAACAGTAGAAACTCCTTTTTTAGAAGCCTTTCCTGCTTTTACAGAAGCGATGCTGGCATTGCTTGACTTTACAGTCACTTTCTTTGGAGCTGATCCCTTTACTGCAACAGTTGCATTTACAGTAGCCTTCTGGCCTTCTGTCAAGCTAACTGATGTTTTGCTTACCTTTAATGACTTAACATACTTTTTGGAAGCAGCTTCTACATTGGTAGCAGATGTGATACATACTGCTGCTGCAAGAGCGAGTGAAAGTGCTACTCCTGCTTTTTTTGATGCGAATTTCTTCATAACATCCTCCATTCCGGCTTTTCGCCATATGATTTTATTTTGCTACGACTGATTCCGCCGTGATTGCACGTTCTGCAACTACACTTCCCTTGGCCTGAAGTTTGCTGGCGCATTCCTTACACATATCCAAATCATCACAAACTAAAAAGCAATCATCGCATACCAGTTTATGACAGATTGGACACAGGCTAAAGATTTCGGTAGCTTTTCTGACTAATGCGGTCAATTCTCTTTCCTTATCTCTTTCAAACATGGCAGCACGAATAATCTGCTGTTCTTTCGATAAGTCCTTTTGAGAATCGAATGAAGTGATTGGCCTACCGGAAATTAATCTGTTACATACCTCACATTCTACTCGGTAAATAATAGTACCGTTTGAGGATGCACTTTTGATTTTTGTTTTGATTATTTCCTTCATGTAAGCCTCCCTTCTTTTTGCGTCGATGTTTTTTCATCTGACATCTCGCACTCATCATTTTGGCGGTGGACCTTTCGTCCTCGTCTGATGAAAGCATATAATAAAAATTCAAAAAAAAATATGGTACCAGGTATACTTTTGGCCTAAAATAAGGCTTTTTTTGCAAAAAGTATACTTGGTACCATATGGATTTTTACGTATTTTTAATACTATCGCTCCAACTCACTCAGGCGATCACATCTTCGGAATAAATCCAGATAAAGCATTAACTCATCATAAGACGAGATATGAAGTTTATCATAAATATTTCTGTTGTGTTTTTTCACCGTACTCATACTGATACATGCTGCTTCCGGTACTTCGGCTATCGACATTCCATCCATATAAAGCTGGAACACATGATATTCCGCATTGGTAAGCTGCTCGACTCCGTTTGAAAAATGAGTAAACAGTTCCTCGATATTTGCAGGCAGTCCTTCCTCTACAATTGTCTTTGTTTCTACCTTGGAAATAGAGTCAAAGTATCGAAGAAGGGTATCCAGCTCTGAAATTCCTGTATTCATACTTCCTAAATCTTCTGCATTCTGTAAAGATTCCAGACTGGCAACAATCGGATCCACATATCTTTTTGATATTCCCAGTGATAACAGAACCAGGGCAACTGCCAATAATAAGCCAAAAATAGCCAGTCTCTGACGCACAGCATCCACATAATCTCGATACGTATCCATTGGTGTTAGCACTGCACATACCCACTGCTTATCCTCTGCTCCCGGCATAGAAAGTACTTTATGACATCCGACATAAGACTCTGCTCCGTCCTGATACAGGGTAAATCCGTTCTTTTCCTTGACTTCGAGAGCCGGAAAATGCGTCATCCAGGTTCCTCCCTGTCCTCCGATTAACCCTTCTTCCGTCATTAAAACACCATTTTCCATCGGAGCCATAACTGAGATAATCGGTCCAAACTCGGTATCGACTACCGGATAGGATAACTGCATATACAGTTCACTCAAATCCACACCACATACACCATAAATCTGTCCCTGTTTACCGATAATCGGTTCGCTGTACATAACCATTTCTTCCCAGGTATTGGTAACATGAATTTTATGTGACCACACGCCCTGCTTTGCAGTTTTTAATTTTACAAACTCATCAAAAGTAGGAATATTTGTGATATCAAACTCTAAATTCCAACGGCTGTGAAGCTCCAGACCTTTTTCTATCGCAATTTCCGGAATACCTCTAAACAGATATACATCCGGATTTAACTGTACGGTGTTATTTACATTTCCCAGTCTTAAATACACACCACTTCTGAAATTGTCTGCATTCTCAATATTGGTATTGGTAGTTGCATTTAAAACAGCGAAACATCCGCTGCATCTGGCCAGCTTGAGCGTTGTGCTGATTTCACCATACAATACTTTTTGAAGTTCTATTAAATCCTCTGTGTGATTGTTTAAACTTTCAATATCTGTTTTTCCATCCAGAAAATAATCGATTTCATGACTTAAATTCTGGGCCATACTTCTGTTGTATCCATTTAATAAATCCACATTTTCCTGAAGTGTGGAACTGGCATAATCCAGCTGAACATTTAATCGTTCATTTACCTGATCTTTTCCGTTAAAGATAACTCCCGTTGCAATCAAAATTGTAATTGTCACTGCCAAAACTGCCAGAGACATCAAGAAAAGATATGTCAGGAGTCGATTTCGAAGGCTGACGCCCTCTCGTCCTGAACGTTTTGCCAGATTTAATATGTGGCTAATACGATGCATAAACTGTTTCCTTCCTATTTCATTTCTTCTATGAAACGATTCATGTAGGTTCTTGCCAGGCTGTCCGCGATATTATCTTCTTTTTCCTGACGGCTCTGAATATCTTCATCATCTAAAATGGCGATCTTGGCCAGATATTCTTCTCTCGCTTCCTTAAAAAGATTTCTCGCTTTACTCTCTGTATTGGTTTCCAAATCCAGATAATTTGAAAACTGAGGCGGTGTATAGAATTCATAATCCTTCTGAGTCTGTAAAAACGCCTCATACAAGCTTTTATATTTGCCGGGTTCCATCTTGGCCACTTCAGCCGGAAGCTGATCAAAACCTTCCTGTGTAACCGGCATATAACCTGCTTCTGTTACAAAACGAACATTATTTTCTGCTTTTGTAATCCATTTTACAAAAGTAATCGCTGCTTCTTCTCTGGCTTTATCAGACTTTGTCACACAAATTCCGGTTCCTCTTTGCATAACCAGCTTCTGACCGCCTTCGAAAATAGGAATCGGGCTGGCAATTACCTCAATATCCTCTGATACATTGTCAGGATATGTCACAACATCCTCATAATATAACACAGAAGCACTGGAAGCTACGCTGGAAATGGCGCTTCCTGTTCGAATTGCTTCGGTTGCATATCCGCCCTGAATCCAAATACCGCCCTGAATAGCCGCCTTGGCATATGGCAGCCAGACTTTTTCAAAGTTATTGTCAAAATTGATATTTTCATCTTTAAAAAATTCATTTCCTAAAGATTTGGCTCCAATTTGCATATGATTAAAGTGATAATCATGTACAAAGAAATTTTTACCGTCATTTTCTACATCCGGGGTCTGGGCATCTGTCCATCTGTAATACTTAACAGAAGTATCAAACAAACCTTCCCAGGTCTGAAGATCCGACAAAGAAGCTCCCGTTTCCCGGGCAAATCGGTCAAATAAAGTCTTGTCTACAAATAAAATCTCTGTTGATTTTGCAATCGGGAATATCAAGAGTTTATCCTCAATCATTCCCTCTTCTACAAAGGCCGGAATATAAGCATCCAGTTCCTCTTTCGTAAAATAGTCGTTAAAATCAACCAGATTATCTCTGCTTGGCATAGATAATATAGTCTTTGGATAAGAAAGGAAAATATCCGGAAGCTCCGCTGCACCCGGTTCATCGTTTGCCGCTGCCAAAACGGCTTCATGAATGGCATTGGTATTACTGATCTGTGTTACCTGAATGGTAATACCATTTTCCTTTCCAACTGTTTCATTAAATTCTTCTACCATGGCATTCATCGGGGAGTCTGTTTGTGCTCCATACACATGCCATACGGTTAAATTCACCGGTTCCTTTGCTTTTCCACATCCGCAAAGCAGGCCCATAACCAGTCCGCCGACTGCCAATATATTGATTATTTTATGTATTTTCATAGATACATCCTTTTACTTCATATGTTTTTGTATGACAGATTTTATCTGCCAAGCAAATTTTTACCAAGATATTATACCAATAAAAAAGCCGAAAAACTAGACCAAAATGTCTCGTTTTCGGCTTTTTATTGTGCTATTTCACGATTTCTGTAATATGTCCCGCGGTAACTTTTATCTTATATTTACCGCCGACCTCAATCTGATTCCAGATATCTTCATTCACAGTATATTTTTTTGATTTATTTTTCTTTTCATCCAGTACGGTTACTTCATAACGGCTGGTATGAGCTCCTTCTCGTTCATTTTCACCCAGCTTCACCTCTCCCCAGTAGGTTTCTTTGGTGGTGCCTTCGGTTCTCACATCCCTTTGGTGCGCCCACTTGTATATGTAATAATAATACTTGGTTGCATAAACAGGAATCTTTTCATAGACCGGTTCCTGTTTTGTTCTGGTAACATACCCATATTCCGGAACTGATACACTGTGCGAAGTAAAGGTTCCGTCTCCATTATCCTTATACTCCGTCTCGGTATGAGAACCTACCTTTTCATAGGACTGATAACTAACTGTCTCATAATGGTCGAGTTTATCATAATAGCTTTTTATCTCATTCGCAGTATGATCGAGCCTGGCCTCACTTGGCAAATTCCAATCGTTTTCATATACTTCTTTGTATTTCTCAATCTCAATCGTATTATTCCAATGAACACTTTCAACGACTGCCTGTTTTGTCTTTGGCATCAGAGCCCATATAACAGCCAATAAGATAAGCGCTGCTACCAGGAACCTACCCCATTTCATTTTTTTAAGCAGTTTTCCAAAATCAGGCATGGAAGGTGCCTTGATATTATTTTGACTGACCGGCTGCGGTTTACTCACTTCCTTTTCCTTTTGTATCTGGAAATAATCTTTTTCTGACTTTTCTCTCGGAGCACCGCAGCTGGCACAGCTTTCATCTAATGCAGAATTCAGGGTTTCACAATAAGGACAGTGCCAATCGGCTCCTTTTCCCTTTTTTGCCGATTCTTCCTCTGTTAAGTATTCGATATTGTTCATATCCATATAGAATTTTACGTGTTCATCCCTGGGCTGTGCACAATTCGGACAGGTTCTGATAACACCTTTGATCTTTTTTTGCCCACAGGTAGGACAATCCCAATATCCCATGACTAATTTATCACTCATGATAAAACCCTTTCACTGCTTTTATATTCTTATTTAACCTTAGCCTTTAATACCTTTGACCAGGCTCCCTTATTATTTCCGTTTACATTTCTGACACGTACATAATAAGTCTTCTTTGACTTCAGACCTTTAATTGTTGTACTGGTTTTTGAAGTTCCCTTAACTGTCATTGTCTTTGCACTCTTCATATTTGATTTTAAAGAATACTGAACTTCATAGGCCTTAGCATTTTTATCCTTTGACCATTTTACCACTAATTTCTTCTTTGCAGGAGATAATTTTTCTATTTTTCCTGTCGAAACTTTTGCTGCAGCAGCTGAAGCCGGTTTATTTGATGCACTTGATGAAGGCTTTTTTGATGCACTTGTTGAAGGCTTCTTTGTTGTGCTGGCAGAAGGCTTCTGTGAAGTGCTGGCTGAAGGCTTCTGTGATGTACTGGCAGAAGGTGCTGTCGATGGTGCTGTGGATGGCTTTTCAGAATCATCCACCGATGTAAATTTACTGTCTCCATATGTCAACTTGCCGGAAGCATCCAAACCATATGCCATCATAACCGTATTGTTAACCTGCATATAGATTAAATCTTCACCCTTTTGTCCTGCAGCTTTCTGACCATTCACTGTACATACAAAGTCCTCGGTAAGTTCATATCCGTCTTTTACATCAAAAACAATATTTAATAAATACAGTTTATTTGCACTAAATGTTTTAATTTCCGGTTTATCCCAGGTTAACAAGTCACTGCCTGATTTATCATTTGATGCATATCCGGTGATTTCATCAAACGGATTTGCTGCGCTAAGCGACATTTCATACCAGGTCACGGTTGTAGCTGTATAAGCTGCTCCTGCCGGCGATGAAATATCACAGGTAACTGTTTTTCCTACTCCCGGTTCTGTTACTCCTGTAAAAGCAACATTGGTGATTTTGGTAGCAGCCATTGCCTTTGTCTGCATCAGCATAACAGAAAATGCCAGTGCCAGCGCAAATAACAGGCTGATTTTCCCGATTACGTTTTGTTTTCTTTCTCTCTTCATTTTTCTTCTCCTTTTTACCACTTTGATTCCAATTTTTATCGCAGCTTTTCGTTTTCTGCTACGATAACATTACCCCTAAAAAAATAAAAAAGATATGGTCCCGAGTCTACTTTTCCCTTGAAAACAAGGGCTTTTCACAAAAAGTAACCTTGGTATACCATACCTTTTTTTCATTTAATGATTGCTATAAACGATAATTTTGTCTTTCTTTTGCAGTGTAAAGTCTTTTCCCATATTATCACCGGTAAAGAGTGTCATTTTCCCTCCCGGTGAAACAAATCCGATTACAATGGATTTATTATCCTGGGGCGATGCCTTGTATACACTTCGTACCAGCTGAGCTCCGCTGCAGGTTGGCGGCAATTCTTTAAAAAACTGCGTAACCGGTTTTGTATACATTTCCTTGCTGATAAAACGGTCTGCATTCTCCTCATCATAACTGAGCATATCACAATACATTTCATATAAAGCATCTTTACTGCCAATCTGAGTCAATAATTTACTGACATAACGATTACTGATGACTACATTATTTACGCTGTAATTATGTACTACATCATAATTTTTAGGATTGATAATTTCTACAATAACATCAATACTCTCCACATCAAAATCCGGATTATCCTTTAATCTTTTTACAATAATATCATGTAAATAAACTAAATATGTCAAAGCTCCGGAATCGATAGACTCTGAATCTGCTGTGTCATCTGATAAAATCAGCACCGTTGTATCATTTTGATTCTGATTTACAAACTCATTGATCGTATCACAAATCAGCTTATCTTCATAAATTTCAGCTTCCACACATTTGGTTACAAACGGACAATCCCGGTAATAATCCATCCGCTCCAGACTTTCCCTGGTATCAATCGCTATGACATTGAGAACCTCTTTCTTGCCTTTTTCAGTCTGTAAATTCCATTCGTTTCGAAAAGAAAAGAAACCTTCCATAAGCTGTCTGCTCTTGGTGTTATGTCCCAAGATAACAATATTCTTTTGCTCCATCACAAAGTCCGTATTTAGCTGAACCTTTACTTCCTTCGTCTCTCGGTACTCTTTTTTTCTTAAATCCTCTTCGCTCTGTGCGACATAAAACTCATGCCAGCCTTTTCGTGACTCCATCGCCGCAATCGGAATGGCCTTTGCATGATCAGCGAATCGTTTTTCAATAAAATCGTTTTCATCCTCTGGTTTTTCGCATTTTTGACAAAAGAACTCTGCCCCTTCATTGGAAAGGAGTTCTCCATATACCAGATTTAGCTCCGGCATAATAGAAAACTGTGACAGAATACTTCCTAAAATCTTATTAACCGGAACCGCTATGATATGACATTTATTCAAGCGTTCCTTGTGAGAAATGATTTTTTCACAAATCTTTTGTGTCCACTCATCTTCTACCTCGACTATGATATTCTGATTATCCACTGAATCTGTAGATGCCGTCATTTCTGCTACCTGAATCAGAGTTTTAATCGTATTGGGATTTCCGTTCGTGCTCTGAGTTTCCTCATTTAAAATGATAACAGACTTTGCTTTATTGACCGAGATATTGACAAGCTGCTGCGTAGAATAAGTTTCCCCTTCCTTGACAATCACTGTATTTTTATGTAAAAGCTTTGGATGTTTCTTAATAGTTTCAGAAAGGCGGTCCTTGATTTTTTGCTCCGTATCTTCCTTATCCTTATTCACCAAAACTACGATAACTTCTCTCTTTTCAGTAAATAACAGATCATGAACGATTTCTGCCGCTCTGTTATTCCAATTGAGAATTACCGTGTGATCAGAGATCACCAGCGGTCTTTCGCCTTCGTTGGCATCCTCAATAAAATGTGAAATATAATTGGTGATATATCCGATGACTGCTCCGGAGAAGGTAACCATACCAATCAGTACGGTAATCAGACAAACAATAATGAGTGTCACGCTGGTCGATCCGATATCAGCTACGACATATTGCACGCAGCCTGCATCTAAAATCATACTGATGGTATAAAAAATGGATGGCCAAAAGCCGCCCTCTATATTGCTCGGAGCTAACAGTGAAATAACTACTGCGGCTCCGCCAATCAAAATCACATTTAAAAGAAGAATCATTAAAAGGACCACATGTCTGGGTTTGGTCACTAATATGATATTAATCTTTTCCTTTAGTTTCTTGTACATACTATCCTCACGTATCTCATTTTACTTTTTAACTGTCACAGCCGCACATACTGCCGGCACTACCGCACCCGGCAACCATAGTAGTTTTGGTCACATGATATTCCTCCGGTTTATTTGCCGGATGATCCTTTAAATATTCTTTTACAATCGCATGCTCCATAGCCTCAGCAACGGTAATGCCATGACTTTTCGCATATTCCTCTACATATCTGCTTGCCATATTTCCTCCCTGTTATTTCTTTTTTGGCATTTTGGTATCTGCTCCGATTCCCAAAACCTTTCGTATCTGGTTTTCCTTTGCTATCGGATAAATATCGGCTATATGGTCAAAAATCTGCTGCCCGCTTTCTTTTGGGTCCTCGCTGTATTTTTGACTGATGAAATCATATCCAAACAGATGCTCCGGCATACAATACACTGCAATTGCCCATCCGTAAGCCTCTCCTTTTTTATTTCTTTTTTGGCGAAAATCCCTGACACACAAATATGTCTGCATCTGAAGATTTGTGATGGTTCCGTCAAAGTTTTTCTCTCCGCCTTTACCAAAACCGGCCTGTGCTTTCAATTCAAAGGAATACAGCTCCGTATCCTCTGTGAAACAGTCCATGATTTTCTTTAATCGAATATTGGCCTTCTCATCCTCCCACAGGGAGTCAAAATCATATCCGTCTCTTCTGTAATTGGCAAAAACAGGCAGCCATTTTTTAGAAATAAAACCAGCCTTCCCGTTAAAAAATTTGCCATAGGCAATTTTTCCGCGCCCCGCTATGACAGCACGCCATTCCCACGGATCCTTCTTTACATCTCCTGACCACCAGTAGGTCGGTACGGTTCTTTCCTCCACAGAAAAGCCCGGTATTTCATTTCGAAACAAAGGTAAAAACCCGATTTCATTGATATAATCTTCTAATTCTTCGACCGTATGCAGGCAATAAGGATCATCCTCTTCTACGCCATACATAATCCATTCTCCGTTTTCTACTGACATATGCTGTCCTTTCCGCCAAATAAGGCTTTTTTATAGCCCCTACATACTCTCCGGATTTCTCATATTATTTTCTGTCACCAAATAAAATTTCTCAACATCTTTGTGAGGATTCACCCTGGCCAGTCCGATTCGAACCACCTGTGCTTCAAAGGGAACAAATTACACATTCTCTGTATATCTGCAATCCGGATAAGAAGTACAGCCCATAAATTCTCCGTATCTGCCGCTTCTTTTTTTCAAAGGCGAACCGCATCTCGGGCATGCTTTTAATCCTTTTGCTTCTGCCTTTGGACTTTTTAATTCCTTTCCCAGCTTTTCATAAACAAGCTGATTCATCCTGCAGTCATTTAATGCACGGTGCGCTCCTTTGGATGAAATCCCATAATGTTCTGCCAAATCTACCAGTTTATGATGCTTTAACTGAGGCAAACATACTCTGGCCAGTTTTAGGGTATCTGCATAATCGTTTCCGATTACCTTGCCAAAAAACTTTTCACAGTCTCTGTGCATAAACTTCATATCAAAGGAATGAATGTTGTGTCCTACCAACGGCAAATCCTCGATAAAGCTTAGAAACGCTTCTAATACATCCTCAAAAAAAGGAGCATCCTTTACCATATCATCTGTAATCCCATTGACACTGCTGGCCATAAACGGAATCGGTCTTCTCGGATTGACGAGCGATGAAAACTCCTCCACTACCTTTTCATTTTTTACCTTAATGGCAGATATTTCTATCACTTCATCGTTATAACAGGATATCCCTGTTGTCTCCAGGTCAAAGATGACATAGTCCTTGACATAGGTATTCATCATCGTTCCTTTTGTATCTGATAACATATTTTCTCCTTCTTGTCCCCTGTCTCGTTAGTTTCCAATCAAGGCCCTCGAAAATCTCAACCATAGATTGAGATTTTCTGTTCGCATATTTTAAATGTATCATTTAAAATATGCGAAATAACAGTAAACACTCTCGTTCCTTGTTCTTTTTGTACAGGTGAGAGCAATCTATTTCATCTATAAACTCTATGTTTTCTTTGGTCAATAGATATCCTACATATTCCATGGAAGGATAATAAAAAATGAGCTTTATCTCTCTCCTGTTTTCATAGTAGGATTTCTCGATATTTGCTATGACGCTTCTGAGGATTTCTATAGAAAACGGATTGAAAAAGAAAAAAACGGTATCTTCCTTTTGTACCTCATAATTCTCTGCATTCATACAGAGAAACTGCGTATCGGCTTTCTTTTTGAGATTCTGCTGATTTTGAAGTGCCAATTGATACAATTCTTCGCTGTACTCGATTCCCTTTACCCTGCAACCGATTCGGTTTGACAGATAAAAACCGACTCTGCCTTTTCCGCAGCCCATATCCACCAGTACATCATCCCTGTTGATTACGCCTTCCTCTGTCAATAAATCCAAAACAGCATACGGCGTCGCTTCATATGCTCTGTGATGGTCATCTTCTTTGGTTGCATCCCGTTTGCAGGTTTCTATATTAAACTCTTTGTCAATTCTTTCCTCTGTGTTCATTTATATCTTTCATCTAAATTTTGACTGTATGAAATCAGGCCGTAATCTGCAAACAGCTCCACAAAGCCGTGATCTTCATAGATACAGATTTGACAGACACCGCGTTCCGGTCGTCTGATTTTTAAGTCACCTATTTTTAATTCATTTCCTAAATTCACGATAGGAAGATTTTTAATAAGTACTTCCTCTCCCTCTGCCAGGCAATACTCCACTGTCTGACTATCCCTGCTATTTTTCGGATTGCTTTCCTCTGCCTCCCAGCCAATCGGTGTCTGAGCGAGATATAGCTTTCCCTCTTTCTCTGTCAGCTTTGCCGTTCTGGCCAGTGTCAATTTACCAAAGTAGTCTGTTGCCTGATTCTGTCTGGCTTTATTCCAGTCTTCTCCCCAGCCCAGCAAAATGACCTCATCTGTTTCACCAAAGGATACCATGGCATAATTATCCTCGCCATAATCTAACAGCATATGTTCATCAAAGTCCTGCGAAATCGAAAAAGTATTACCGTCAAATTCACCTATAAAATACTGCATGACATGACTCTCTTGCTCTGCCAGGGCTTTCGTATAAATCATACTCATGGTCATAACATAAATATCTTTATTCTCAAAATTAAAACAAATCAAATCCGGGCATTCGCATATACCGGCATAGCCATATTCTCCCGGATAAAACGAACCGGTTTGATTCCAGCCTAAAAGATTTTCGCTATGATATATTTCAATATGATCGCCGGCTGCTAATACCATACTAAAACCGCCAATCACCTGATTTCGAAATACCTTTGGATCTCTGAAGTCCTTTTTATAGTTAGCTTCGGCTACCTCGTTTCGAATCAGCGGATTTTCTGCATACTTTTCAAAGTGGATATAATCATGACTGTATGCCATACTTTGCATCTGTTCTCCGGTCAACGGATTGTGTGCTGTATAAAACAATAAGAGTACCGGCTTATCATCCTTTGCCAGGCCGCTGACATTTTCTGTATCTAAAACTGCAGAGCCGGAAAAGATATACTCATCCTCCGTAGGATACAGCGCAATATCCAGATGTGTAAAGTGTAACAGGTCTTTGCTGATGGCATGCCCCCAATGCATAGGCCCCCACTTCGTATCCAATGGATAATGCTGATAAAAAATATGATAGGTATCTCCTATTTTTATGAGTCCGTTCGGATCATTCATCCATCCTTTGGGCGGAGTGAAATGATAGAAACTTCTTTTACTCATATTTTATCTCCGGTTTAGAATATACTTTTTTCTGTTTGAGTCGTATTAAAATCAATCTCAATTCGATCCTTAAGCTCCTGTCCCTGATTGATTGGATTTTCACCGCACCACAAAGTTTCAAATTTTGACAAGGTACCTACCGGTCGAATATCTGTTACATAGTTTGCTGTGATATCCAGCTTTTTCAGATTTGGCAGTGCGCTGACAAATTCAATATTTGAAACTGTATTTCCCTGGATATACAATTCCTTTAAATTTGGGAAATGTTCAAAAAATGCCTGATAATCTGTGATCTCCACCTTGTCATAATCAATCATGGATACAAAGCCATCCGATACATACTGGATATTATCAAAAAAGCGTACATTATTCATGTGCAAAACTTCTAAAGTCTCGCTGCCCGGAATTTTGTCCGGATTCAGTCCCATACTGATATCATTGATATTCAGTTCCTTAAGATTAGCCATAGCAAATAAGCCTTCCAGGTTTTCATATATCTTATCCCCGCTCAAGTCCAACTTTTCTATGCTCTCCTGTTTTTGAAGGACTGCGATACTACGAATATCACCATAATGACTTCTGACTGCGAGCTCTTTTAAATTTGGCAGATTAAGAATTGGCGAAAAGTCTTCTACAGAGGAGCTGCTGATATTCAAACAGGTCAACGTTTCCAGCTGACTTAAAAAGGAAATATCCTTGATTCCGCTAATCGTTAATGTTTCCAGTTTTTTCCACTTAGACACGTCCGGCATACCATTTTTAGACTCGATGGAAAGAGAAACCCTTTCCAGGTTTTCTAATTCGCCCAGCGGACCATAGTCTGCAATTTCATCATTTCTGGAAAAATTAACTTCTTTTAAATTTGGATGAGACACAATCGGAGAAATATCAATAACGATGGTATCAATCAGATTGAAATACTCCAATCCGTGAATGGAGTTCAAAAAGCTAACCTCTTTTAAAAGCTCTGCCTCTATCGTTAAGCTTTTTAAGTTTGTCAAAGTCGCCAGTGCGCCAAAGCCGGCAACACCGTCTGTATGCAATTCAAGTGTTTCGATATTGATCATATTACTGATTGCATCAACACTGATCAGATCATTATTTTTTACAATCAGAGTTTTCAGTCCGGTATATTTTTCAATCCCCGAAAGATTCTCTGTATCACAGTCACACATTAACAGTGTTAAATTCTGCGGACACGGAATTAAACTCAAAAGATGTTCCGGTGAATTACTGCAATACAGTTCTGTCAGTTCGGTAAGGTTTGTAAGCGGCACATCAATGTTATGTACCCCTGACAAATCCAGCACCTTAAGATGTGTAAAATAGTTCAAATCTTCGAGTTGGAACGGACCGCATTCATCCTTATCCCAATGAAGCACCTGAGAATCCTGTCCCTGCATTCTATACTCAATTTCCATCCACTCCCAGGCCCGGTTCACTTTTATCATTTCAAGCTTTCCAAAGTCGTCTTCTGTAAGCTGCGCGGTCGGTTTCCCATACGCACTTAATACAAACTTCTCAAACATATCAGAAAATACCAGCTGCCGGGCTTCTATTTCTTGCACCTTTTTCACAGCTTCATTTTCCATCATTTCTCTATATGACTGTATCATATAAAAACCAAGAAGCCCTGCAATAATCAATATAACAAAAATAATAAGTGACTTATTACCGGTCTGCGCCGCCGGTTGTACGACCGGTACAGTTTTTTCCACTACCTTCTTTTCTTTATCAATCATAAATGTCGCATTACAATATGTACATTTACAAGTGTTTTTGCCGCTTTTTTTCAGCTCTGCCCCGCAATTAGGGCATTCCATCTCTACAAAACGTATCATGACTCAATCTCCTATCAAAAAACCCTTCCATTCATCTTACCACAAAATCACTGAACTACAAAATAGTAGGAATGCAATATACAATAAAAAGAGCTTGAAAACCATTTGTTTTCAAGCTCTTATCTGATTTCATTCTTCTATACCTTTTATGGCTCTTCCATTTCGTCGATCACAGCCAAAACTTCCCGGTACTTTACAGTCACCTGATCCAGCATTTCCATGACATCGGCCTGGGGCTGACCTCCTCTGAGTTCTTCACACAAGGCACTGCTTACTTGAAAAAGCTCCGTAAACTCTAAATTCAGGCACATTCCCTTGATATTATGTGACATACGAAAGGCAGACTCGTAGTCTTTCTCCTTCAGTGCCTGAACCAGGTTGTCATATTCCTCGGATGCAGCGAATTTTTTACAGAATTTATAAATCATTTTTTCATTCATAAGACGAAGCAGCAGCTTATCATAATCTGAATGAATTTTCTCATAGCATTCTCTTATCTTCATAATATTTCCTTTCCGGCCTATTATAATTTCTTTGTCATGACAGCTTTTTGTATGGTTTCGGATATGGTTTTGAATTCGATTGGTTTTGAAATAAATCCATTCATTCCTACATCCATTGCCAATTTTTTATCTACCTCATTTTCACTGGCAGTCAGAGCAAAAATAGGCACCTTTGCAATCACAGGATTCGGCCAGGCTCGAACCATCTTACAGGCTTCGTATCCATTCATTTCCGGCATTTGTATATCCATAAATACGATATCAAATGGATGCTCCTTTGCCGCTCCTAAAACCTTGACTGCCTGTACTCCATCCTCTACTGCTTCAACCTTTGCACCTGTTTGCGAAAGCAAATCATATTCAATTTCTCGTATCAGTTCATTGTCTTCAACCAAAAGAACCGATACCTGATTCCAGTCAAAATCCTCTGCTTGATTTACTCTGTTTTCTCTACTTAGGCAATTACATATAGTACTTTTTAGTAAATCCACATGAATCGGCTTGGCCACATGTTCATTCATGCCGGATTCCAATGCCATGATTCGATCCTCACTAAAAGCATTTGCCGTCATCGCAATAATCGGAATTCTGATACCGGCCTTTCGAATCTCCCTGCTAGCCTGATATCCATCCATCTTTGGCATCATAATATCCATCAAAACGACATCGTAGGTCTTTTGCTGCTGAACCAGTAAATCAACTGCTTCCTCGCCGTTGACTGCTGTCTCAACAATAGCTCCCTCATCCGTTAAAATAAACTCTGCGATTTCCATATTCAAGTCATTATCTTCTACCAACAAGATATGCATTCCGCTGATATCTGCCGGAATTCCCTGTGCATTTATCGTATCTGCCTGCTTAACCTCTTCCAGAGAAGCTTCTGCCTGCAATCTCTCTGCATCGATTTGGAAAGGTAGCGTTACCGTAAATTTGCTTCCGATATTTTTATGGCTTTCTACTTCTATGGTACCTCGCATCTCTTCCACGAGAGTTTTTACAATCGGCAGTCCCAGTCCGGTTCCTTTATACTTGGTACGACTATCCAGTCTTTCCTGGGCAAACGGTTCAAACACCCTTTCAATAAAGGACTGCTCCATACCAATTCCGGTATCTTCAAATACAAAAGTAAACTCAACATTTTCCTGATCTATCAAACGCTCTTTACAGGTAAGTTCTAATTTCCCTCCCTGCTTGTTATATTTAATAGCATTTCCTGCCAGATTGATGAAAATCTGACGAAGATACAATGGGCTGGCCATAACATATCGGTATTTCGGTTTCTGCTCCGGATGTAAAATAATAGATACATCAGATTCCTGCGCCATAGCAGATACAATCGCAAAACATTCATTCATAATAGAAATCAAATCAACGGATTCATTTTTAATCGCTCCTGCTCCGGATTCCAGTTTACTCATATCCAATACATCATTGATCAGGGATAATAAATGCCCGGAAGCAATTTCAATCTTTTCCAAACAATCCCGGATACGTTCTTCATCCGAAATACTTTTTTTCGCCACCTGCGTCATACCGACAATTGCATTCATAGGTGTACGAATGTCATGAGACATATTATTTAAAAATACGGTTTTTGCCCTGTTTGCCTGTTCTGCTGCCAAAAGAGCCTCTTCTAACAGAGTTCTTTGCTCA
>JAZUKG010000181.1:0-1585 GCA_045643145.1 Lachnospiraceae bacterium | reverse complement strand
GTAATTGCTCTTGCGGCAGGTATGGCGGATGGACTTGGCTATGGCGATAATACAAAAGCTGCTCTTATCACAAGAGGAATCGCAGAAATTAGTCGTTTGGCGATTAAGATGGGTGCAAAAGTAGAGACCTTAGCCGGACTTACCGGTATTGGCGATTTAATTGTAACCTGTGAAAGTAAGCACAGCCGAAATCGTAAGGCAGGAATGCTGATGGGCCAGGGCTATACAATGGATGAAGCTACTGCAGAAGTAAAGATGGTAGTTGAAGGCATCTATTCAGCAAAGGCTGCACTTGGTCTTGCAAAAAAATATGATGTATCACTTCCAATCGTTGAAGGCGTTAATCGTGTTTTATTCGATAACGAAAAGGCAGCCGACATCGTTAAGGAATTGATGCTTCGTGATAAGAAATCTGAAAGTGATTTAGAGTGGAGTTAGTATAAATGGAAAAGATTAGAATTAAGTATTTTTCTGACGAAATTGTAAAGTTAGATTATATCGATGGAAAGAGCGATTGGATTGACCTGCGCGCAGCGGAAGAGGTTGTAATGAAGGCCGGAGAATTCAAGCTTATTCCACTGGGTGTTGCAATGGAACTTCCAAAGGGCTATGAGGCTCATGTGGTACCACGCAGCTCTACCTTTAAGACCTGGGGCCTTCTTCAGGTAAACAGCATGGGAGTAATCGACTGCTCCTACTGTGGTGACAATGATCAGTGGTTTGTGCCAATGTATGCTACACGCGACACTGAAATTCATGTGAACGATCGCATTGCACAGTTCCGCATTATGGAAAACCAGCCAAAGATTCAGTTTGAAGAGGTTGCACACCTTGAGGGTGCAGACCGTGGTGGTTTCGGATCCACAGGAAAACAATAAATCTAATACACATCGCACACAAAGCCCCTGCCCATCGACAATCCCGTCCTGCGCAGGGGTCTTTTTGGTATTTACAAAGGGAATCCGCCTCACAGTTATGTTTTTCTCATCGCATAGGGAAAAAGCGTAGATTCCACGAAGCAAAAATGTTCTTCTGGCAACTGTTCCATATGTCCTTTCAGACACCATGCGTGAAGTGTATGTGTGGAGAAGAAAAAAGACTTCGACCACCAAGTGTGATATGATCCCCCTAAAGTAGACAAGGTAAATAACCAAATCTACTTTAGGGGGATTTTTCTATGTCCAAAAAGAAGCATAGCCCAGAATGGATGATAGCTAGAGTACAGGAGTATTTATCTGGTGCTGGTAGCTATCATTCCATTACAGAGAACTCTTCGAAAGTACATATCATCATTTTCCATAAACTCATACATCAGATTTTTGCAGTCGTCCGCTGTCCCGGCATTTTCAATTTCTTTGTGATAGTGCGCATACTCGATTTCTTCCCGGAGCTTATCATCCAGCCTGAAAAGTTCACCGGTTGTCATATGTTCCCAGATGTCGTCCTTCTCGGAATTTATAACAAATCCTTCACCGTCATCATGCCTCTGTTCTGTCATATGGAGAATATCGTCTTCACCTTTTATCTTACACTATTTTTTTCTGCATATTTTTCAAACCGACATTGCTCGTATACCTGCTTTCCC
>JAZUKG010000180.1:0-2552 GCA_045643145.1 Lachnospiraceae bacterium | reverse complement strand
CGCTCGGGATGACGATAAAAGGCATAAGTTAATGCCTGAAAAACCAGATATAGAATAACAAAGCAGCAGGGGACCCCGGAGATCGGAGTTCCCTGTTTGTTCGTGTTCAAGCTCCGTAAATATACATGCTGTAAAATCTCGTATTAAATGGATGGAAATGGAATCTTCCACCATTTTGTAAAAAAACGGACATTTAGGTGGAGATATGTCGTTTATGATAATGAAAAATATTACTAAAACACCTTTATTTGTATAAAACTATGGTTGATATAAACTCTGTTGCTATTTATTGGCATAAAATCTACAAAAAGAAGCGTTACTATAGCATAAAACTCCACCGATTTATTTGGAAAAAACCTTATTGGTGGAGTTTCTTTTTTCCGCGAAAATTTCTACTCGCTTCTGCTATTCCGGATTCTCAATTCTGACATTCCGAGCGCAGCGAGGAATCCAAAATGCTCATAGCACAAGAGTTTTCTGGATTTCTCGTCTCTCCGTTCCCCGGAATGACAATAAAGCGCATTTCCCTGAATGGCAATAAGAAGTGTCCCCGGTATTATGGCAGGCATGGAGATGATTATTTGAAAAAGAAAAATCAAGGGCCCTGAAACCCTTGATTCTTATGGTCCGAGTATGAATAACGGACATGGTTTTATTTTTGTGGTGTTCGGGAGCAGGTATGCGTATTGCAATTAACTTTTCAGACAACCAATAGGAATAACATATACGCCGTCTTTACGCTTATAGCCATATTCGGTTGCTGTTATTACAAGCTTGAGATCAGGAAGTCTCAAAGGAACCTGCTTTTCTTTTTTATTGTATTCGGCAATGAGTCTTTCTATTTCGCATAAATGCTCAGCACCCATTTCAATATCTTTGCTTCCCAACTTGAATTCAATCAGAGCATAACGACCGTCTTTAAGATGAAGCACAGCATCGGCTTCCAAACCATAGCGGTCATGATAATATGAAACCTCTCCGTTCATTCCGGAAGAGTATATCTTTAAATCTCTGATACATAATGATTCAAAAAGAAATCCTAAAGTTTTGAAATCTGTATTGAAGTAGTCGGGCGAAAGACCAAGTGCAGCCACTGCTATGGACGGGTCTGCAAGGTTTCTTTTATTCCCGGATCTGATGGCTTCCTTTGATCGGATAGCCGGACACCATGCAGGAAGTTCATCTATTATGTATAAATCCTCAAGATCGTGAAGATACTCGTAGAAAGTAGGCTTTGATATTTCCGTTGTTGATGCAGTATCCGAATAAATGGTTTTTGTTTCTGCCAAAGTACATATATTTCGTGAATAAGATCTCAGCAAACGTTCTGCCCACAACGGATTCCTCTTAATATGATTGATGTTGGAAATATCTGCGTGACAAGTCTGATAAAAGAGATCTGCTGCGATAGAAAGTGCTGCATCCTTGTTTTCGATATCAATACTTTGCGGCCATCCGCCACGGCAGATTGCATAGATGAGATCATCTATGGTAAGTTTAGACTCTTCCCATTCAATATCCTTTCCGTCAAAAAGGTCCATAAGTGATATGGTGCCGGAAGACTCACCACTTTCGTACAGACTCATCGGGAACATACGAAGGGTCGAAATCCTTAGCGTTCCGGTATGTGCAGTTTCAACCTTCTGAGAAGATGATCCGGTAAGTATGTACTGGCCTTTTAAACCTGAATCATCTACCTCTTTTCGTATTGCGCCCCAAATCTTCGGAGCATCCTGCCATTCGTCAAACAGCCTCGGTTTATCTCCGATCAGGAGCTTAGAAGGCATGTTTTCAGCAACAGATAATAGTCTTTCTCTGACATCCTCATCCTGGAATTCTATATAGCTTTTTGAAAAATGTTTTGCGGTAGTTGTTTTGCCGCAGCCCTTCGGACCAACAATCAGAGTGGCACCAAAAGCTTCCAGCTTTAGTTTTAATACAGAGTCAGTTACCCTATTGCGATATTTCTTTTCAGTGTTTTTCATATACATGTCTCCTCAAGAAGAAGTATAACTCGTTTAACATATTTGTGCAATGTTATTTAACATATTTGCGCAATGTTATTTAACATATTTGTTTTGCAAACCAAAAGTCGCTGTACCAGTCAAGAAAAGTAGACACAAAAAATAGTTTTCTTTAGTTTTTTTTCAAAAGTGGACATGAGCCACATTTTTAACGGTATTTTTTTTCAAAAGTAGACACAGCAGACATTTTTCAGTCGTTTTCAGAAGTAGACACGTTTTTCGGAGCCTTTGATTCTCTGCGCTTTTGAACGAATTTCGGTTCCTCTCTTTAGCTGAACTGAATCAGGCAATCAAAGAAAAGCTGAAGGCTTTCAATGCCAAAAAGTATCAGAAAAAAGAAGGCAGCAGGCTGAGTTTGTTTCTTGGGGAAGAACAGCCGTTACTGGCTCCTTCGCTCCGCTCGGGATGACGATAAAAGGCATAAGTTAATGCCTGAAAAACCAGATATAGAATAACAAAGCAGCAGGGGACCCCGGAGATCGGAGTTCCCTGTTTGTTCGTGTTCAAGCTCCGTAAATATACATGCTG
>JAZUKG010000179.1:0-24841 GCA_045643145.1 Lachnospiraceae bacterium | reverse complement strand
TTGTATTCCTCAACAAATGCTCTAAGCTCAGCAGCAGCATCACTAAGATGCACACCACCACCAGCCATAATAAGTGGTCTCTTCGCTTTTTCAAGTTCTTTAACAACCTTCTTTATCTGAAGTGCATTACCTTTAACTGTTGGCTTGTATGTACGAAGCTTTACCTCATCTGGGTATTCAAAATTCTTAATCTCTGTATTTTGAATATCAAAAGGAACATCTATTAAAACAGGTCCCTTTCGCCCAGTATTTGCAATATGAAATGCTTCTTTAAAAATACGAGGAATATCCTTAACGTCTTTTACTAAATAGCTATATTTAACAAATGATTCAACAGCGCCTGTAATATCTGCCTCCTGAAATCCATCACTTCCAAGCAAATCTGTATTAACCTGACCTGTAATACAGATAAGAGGAATTGAATCAGCAAATGCAGTTGCAATACCTGTAATCAGGTTGGTTGCACCCGGACCTGATGTTACTGCACAAACTCCAACCTTACCACTGACTCTGGCAAGACCGCTGGCAGCATGAGCCGCATTCTGTTCGGTTCGAACCAAAACAGAATTTACCTCCGAATTTAATATACTGTTATAAAACGGACAAATAGCTACTCCGGGATAACCGAATACTACGTCTACACCTTCTAATTCCAGACATTTTACAATTGCGTCTGCACCTATCATGTTTCTATCTCCTTTTATTATATCGCTATATCTTGGCGATCTATTCTATGCCTAATACTCTTTTTGCAACACGAACCGCTTCAGCAGCATCCTTTGAATAGCCGTCTGCACCGATTTCATCTGCATAATCCTGCGTGATTACTGCCCCGCCTATCAAAACCTTTGCAGTAACACCGCGCTTTTTTGCATATTCTATCACATGTTTCATCTGTTGCATAGTGGTTGTCATAAGAGCCGATAACGCTATAATATCAGCCTGATTATCAATGGCCGCCTCTATGATTTCTTCTTTTGAAACATCTTTACCTAAGTCAATCACCTTAAAACCATAGTTTTTCAGCATCAGCGCTACCAAATTTTTGCCGATGTCATGAATATCTCCCTCTACTGTCGCAATTACGATAGTGCCCAGGGATTTTGCACTTTCTCCGTTTTTAAGAAGCGGCTCTAAAAACTCAATCGAAAGTTTCATTGCCTCTGCACTGGCAATTAACTGCGGCAGGAAATATTTGCCTTTATCAAACAAATCACCGACTTCATTAATCGCCGGAAGAAGCGCTTCATTTAAAATAATCTGAGGCTCCTCACCTGCTTCAATCGCTGTTTTTGTCAAATTTACAATCGAAGATCGATTTCCCTTTAATACAGCCTGATAAACAATTTTCACATGGTCTGTGTTTTCAGAGGCAGCATTCTGGTTTGTAGCCTGCGAGGTCTGATCAGCCTCGAGTTCAGCTCTTCTTTGCATCTCTGAGATATAAGCCATATCCGCTTCATTTTTATTCAGTAACAAATCACTGGCCAGCATAGAAGCTGTCAGAAGTTCCTGATTCGGATTGGCAATCGCCATGGTAAGTCCGGCTGAAATTGCCATCGTTAAAAATGTTGAATTGACATAGCTTCTGTTTGGCAAACCAAAGGAAATATTGGAAAGACCGCAAATAGTAGCCAATCCGTTTGCCTTACAATAACGAATAGTTTCCAGAGTTTCCAGTGCGGCATTTTTATTTGCACCTACGGTAGCAACCAAGCCATCTACTACAATATCCTGCTTGGTCATTCCGAGCGAAAGAGCTCTGTCGACGATTTTATTAATTATGCTGATTTTTTCATCTATATCCTTTGGCAGACCTTCGTCAGATAAAGGAAGTAAAATAAATGCAGCACCATATTTCTTTGCAATCGGTAAAAGCTTTTCAAACTTCTCTGTTTCATAAGAAATGGAATTGATAAGTGCTCGGCCCGGATAATGAATCAAGGCTTCTTCAATCACATCAATATGGGATGAATCGATACAAAGCGGTAAATTTGTCAGCATGGTAACTTCTTCCATTACTTTGAGAAGGGTTGCCTTTTCATCAATCCCGCTCATACCCATATTCACATCCAAAACCTTGGCTCCGCATTCTTCCTGTTGAGAAACAAAGGCTTCTACCATAGAAAAATCACCGTTTCGAATTGTTTCCTGGAACTTTTTCTTTCCGGTAGGATTGATTCTCTCACCCACAATCATAAACGGATCATTTAATCCAAACTTTAAAAAGCTTCTTTCACTGGCTAAATATCGATAAGAAGCTATCTCTTCTTTCTTTTTTGCATCATCCTGATGATACAGGCTGTACTGGTCACGAGTTGCAGCAACCATTTGACGAATATGCTCAGGAGTAGTTCCGCAGCATCCGCCGAGAATATCCACACCTTCTTTTACCAAAAGCATAATATTTTCTGCAAACTCTTTGGGACTCATTTCAAACACAGTATTTCCGTTTGCATCAAGCTTTGGAAGTCCTGCATTTGGTTTTGCGATAATCGGCACCGTTGCTACGCTTTTCATTTTCTGAATAACCGGAACCATTTTTTCCGGACCGGTCGAACAATTAACACCGATTGCAGATACTCCGAGTGCCTGTAAAACAACTACACAAGTCGCAGGATCCGAACCAAATAACGTTTTACCGTCTTCCTCAAAAGTTAACGTCGTAAAAATCGGCAAATCACTGACTTCCTTGCAGGCAATCACACAGGCTCTGGTTTCATTTAAACTCATCATGGTTTCAATGATAAATAAATCAACCCCTGCATCGACCAAATAACGAACCTGCTCCTTGTAAACTTCGATAAGCTCCTTCATGGTCATATCGCCCATCGGTGCGAGCTGTCTGCCTGTCATAGATAAATCACCGGCAACATAGGCCTTACCGTCAGTCGCTTCTTTTGACAATGCCACTAACTGATGATTGATTTCTTCAATCTGGTCCTCTAATCCGTATTCAGCCAGCTTTACTCTGTTTGCTGTAAAGGTCGGAGCCAATACAATCTGTGAACCGGCTTCTAAAAACTGCTTTTGAAGCGAGATAAAAATATCTGAATGCTCCAGTATCCATTTTTCCGGACACACACCGGCCGGCATACCGGCTTTTTGTAAATTAGAACCGGTTGCACCGTCTAAATACAAATATTTATCTTTACATAAATCTATAAAATCCTGTTTTGTCATTTTATTATCTCTCATCATATGCTTCGATTATTTACAATCGAGGACCTTCATTGTTATCTTATTTCACTTAATAATGCTTATTTTAATATTTCTAACAAATGATTAAAATACTCCGGAATCGGTGCGTTTACTTCAACATATTCCCTGCTGGTCGGATGTATAAAGCCTAATGTCATAGCATGCAGACATTGACCTTCCAGGCGAAATTTATTTGATTTTACACCATATACTTCATCCCCCAAAAGCGGATGCCCGATATGAGCCATATGCACACGAATCTGATGCGTTCTTCCGGTTTCCAGCACACATTCCACATAAGTATACTGGCCAAAGCGCTCCAATACCTTGTAATGTGTGACAGCTTCCTTTCCATCAGGAGTGACAGCCATTTTCTTTCGATCCTTTTTGTCTCTGCCGATGTTTCCGACTATCGTCCCTTCATCCTGATTCAAATTTCCCATAACAATCGCTCTGTAGCGCCTGTTAATCGAATGTTCTTTTAATTGAGCTGCTATTTCCTGATGTGAAAAGTCATTTTTACAAATGATAATAGATCCGGTCGTATCACGATCAATTCTATGTACGATTCCGGGCCTGAGTACTCCGTTAATACCGGATAAACGATCCTTACAATGAAACATAATCGCATTTACCAGTGTATCATTGTAATGCCCCGGTGCAGGATGAACCACCATATTTTTAGGCTTATTTACTACTAAAACGTCCTCATCTTCATACAGGATATCCAGTGGAATATCCTGCGGCAAAATATCCGGTGTAATTGCTTTTGGAATAATAAAAGATACCTGATCCTTTTCTTTTACCTTGTAGCTGGCCTTCACAGGTTTTTCATTTACACAGACACCGCCATTTTTAATCAGACTCTGAATATAACTTCTTGACATGGTATCGATAGCCGAGGCTAACACCTTATCAATTCTTTCATCTTCTAAATTTTCATCAATTTCAATTAAAATACGTTCTGAATCTTGATTTTGATTTTCCAAAATAATCAGCCTTTCTTTTTGAAGGAGATAAAGCTTAAATCATCTTCCTTACAAACAAACAGAACAAAAATAATTAATAATACCGTACCAATCGATACATAAATATCTGCAACATTAAATATCGGAAAATTGATAAGTTTAAAATAAAAGAAATCAATCACATAATTGATACGAATTCTGTCAATCATATTCCCCAATCCGCCGGCTGCAATTAATGTTAAAAACACATGCCATGGAATATATTTCTTTTCATTTGGCGCTTTTACCAGGATAAAACTGATAATAAGGACCATAATAACGGCCGCAGCCAGGAAAAATGCTTTACCATTTTGGAACATACCAAATGCAGCTCCAAAATTTTCCAAATATCTCAGTTCAAATACATTCTCAATCCAGACAATCGGTTCATGCCCCATCAAATGATTCACTATCCACATTTTTGAAATCTGGTCCAGTACAATAAGCAGGCACATTATTACCACGTCTAAAATCAATACTTTCTTTTTTGACATAAAAATACCCTTTTATATATTTTACTTTACATTTTCTATCTTATTTCTGATTCTGTTTTAAGCCATTTTATCTTCTTCGCTTACATAAATTTCATTGATACCGGCTAATAATTCTTCATCTGTAACAGTAGTATCCAGATAAGCTTTTCCGATCTTCTTTAACAAAACAAATTTAATTTTACCCTGTTCCATTTTCTTGTCACTCTTGGTCAGTTCAACAATCTTTTGCGGATCAATATCCTCAATGGTAATCGGTAAATTAAACGGAACCATCATATCACGAATTTCATAATATTCATCAAAGGATAACAGTTTTCTCTGATATGCGATAAAGGAAGCAGCCACCATTCCGAGTGCTACACACTCACCGTGAGCCAACTTAAAGTTCATGGCTTTTTCAATTGCATGACCGATTGTATGACCAAAATTAAGTAATGCTCTGTCTCCCTTTTCTGTCGGATCCTTTTCTACTACCATACGTTTGATATTACAGCAGTTATAAACCATTTCCAGGATAACATCGTCTTCCTTTTCATAGATTTCATAAAGACTGTTAATCAGCCATCCGTAGAAATCTCCGTCCTTGATTAATGCACTTTTGATAACTTCTCCCATACCTGAATAGAACTGTCTCTCATCTAAAGTCTTCAAAGCATTGATGTTCATATAAACAAGCTTTGGCATATAGAATGCTCCAACCATATTTTTGTACTGATCAAAATCAACACCGGTTTTTCCGCCAATGCTCGAATCCACCTGTGATAAAAGCGTGGTAGGAATCTGAATAAAATCAATTCCTCTCAAATAGGTTGCTGCTGCATATCCTGTCAAATCACCTACTACACCGCCGCCAAGAGCTGCCAGTAAATCCTTACGATCAAACTTATTTTCAATCAAAAAGGTATAAAGCTGTTTTACAACATCGAGATTTTTGCTCTGTTCTCCGTTTGGAAAATCAAACACAAAAACCTGTGTAAAGCCGGCGCTTTCTAAAGCACTCTTTACTGCTTCTGCATGAAATCCTTTTACCTTGTCGTCTGTCACAATACATACCTTACGATTGGTTTCAATTTCAGCCTTTACAGCCTCTGTTAATGTATCAAATCCATTACGGAAATAAATGTTATAACAAAACTTATTGTCCTTTTTTACTTCCATTATCTTATTTTCACTAACTGCGATCATATCTATGCTCCATTCTGATTATCAATAATATTCTATTACCAAAAAAAGCTTCCTGCCAATTTGACAGGAAGCTTTATGTACTTATGAATTATAATTCAGGATTTAATGCAGGTACATCAAAAGATCCTGCTAAGATATCCTGGAAATCACCTGAAATATCAACACTTGCAGGTGTGATAATGAAGATGTAATGAGAAATCTTCTGAAGATTTCCATCGATTGCATAACAAGAACCTGATGTAAAATCAATGATTCTCTGAGCAATATCAACATCTAAACCTTCCAAGTTTAATACTACAGTGCGATTTGAACGAAGTGTATCAGTAATTTCTCTTGCTTCCTCTACAGTAGTAGGTTTAATAACACAAACTTCCATATTACCTGCTCCTTTTCTTACCTGCTGTTTCATTGGAGTTACCTTTGAAACTCTGGCTCTAGGTTTTTCAACTACTTCTTCCTCTTCTTCTATATCATCACTCTTACCGAAGAGACGCTTTCTAGGTCTTTCTTCATAATCGTCTTCATCGGTTAAGTATTCATCGTCTAATTCATCATATCCGTCCGGGTCATCATTAAGTTTCATCTTGTTAATTAATCCGTCTAACATTTTTGCTCTCCTTTATCTCTTGTCTCAGCTATATGAGCCAATTATTTACATACTGATCGAATAATCTCTTACACCAAAAATACCGGTTCCAACTCTGACATAAGTAGCACCTTCCTGCAGTGCAACTTCATAATCTCCGGTCATTCCCATTGAAAGAACATTCATATCTACATTATCAATGTTTTTCTGCATTATGTCAACAGATAATTCCTTTAATTTTTGGAAATATACACGGTTATCTTCCGGATTATCTACAAATGGAGCAATTGTCATAAGTCCCTTGATATGAACTCGCTCGAGAGCAGCAATCTCTTCTACCATTGAAATCGTTTCTTCCTGCATCAGACCAAACTTACTGTCTTCTTTTGCAACATTCACTTCAATCAAAATATCAACATCAACATCTTTCTTGATTGCTTCTTTGCTGATCTCCTGAGCCAGTCTCAAAGAATCAACACTGTGAATCAAAAAGACCTTTCCGACAATATACTTTACCTTGTTTCTCTGAAGGTGTCCTATCATATGCCAGCGAATATCCTTTGGAAGGACCTCATATTTATCCATCAGCTCCTGCACTTTGTTTTCACCAAAGTCTCGACATCCTGTCTCATAAATCTCCTGAAGCATTTCTACAGGCTTTGTCTTACTGACTGCAATGAGAGTTGCCTCTGATTCGTCTCTGGAAGCAGATTCCAAAGCCTTATTCACTTTTTCTTTCACTGCATAATAATTTTCTTTTAACATGCCAAACCTCTTTATTCATATACAAAATCATCTGCATTGACAGCTGTCGCATCAAGTGCAATATAATCGTATTCTGTCAAACCGTATGTGGTATTGGATTTAATAATCGCATACTCTTCATTTGAATATAAAATAGTGATTGCCGTAAAATCCGCATATCCTTTGTTGATGTTGTAAACCCCGACAAGAGCTCCTTTTTTGTCAATCATCATCTTTTCACCGGAATTCGGAAGACATACATAATCACCGGTTTTAAACTGTGTACTGTCTACGTAATAATAATCATCATCCGAATAATAAATCTTGGCATCCACAAATTCTGTAATCGGATTTCCTTCTTCATTCACGGATTCTTTCAAAAATCCGGACTTGCCGTTTCCGCCTTCGGATTTGTATTTCTGATCAATCAGGAAAAATTCCTGTTTTGCCAATGCACTGAGAGGAACCTTTAATCCTTCCGGATTATCAGACTGAATTTCGATATCAATATATCGATCTGATGCAAAAGTAATCATGGAATTGGTAAATTCGAGTTTTGCAAAGCTGCCCTGTTCGGTCAGCATAGCGGTTACTTTTGCCCATGACTCAAACTGGTTTTTGAGAAATTTCACCTTTACATATTCGAGATCCTGAAGTTCTCTGGCTCTTAATTCATCCACCTGAATTACAATACACCAGTTTTCATCTGTACAAATCTTGTATGCAATATCTTCTGTACTAACCAGCTGATTACTCTTTAAACTAACGGATTCATAATTCTTTTTCTGGAACATATCTTTGGTTACCTGTTCCGGCTCAATTCCTTCGTATCCGTCTATTTCATAAGAAATCGCACCACTCATTGGTGCATATACAAAATTCAGATTACCACCATTGTTTTCCATACTGGTCATGTTGTTAAGCATATTGTAATTTGACAGCTTAAGTGCTGACATATCAATGGTATTTTTGAATAAATAAAAGTCCTGATACTCATCCGGTTTAAACTGATGCTGGAAATTGATAATCTGACCTCTGATTTCCTCTAAATCATCCTCTGAAAGCAAGACATCTGCTTCCTGTGTTTCCAGCATATCAGCAATTTTTCCGGAACTGTCGAGCGTATAAATCAAATCTCCACAGGCCATATGTTCATTTTCTCTGGCAAAGAAATTGATATAGCCATTTCCGTTACAAGGTACGGTAGTTTCCTCTCGAAAAGCGATTCCTTCGTAAACAGTCGGAATACTCAGCGAACCTTTTACTACCTGATAAGAAACGATATGCTTGGAATTTAAATACATAACAACCATTGCTATCATATAAATAAGCAATACGAGGAAAATTAAAATTCCGATATTTAATTCAATTTTCTCACTTTTGTAGTCTTCCATTCTGACTACTTTGTTGTTTTTTCTGGCCACTATAAAAAGGCTCCTTAATCCGTAAGAAAACCTCGGATTACTCCGAGGCTCTTTATTTTTTCATTGTTTACCGCGGCCTTGTGGCGCGGGGCCCTGCCGGCAGTGCAATCACAAGAATTGCCATAAATGCAATTCTATCCTTATTTATAAAGATACAATAATCTTTGATTTCAACGATTCAGGAAGGTTCTTTTCATCTTCTCCAACGCTTAATACAAAATCGATTTTTGTACTCTCGCTTAATTTTTCAACCTTTCCAATAACTGCCTCAATATCTTCTACACAAGCAATGGTAAGGAAGTTGTCAAAATACATCTGCATCAAATCATGATCCTGAGAAACGACACCTTTGATGAATCCGATAAATTCATCACTATTTGATATCTGGTATTCTGAAACATCAATTAATCTTACCTTGTTGTTTAATTCGTACATATGCTTTGTACTTTTATCAAGATATACAATGTTTCCTGTTGTCTCATTTACCTGAGAATTAACTTTATCAAGTAAATGTTTTGTTTTTCCTTTTCCCTTATTTCCAACGATTAATTCCACCATATGTATACCCTCCTGTTGATATATATTATCTATTCGTATTTTATCAGAATTGCACAATAAAAACAACAGTTTTATGGAATTGTTTGTAAAATTTCTGACATTTCCTGATACAAATATTGTCTTTCACTACAATTCAAAATGACAGAAACATAAGGATTACCTGAGCTGTCTTTTGTCATCAAAACTAAACAACTTCTGGCTGCATTTGTCGTACCGGTTTTCCCTCCGATTACAGTCACACCATCCGGTGCCTGATAATCACCTTTTAGATAAAGGTTGGTCGTTGCGGTGCTGTATTCTTTGCCATTACCGACAGAATCATGATAAATGGTATCATATGTATCCAAATGGATAATTTCGGTAAAAGTATCATATTTCATAGCCTCTTTAAAAATGAGGTACATATCATATGCTGTAACATAATGATCATCCTGGGTCAGTCCGTGCGGATTCATGAAATGACAATTGGTAGCGCCCAGTCTTCTGGCCTCCTGATTCATCATATCTGCAAATCCTTCTACCGATCCGCCTATGTTTTCCGCTATCATCACAGCTGCATCATTTGCACTCTGAATAAGAAGTGCATGTAAGGCCTGATCGAGCGTCATGGTATCTCCCGGCTCAAGTCCGCATAAAGTAGCTCCGGATTCATTAATGGTTACATTTTCAGATGCTGTCAAAATCTGGTCAAGACTGGCATTTTTGAGTGCAACCAACGCTGTCATAACTTTCGTCAGTGACGCCGGAGGTAACTGCAGATTTTCATCCTTTGCATATATAATTCTGTTTTGATTTAAATCACATAATACTGCTGATAAACACTGTGTGGTATCTACTGCATTGGCAGATAAAGTCATAGCATCAGTAAGGCAAAGGTTTTGCGCAAAGCCTTCTGCTTTATCCTCCTGATTTACCGCCTTTAAACTGGAAAACGAATATGCACTGATATCAGAATCTGCTTCATAAGGCATAATTAAATTACCGTTTGAACAGGCAGTCAAACTCACACATAAAACTACAGCAAGTATAGCAATGAATCTATTCTTACTTGTACATTTCACGCCACTCAAGATCTCCTCGACTTAATGATTTAATTAATAATTCTGCAGTTGCTAAATTTGTAGCCAACGGAATATTATGCATATCACATAAACGAACAACATTGTTTACATCCGGTTCATGTGATTTGGATGTAAGAGGATCTCTTAAAAAGATAACAAGGTCAATCTGGTTGTGCTCAATCTGAGCACCAATCTGCTGTTCTCCGCCCAAATGACCAGCTAAATATTTGTGAACATTTAAATTTGTCACTTCTTCAATCAAACGTCCGGTTGTTCCGGTAGCATATAAATCGTTCTTACTTAAAATTCCTCTGTAGGCAATACAGAAATTCTGCATTAATTTCTTTTTTGCATCATGTGCTATTAACGCAATATTCATAATAATCCCTTCTCTCTGCATGTATCACTGATTTTATGATACATTCGTAATTTTCTTTTATTTTATCAATAAAAATATTTTTTCAAATAAAATCCGGCAGACGAAATCGTTTTCGCTGCACTATAAACCATACCCATATTATCTCGATTGTTAACACTTAATACCTTGATTCCTAGGATGTATATTTCCTCTCTCTTTGCAATCGAACGTTTAATACAAACCCCATACCTATATATAAACTCAGCAAAGAAGTCAGACCATAACTGACAAAAGGAAGCGGAATACCGGTATTTGGCATAAGTCCGGTAGCAACCGAAATATTCATAAAACTTTGAAAGCCGACTACTGTAGCCATTCCGGCACATATCAGCGTCCCGGCTATATCTTTTGCATTTTTGGCTATCAGCAAACAGTCCATGGTAATCAGGAATAAAAGAACAATAACCAAACATCCGCCTGCAAATCCCAGTTCTTCTCCGACAATCGCAAAGATAAAGTCTGTTTGCGGTTCCGAAATAAAGTTACCGTTTTTTACAGAGGTGATTTCATTATTTTCCAGTCCTTTACCAAATAACTGACCGCTACCAATCGCTATTTTTGAATTCTCCTGCTGATATCCTTCTGTCATGGAATATTCGCTCGGATTCAACCATGCCAGAATACGTGTCTGCTGATAATCCTTGATCAATTTCTGATCCGGCTGCAATACAAGAGTCAGGAAAATAACTCCGATTGGTATAACAATTGCCAATGTTCCAAAAATAATCTTGTAACTAAGTCCGCCTATAAATAAAAGCACACAGAACAATATCATAATCATAATAGATGTGGATAAGTCCGGCTGTTTATAAATAAGCAAAAGCGGCGGTACCAATAACAAAAGCATGGACACAATCGTCCTCAGTTTACTGATACTCTCCTTATGTTTCATAATATACTGTGCATAAAATAAAATCAACAAAATTTTAGCAGTCTCTGACGGTTGGAAACGAATTCCCGCAATTTCAACCCATCTTTTCGCATTATTGACCGTAACACCAAAAAATTGAACCGCTAATAACATAACCAGATTCAGGCCATACAGAACCCAGTTAAACCGTAGAAATGTCGTATAATCAAACAGCGAAATAACTACCATTAAAAACAGTCCCATCAAAAAACCGAGAATCTGTTTTGACTGATCTGATTCATTTGCACTACCGATTACCAAGATACCGATTATGGTTACTGCAATCAGCATAATAACAAGTCTGAAATTGTAATCTCTAAGCTGGTATTTCTTTAACATAAACTATCCTTTTACCAAAAGACATTAATCTTTCGTTTACTTACTTCTATTTCCATCTTATCCGGATCGATTTGTATGTAATTGGATAACACTCTGGCTATTTCCTTTTTTATAATCTCCAGTGTCTTCGGCGAACAATTGATTCGATCCGAAATAAGAAGTATTTTCAATCTTTCTTTTGCAATTTCCTTTGATTTTCTTCGGTGTAAAAATGCGGTTAGCTTTTTCATATTGAAACTCATAGCTTCAGACCTCCTTTTTGTTTTTTCAAAAGGCCTGAAAAACGAAACCAAACCGATTTTTCCTTTTCTAAATCAAGAAGAGGTACATTTTGCCCTAAAATACGCTGACAAATATTGAAGTATGCTTTCGATGCCAGTGATTCTTTCAGAATCAGCGGTTCGCCGTGATTGGTGGAAATCACAATGGATTCATCATCATAAACAATACCTATTAAATGAACACCAAGAATATCTACGACATCCTGAGGACTCATCATATCTCCTCTTTTCATCATATCTACTCTCAGTCTGTTAACTACCAAATCTACCTGGTAAATGTCCATAGACTGTAAAAGCCCTAATATTCTGTCAGCATCACGTATCGCACTAACCTCAGGAGTGGTTACCACAATCGCTCTGGTAGCACCGGCTACAGCATTTTGAAAACCCTGTTCGATTCCGGCCGGGCAATCCAATAATATATAATCAAATTCCTGAGACAGTTCATATGTCAACAGTCTCATTTGATCCGGCGTTACTGCCGTTTTATCCCTGGTCTGTGCACAGGGAAGTAAGTACAGATTTTCAAATCGTTTGTCCCTGATCAGGGCCTGTCTCAATTTACAGTTGCCCTCTACTACATCCACCAGATTAAAAACAATACGATTTTCAAGTCCCATCACCACATCTAAATTTCGAAGCCCGATATCCGTATCAATTAAAACTACCTTTTTACCGAGCATCGCAAGACCTGCCCCTATATTTGCGCATGTCGTGGTCTTCCCAACACCGCCTTTACCTGATGTAACAACAATCACTTCGCTCATGTTTTCCTCCTTTATGAACCCTTTGGATTCATCACTCAACGGTCATTATTGTTTGCATCAAATACTATATTAAGCTTTAATCTAGAATTTGAAGTTTATCTTGTGTAAAATCTAAATCTTCAAAACAGATTTGGTCCTCTTTTATGTATGCAATCTTTGGTCCTTCTTTTTTTCTGCTTTTCCATTTGCTTTGCGATTTGTAGGTTCCCTTTTGTTCTCCTATTCGAATAGACTCGGGATCCATATGAAGTGCTGCAATAAAATGCGACTTACCGTCCACTCCGCCATAAGCATTTCCTAAAAGCTGTCCTAAAACAATGATATCCTTTTGGCTAACCACAGTGGCACCGCTTTTTACATCACCTAAAATGATGATGCTGGCATTGGTTTCAAGCACATCTCTGTGATTTAAGCTGCCCTTGTAAAACTGAACGCCATCTTCTGCAGCTTCCTGTTTTGTATTTTCAAAGGACTCTAAAGCCTTTACAAACAGCTCGTCATCTTCTTTGGAAACGATGCATATAATGTTTAAATCACATGCATTTTGAATTGCCGAAAGCACGGCTTCTTCCTCTGCCTTGGAAAGATTTTTCCCTACAAAGGAAATCGCCTTTTTACCGGTTCCAAAGAATTTTTCACTATCCTTGAATTTGTCTGAAATTTCAGCCAGGATATCCTCCATATCAGCATCCTTTTCAACAGCAATCTGTATGCCGTGAGGATATCCTTTTAATTTAATAACGCTCAATAAAAACGCCTCCGGATATAATTTTAGTCTCCTGTATGAACAGAACCGTTTGTTTCATCAGCTTTACCTGTTAACAGGTCTTTTTCATCTTCCAGTTTGAAGTAGTACTTAATAATATCCTGTGTAACCTGCGCTGCATAATCGGAAGCATAACCAAAAGCTATACGGGTTGCAATACCGATTTGCGGAGCTTCATATGGTGCATAACATACAAACAACGCATGGTTTGCACGTCTTTTGTTTTCCTGGGCGGTACCGGTTTTACCTGCGACATTGACTCCAAGTCCTTCATAATAAGACTTGCTTTCAACCACTCGTCTCATACCGGAATGAATATTATTCCAGGTTTCTGAGCTTAAATTAACCGTATTTCTAAGTTCCGGTGTGAAATCCTCCAAAAGATTTCCGTCCGGATCCATGGTCTTGTCCAGAATACTAAGATTGTAACAGTTTCCGCTGTTTGCAACACATGTTACATATCTGGCCAGACCAACCGTAGAAAAGTTGTGAGTACCCTGTCCGATGGCTGAACGAATCGCATCCTGATTTGAAATCTTTGGCGCGCTTTCAGAAATTTCCACACCGGATTTTTCATCGAGTCCAAACATTGATGCATATTTTGCAATCTTTTCCAGACCCAGGTCACTATCATAAACACCGCTTTCACGGCCTAAACGATAACCCAATTCATAAAAGTAACAGTTACATGAATTTTCAATCGCTCCCGGAAGGGTTAACACACCATGTGCCCCCGGTGCAATCCAACATTTCGGATTTGGCTGAATTGTATCCCAAATACCCTTACAGGTAATTTGTTCTCCTCCGGAAACTACATGTTCCTCCATACCCGCTGCAGCACTAACCATCTTAAAGGTAGAACCCGGAGCGGAAAGCTGCTGAGTCGCATAATTCCACATTGGCTGAGATAAATCATTGTAAATCTTGTTGTAATAATCCGCGTCAATGGAGTTGGTCAGCTTGTTATTATCATATCCCGGATAGGTAACCAGCGCTAATACTTCACCAGTATTGGTGTCAGTCACAACACACGATCCGGAACAAGGGTCAAGCGCGAGCTGCGCCGGTGTAATATCCAGATTTGCAATCTTATCTGTCATAAAGGAATACGGGGTGATTTCACCACTTGATACCTTACTGATTACTTCATCACTTTCGTTGATAATATTTTGTTCAAACAAAAGCATACAAACCTGTCTTCCGTTGATACGATCCTCTAATAGCATATATTTATATAAATGCTTTTGGAACGGAGCATACATAGGAAGATTTTGTTCAATATAAACGACTAATTTATCAAATACCTCATCGGAGTCTGAATACTTATTATTTATTTCCAATTTAGAAATATCAATGTATCTTTGAGCAATCAAATACTGTAAAAATTCAGTCAGACTGATTCTCTCATCCTTTTTCCAGGCCAGATATGTATCTTCTTCCTTATCAATTTTATCAGTCTGAATGACATTGTCGCCTTCGAGCATGGCAACAATATTCAGCTCATAATTCTGATATTCCAGACTCAGATTATTATAAGTAGTCTGTGAATTTCGAAGTTCCTCGGACAAATGAGAAATTACCGATTCTTCTTTTGATAAATATGCCTGATATACTTCCCTTTCGGTTTCCTTGGCATTCTCTTTAGTAAAATGCGATGTGTCAATTACATTGTTATTAAACAGCGCATTATATACATCATAAATAGGAATGACAATTTTGCTGGCTGAAGCATTTTCCGGCAATGTAAATTCCTTGAGATTCTGAATCTTTGAAACCAAAATACCGGCAATTTTCTGCTCGAGCAGATTGTATACCGCCTTTTGAAGCTTCATATCAATTGTAAGATAAACATCGTTACCGGTCTTTGGCTGTGCCTTGTCACTGGTTTCAATTACCTTACCAACATTATCTACATAAACAACTTCTTTTCCTTTTTTACCCTGCAGAGTTTGTTCCATATATTGTTCGATTCCGGCTTTACCGACTATATCGGTCAAGGAATAGCTGTCGTCTTCTTTGGATAACTCCTCGTATTCCTCATTGGAAATCTTTCCGATGTATCCGATAATATGCGAATAGTACACACTGTCTACATATTTACGTATCGTATCCTCTGTTACACTGACACCGGGAAGGATATCTGCATTTTCCATAATCATGGCTACTGTCTCATCCGATACGTCCTTGGAAACTACAGTTGCGATGTATTTTTGGAATCCGTTCAAGCTCATGGCATAACGAATGGTAACAATCTGTAAAAGCTTCTCTTTGGTATATCCGCTACCCACAATAAAGCCGGATTTTGTATCCTCCGGATTCATATATTGTCCGACTGCGAATTTTTTTGTACCTGCCAGATACTCAATTACATCCTTTGCTGATGCTGTTTCCTGATAATATTCCAAATCTTCTACATGGACCTTACCATAGACGTCAGCCAAAAAACGCTTGAGCTGTCTGCCCTCTACCGTGAACTGATAGTTGTGATTTTCATCCAAAACAATATCAAAATCATTGATTATCTTGTCCCCGTTTGCCTCAATCATTTCAACCAGGGATGCAATGGTCTTGTTCAGCTCTGCATTCTTTGTTTTGCCGGATTCAAATACATCCTCAATGGTAACAGAATATGCCAGCTCGTTATAAGCCAGAAGTTCTCCGTTACGATCATATATTTTTCCTCTGGTACTCGGAATGGTACGCTCTTTACGGATTTTTAATTTGAAATGATCCAAATAATCCTGACCATTTACAATCTGTAAATCAAACAAACGATATGTCAATACGGAAGATAATACGGTAAATACCAAAATCAGAACAAAAATTCTGGAGGTGACCATATTTATAATTGCTTCTTTTATTGTCTTAAGCAAAAGTATCTTCACTCCTTTGTTCTAAATCATCCAGTTTATTATTGACCCAACGCATAATCGGATACAATAAAAGTGTCATAAGTACGGTATAAACCATTTCCGGCAAAATCAGGTGCATAAAATAATATCCAAAATGGAAACGTCCTCGCAGCAAAAACTGAAGCACATAAATAATAATGCCGTATACCATATCACTCGATACAATAAGCAAGATCGGAAGCTTAATATCTTCTTTGTAAAAAATCTGCTTAAAGTAACCATTCAAAAAGCCCACATACATAAATATCAGGGCATAAAAACATAATATGTTTCCATAAAAAATATCATATAAAAGGCCTGCAAAAAAACCCACCAATAACCCCGGAGTCTGTCCGCACATAAAGCCAAACACACAGGTAATAATGATGAGAAGGTTTGGAGTAATGCCTCCAAATGATACTAAATGAAAAACCGTAGACTGCAAAACAAAAGCAATCAATACGGATAAAATCATAAATACTGTCTTCTTCATTTCTTTCCCTTACAATTGATTACTTTTTGTTTTCTGCTTCTTTTGTATAATCCTTTTTCAAATCGGTAATAACCAAAACCTCTTCCAAATGTGCAAAATCCACACACGGAGTTAAAAATCCGGAGCTGGTTAAGTTGTTTGAATCAGAATTGATTTCTGTAATATATCCAATCAAAATACCCGGTAAATATTTCGTACTGATTTGAGAAGTAACAACCTTGTCTCCTTCTTTTACCGGATTATCGCCGTTGATCAGTTTTGAGAAGGTAATAACTCCGTTTTGAATGGTTTCCAGGTTTCCCTGAACCATACAGGAATCTTCTGTCGACAATACCATTCCGCTGACATTGGAATTATCATCAATAATGCTCATAACCTTGGCCCAGTCATCTCCGACATCAGTCACTCGGCCAACCAATCCACTGCCGGCCATAACATTCATATCTACCTGAATGCCGTCCAATAAACCTTTATCTATTACAAAGCTGTGAAAGAAATTACCTGCTTCTGCAGATACGACCTTTGCACCTATTTTTTTGTATTCTTCGTATTCCTGATCCAGTTTATATAATTCTCTCAAATGATTCAGCTCATATTTATCCTGCTGAAGAGAGTTATTCTCCATGGTTAAATTATCTACCTGTTCCTTTAATGACTGATTTTCAGCCATAACATCACGAACATTCTGAAGCTGCTTTGACTTGTCTACCAGCTTGTTTCCGATATTGCTGACACCTGACTGAAACGGGACCACTACAAAACCGGCAACGCTGTTAATCGGTGTGACAATAATATCCGTAAAGAAAGTAACAGCCATAAGAAGCACACAGATACAGGTCATAATGAGCAACAAATATTTACTTGGTATGGTAATTTTTTTTCTTCTTCGCCTCATTTAAGCCTCCAAAGGTATTGCCATAAGGATAATCCTTATGGCAAATATCAAATAGTTACAACTTATACTGATTTCATATCCTCGATAGAATATGCTACGGACTTAAAATTATCATCCTGAATAATTCTGGCAAGACCTAAAGCCACACTTTCAATCGGTCTTTCTGCCAGATTTACCTTAAGACCGGTTCCTTCACTAATCAGACTGCTTAACTTGTGTACCTGACTGGCACCTCCTGTCAGAAAAATACCATGACGATAAATATCAGCTCCCAGTTCAGGTGGAGTTCTCTCCAAAATCACTTTTACATTATCAACAATTGTTCTGAAATGTTCTAATAAGCAATCATCCACTAAATCTGTCGGAATCTGTCTTTCTACCGGAAGACCTGTCACAATATCACGACCGTATACTGTCGCACCTGTTCCTGATTCTGCCAGATCGCTTAAGGAATTTTTCACCTTTTCAGCAGTCTTTTGACCAATCATAAGGCTATATTCCTTACGTACAGCGTTACGAATTGCTTCATCAAATTTCTGACCGCCTACTTTAATCAATTTACTCAGAACGATACCTCCGAGTGAAAGAATCGAAATTTCAGTGGTATCAAAGCCAACATCAACGACTAAAATACCCTGAGAAGTCTTTACATCAATATCCATTCCCAGACCATCTGCAATTGCTTTTTCAACAACCATAATCTTTCGAGCCTTTACATTGGAATTTTTTACCAAATCATAGAAAGCTCTCTTTTCAACCTCTGTAACATCAGTTGGTACTGCAATATAATAATCAGCCGGCTTAACCTGACCGTCGCACATCTGCGAAATAAAGCACTTTACCAAAGTCTGCATATTATTAATATCTGCAATAACACCGTTACAAAGTGGGTATGAAATATGAATATTTGCCGGTGCTTTTTCGTACATTTCAAATGCCTCATCACCATATGCAAATAAATAATCCTTACCCTCTATCGCAATCATGTTCTTTTGTGTAAGAACATCCGTTTCACCTTTACCGTATATTTTAATATTAGAGGTACCCAAATCGATACCATATGCGCTGGAAGCCATTATAAAACTCCTTTCTCCTTTAAGCTTGTATAAGTATTGTCACCAATAATCAGGTGATCTAACAGTCTGATTTCAACTAATTCACAAGCCTCCGAAATCTCCTCGGTCAGGGCAATATCCTGCCGACTGGGAGTCGGATCTCCGCTTGGATGATTATGTAATAAAATAATAGAAAAAGCATGACATTCAAATGCCTTTATCATGATTTCTCTGGTAGAAATGATGGTACTCCTGCCATCTCCGACAGATAAAGTCTCATCCTTGATTCTGCGGCTTTTATGGTCCAAAAAGATAACCACAAAATGTTCTCGTTCCAAATGTCTCATTGACTCCATATAAGCAAAAGCAACCGACTGCGCATTTAAAAAGCAGATATCTGTTTCTCTTTTTGCTGTAGCCATTCTCATGGAAAGCTCCGCAATTGCCAAAAGCTTAATTGCCTTGACGATACCAATCCCCTTGATTTTCATCAGCTGATTCAAGGTGACATGATGAAGCCCCAATAATCCCTGTCCTTTGGTTCCAATATTTAGAACCCGAATTGCCAGAGTCAGTGCATCCTCTCCCTTTGTTCCTGTACGAAGAATAATTGCTAAAAGTTCTTCATCTGACAAGGAATGCGCACCATATTTCTGGAATTTATCATAGGGAAGCATTTGAAACTTGCCTTCTTCATTTAATTGTTTGTATACCATATCATTTTATGCTCAGTAGACGTTTTCATTTCAAACCATCTAATATTTTAGCATAAGTAAGTAAAGCTTGTATACTTAAACAATTGTTAATTTTTCGACGATAAACATGCTTTTTTTATGTCATCTGCCGTAATAATTCCTTTTTCTTTTAAGTTTTGCAATGTACAAAGCATACCGTATTTCGCATGTGGGAAGGTTAATCCTCCCTGGAAATAGACTGCATACGGATCCTTCATCGGACCATCTGCGGAAAGTTCGATTGAAGAGCCGGAAACAAAAGCTCCTGCCGCCATAATAACCTTGGCATCATATCCAGGCATGTCCCAAGGCTCAGGGGTGACAAAGCTGTCAACCGGAGCTGCCTTTTGGATTCCCTGACAAAATGCGATAACCGCATCCGGATTATGGAAAGTAATTGCCTGAATAATATCAAAACGTTCTTCCTTTGCCTTTGGAACTACATCATAGCCCAGTCTTTCATACAGATTTGCTGCAAAGATAGCTCCCTTTAACGCATTTGCTGTAATGCAAGGCGCTAAAAACAGTCCCTGATAAAAATCCTTTAAAACTCCGAGAGAGGCACCTACTTCTTTTCCCAGACCCGGAGATGTTAAACGATAAGCTGCATTTTCAATACATTCTTTTTTACCAACGATATATCCGCCAATCGGAGCCAATCCTCCGCCCGGATTCTTGATTAATGATCCGACAACCATATCTGCTCCTACACTGACAGGTTCCTTTTCATCAACAAATTCTCCATAGCAGTTATCTACCATACAGATGACATCCGGTTTGATAGACTTGATAAACTGAATTAACTGGCCGATTCTTTCTACTGATAATGTTTTTCTCGGTTCATAACCTTTTGATCTCTGGATAGTAACCAGTTTTGTCTTATCATTGATGGCCTTTTTAATACCTTCAAAGTCAAATTCTCCGTCCGGAAGCAAATTAACCTGACTATAAGTAATGCCATATTCCTTCAGGCTTCCCTTGGATGGTCTGATACCAATGACTTCTTCCAGGGTATCATATGGTTTTCCAACCGGCGATAAAAGCTCATCTCCCGGTCTTAAATTACTCATAAGTGCCAAAGCCAATGCGTGAGTACCGCAGGTAATCTGTGGCCTGACCAAAGCAGCCTCAGCCTCAAAAAGGTTTGCATAGACTTCCTCTAAGGTATCTCTTCCGATATCGTTGTAGCCATAACCGGTAGTTCCCAAAAGGCAGGCTTCGCTAACTTTTGCATCCTGCATTGCTTTCACTACCTTTAGCTGACTTCTTTCTGCATTTTCATCAATTTTGGTAAACCAGTCTTTTAATTCCTCAAGGACGATTTGTCCGTATTCGTAAACATCCTCATCAATTCCCATGGATGCATAAATGTTTTTTGTTTGATTCAATGTTGTTCTCCCTTAAAAAATAGTACTCTTATTTCAAGAATACAATATATAAAACACTCCAAAGCCGCTCTCGCTTAATTGGCAAGATGTAGCAGTGCTAAACTCGAAAATACCTCGTTAAGCACTGACACTAGCCAAAAACTTTGTCGTCGTTTTATATATGTCTTCCTGCGTTATAAAAATATATAATTATCTAATTTAAATAAACAGAAGTGAATAAATATACTGAATTTATGAAAATATTTTATCGCACATAAAATCGAGCATTTTCTCATTATCATATCCAAAATCAGGCTTATTCACAAAGGTGACATTTCGTTCTCTGCGAAACCAGGTAAGCTGCCTTTTAGCAAAATGTCTGGTGTCGCGTTTGATTCGATATACCGCTTCCTCCAGCGTAATATCGCCGGTTAAATAATCTGCGATTTCTTTATAGCCCAGGGCCTGCATAGCCGTCATTTCTTTGGTAAGGCCCTCATCCATCAGACCTTTGACTTCCTCAACCAGTCCCTGCTCCAGCATAATATCCACTCGTTTTTCAATTCGGTCATAAAGCTTTTGTCTGTCATCGTTTAACACAAAGTATTGGAAATCATACGGAGATTCTTTTTCATGCTGTTCTTTATTGTGCTCTGATATTTTCTGACCGGTCAGTTTATAGTATTCGATGGCACGAATCACTCTTCTGACATTATTTTCATGAATATCTTCTGCAGATTTCGGATCAACTTCTTTCAGCATTTCGTGCATATAATGTGCACCCTTTTCATCCGCTAACTTTTCCAGTTCTACGCGCATTTCGCTGCTTTCAGTTTCTTCAAAATCAATATCATATAAAACAGCCTGGATATAAAAACCCGTTCCTCCGACCAGAATCGGGATATGCCCTCTGTCATAAATTTCATTCATTGCTTTTTTTGCCATCTCGGCAAAGGTTACTACATCAAAGTTTTCGGTAAACGGCAATACATCTACCAGATGATGTGGTACTCCCTGCATTTCCTGCGGCATAATTTTGGCAGATCCGATATCCATTTTATGATAGACCTGAACAGAGTCTGCACTGATAATCTCACCCTGTATTCTTTTTGCCAGTCCAATCGACAAATCTGTTTTCCCGACTGCCGTAGGACCAGTTAATATCACTAATTTCTTCTTCATAGTCTAACGTTTAAACTTCTTTTCCATTTCATATCTGCTCATAGAAATAAGGGTTGGTCTGCCGTGAGGGCAGTTAAACGGATTTTCCAGCGTAAACAAAGTCTCAATCAGAGCATTTGCTTCCTGAACGGAAATTTTCATATTTCCCTTTACAGCTGCCTTACAGCTCATGCTGGCAATCTTCATACAGACTGCATCGCTGTCTCCCTTTACTTCATTTTCCACCAGCTCATCGAGCACAGTTAAAAAGAGCTGTTTTTCACTTAATCCATATAAATCCAAAGGTACCTGTCTGACAGTAAAACTGTTATCACCGAAATCTTCAATTTCAAAGCCCAGTCTGGTAAAGCTTTCCAAATGATTTTCGAGTACTCTTTTTTCCTTTGGTGAAAGTTCAATCACCATAGGAGGATTTACAATCTGTGAAACGATTTCTTTTTCATGAAACTGCTTCATGAATTTTTCATACATTACTTTTTCATGTGCTGCATGCTGATCCATAAAATACAGTTTCTCGTCCAGCATAAACAACCAATAGGTATCAAAAACCTGACCGAGCAGTTTGATATCCTTGACTTCTTTATCTAAAAATGCAGTATCTTCAAATAATGTAAGCTGCTCCGCTTTTTCTATAATCAGTGTATCCTTTTGTTTGATAATGTTGTTATTATGAAGACTTGGCTCCGGCTTTGCAGCATTCTTTTTGGTATCCATACCAATGATTTTGTTAAATACAGGCTTGTCCGTATACACTGCATCTGCTTCATGAACGCGGCGCTCCACCTCAAATGGCTGAGGCATTTTTACCTTTGGAGTTTCCGCCGGTTTTTCCTCTTTTTTGAAAGGAGAAGCATTGAATTCCTGTACTAAAGTTGCATTGGTAATGGTATCTTTGATTTCTCTTTGTAAAAATCTCAAAAGTTCATTCGGTTCGTTGATACGAATTTCTCTTTTGGTAGGATGCACATTGACATCAATCATCAATGGATCCAAATCAAAATATAAGCATACATAAGGGAATTTATGCTGCATCATAAAGGTGCGATATCCCTCTTCAATGCTGGAAGATAGTAAATTACTCTTGATATATCTCCCGTTTACAAAAAAAGTTTCATAGGAACGTGTGCTTCTGTTTAGGATGGGTTTTCCGATAAAGCCGGTGAGCTTTACACCTTCCATTTCAGCATTTACTTCCAAAAGCTGTTTTTCAACCTCTTTCCCATGAATACTATATATAATTTCTCTGATATTTCCGTTACCTGATGTAAAGAATTTTGTCTGGTTATTGGAAATAAATTGAATTGCCACATTCGGCTTGGACAGAGCAATATGCTGCAGTAAATCTGCAATATAGCTGCCTTCTGTCTGTGCGGATTTCAAAAACTTACGTCTGGCAGGTGTATTGTAAAACAGCTGTCTGACAATAACAGTCGTACCGGTCGGAAGTCCGGCTTCCTGAATATCCGTTATTTTACCGCCCTCGGCCCTAACCATACTACCGGTTAATGCATCTTTGGTTTTCGTCATAAGTTCCATCTGTGAAACAGCCAGAATACTGGATAATGCTTCACCTCGAAATCCCAGGCTTAAAACGGTTTCTAAATCATTTGCACTTTGAATCTTGCTGGTAGCGTGTCTGATAAAAGCCTTTTCCAGCTGACTTTTATCGATACCAAAACCATCATCGGTAACACGTATAAAACTGACTCCGCCATCTTTTATTTCTACCGTTACATGACTTGCACCGGCATCAATGGCGTTTTCTACGAGTTCCTTTACGACGGAAGAAGGTCTTTCTACTACTTCTCCGGCAGCAATCTGATCTACTGTTTGGCTGTCAAGAATATGTATTTCATTCATTACCAAAATTACTCCATCTGTTGTTTAACATGTTTTGCAATTTATATAGTGTATTGAGTCCGTCCATAGGTGTCATATTGGAAATATCCATATTTTTCAATTCTTCAATGACATCTTCATCCTTGACGGTATCAAAAAGTGACATCTGTGCCAGATCTACCTGATCTAACTTCTTTACTGTATTTTTACCCTTTTCGTTCAGTTTTCCTACCTGAATACTTTCTACCTTTTGGGTAATATCATTATCCGATAAGCTTTGGGCAATTTCTTTGGCTCTGACAATCACCATTTCCGGTACACCGGCAAGTCTGGCTACCTGAATACCATAGCTCTTGTCTGCACCGCCCTTAACAATCTTTCGCAGGAAAACAATATCATCACCTTTTTCCTTAACAGCAATACAATAATTATTTACGCTGTTAAGTTTTCCCTCAAGCTGAGTCAGTTCATGATAATGAGTAGCAAATAAAGTCTTTGCTCCAATTAGCTTGCGGTTACTGATATGTTCTACCACTGCCCAGGCAATGGACAACCCATCAAAGGTCGACGTACCTCGTCCGATTTCATCGAGAATAAGTAAACTCTTTGAGGTAGCATTTCTTAAAATATTTGCCACTTCATTC
>JAZUKG010000178.1:0-8245 GCA_045643145.1 Lachnospiraceae bacterium | reverse complement strand
CCACTCCAATATATTTACCCCTGAATTCTCCACACCATATAGAATCCTCTTCTTCAAATTTAATCCAAGTCCAATCAGATGAGTTCCAATTGCTCTCTATATCATATATCTTTTCTTCATACTCCCCTGAATATGGTTGTGAAATCTGCTCTGCACTAAATAGCATTTGCCACTCACCTCCTTAGCCATAAAATCTGATTTTTCTCTGTCTATATTATAAAGAACACAAATGTAAAAAGGGAGAAAAATAAAGTTCATTTTTGCTTATTTTGGACTAAATATATTTTTTGCTTTTCTAAAAAATAAAGTTCATTTTCCACCTATTTTTCAAAAAAATTTTTTTTTACTAAAAGTAAAAAATTTTAAACTTTATTCTAAACCCTCTGTAACCCTTATGAGTACTGGGATAGAACGATAAAGTACACTTTTTCAAAAATGAACTTTATTCCAAAATGAACGAAATAATTTGGAAAAATAAAGTTCATTTTCTTTATCTGAATCTGATAGAAGAAGAGTGAAATATACAAAAAATAAAGTTCATTTTTGAGAATGTGTCGGCTCAGAAAATGACAATTTAAAAATACTAAAAAATTAGTAATTATTGGTCCATTATGTATGTTACAATATGAAAAATAGGCAAAAAAATAGACTTGATACCAATCCGACCAAAGATAATTATCAAGCCCAAAGCTTTGCTTCATACTAAAATTGTAGCATACAGTTTTTGAAAAGACAACTGTTATATTTAGTATACCCATTTTTAGTATGAGGCTCCTGCATTTTGCCGGATACAGGAGACAATCATATATCACAAATGACTTATCATTTTTCAGTCTACGAGCATACGCTCGTCTTTAAAGAGTCCGAATTACTCACACGTAAATTCATTGTATTAAAGGACGAACAAGGGGACATCTGCGCTTTTACGGATTTCCACAGATACATTCGTTCTTCAAAGAAGCAGTATGCCCGCAGGGTAACTGATGACGGAAACAGCAGACATTATTATGTGGCAAAGCTTCTTAATTATGTCTTCTTTGACAAATATCATATTAAAACATTAAATGACCTGACTGTTAGCATGGTATCTGAATTTCTAAACGATTACGGGAATGGTATGCTTCCGGATGATAACTGTGAACGTACAAAAAATACTGTTGTTTCCTGTATTAAAACAATTATTGATTTTCTGGATGAATTTATCAGTAAGAATAACGGAAAATGTAAAATCAAACATGCAGAGCTGTATAAAACCGTCACAACACGTAACAGGCGTGGAAATATTGTCAAAAAGAAAGTACCGGCATTTGATGTGACTTATTCAGGGAAAGTCAGAAAAATATTCAGAGATATGCCAAACAAAGCGTTTAACATGCTCATGAACCTTGTAATTGAGAAGCACACGGATATTCTTATGCTGGTAGCATTAAGTGCATTTGCAGGATTAAGACCAGCAGAAGCATGTAATGTCAGACGTGCAGACAGTGCACTTGGACCGGGAATCCGATTTGTTACCCAAAATGGGGAAATTACAGACATTATCATCGATTTGAAAAAGGAATTAAACCTTCGAAGTGATCTTAAATCTGTTGGTGCCATAAAAAAAGAACGTGTTCAGCGTGTTTATCCGACTTTTTTAGAGTCTTTTATGGAATGCTACAGGATTTATATGGATTACATGGAAAAACGCAAATACGAAGCTGATTACGGTGCTTTGACCGTTAATAAACAAGGAAAAGCCATTACTTATGATAACTATTACCAGAAATTCAGAAAAGTAATAGAAGAACTGATACCTATACTTCTTACTGATGAAGATGCTGAAGTAGTAAATTACGGGCACCTTTTAATAGAAAATAACATCAGCCCGCATATCTTAAGACACTGGTTTTCCGTAAAACTCACACTATATGGCGAGGATGTTGCCGGACTGATGTACTGGCGTGGAGACGGCTCACCAATAAGTGCTCTTACATACTTGCAAAATAAAGGCGAACTTGAAAAGCAGTATCGCCACGTCAATTCGAAACTGTTTGACTTTATTTCGTGGCAGGCGGCCACAGAACATGGAGATTTAAATGATTGAATTGAATATCTGGGCTGATTTTATAGCAGACAAACTCGAATTACCATATCCAGATTATAAAATCAGGTTGACAGACTTTTTAGAAGATAATGACTGGTTCGGAATCGAACCGGTATGGGAAGATGGTGCTTTATACGTCCGAAAAGTGGATGCAGACATAATATTCCCAAGGATTGAAATGTATTTTAAACATTCCGGGTTAAATGATACAGATAAGGTATCGTTATTAACTGGCATGTACAGTGAGCGTTTTCCTGATTCAGCGCCAAAATTGTCGGAATTTGTCGATGAGTTTTCGGTGCCGGACTCAATGGTTTATCATCTTTTGGATTTTCTTTTGATTTTTCAGAAGAAAGACTTCTGTATTATGACAGATAATGATGTAAAAGAACTGATGAAATCTACCTATGAAGAATTAAGCAAACAACTGGGAGATATTCTGACTTTCTTTTTGTCATGGCTAAAGGATACTTACAAAACTAGGTATATCAATGACTATATTATGCAGAAAAGATACGAGAATTCAGCTGCAACGCAAGCATATGACCGCGACGAGTATCTTGAACTCGTATATTATCTGTTTAATGTGGAATATATATTTGACAATGACATGTACAAAAAGGCTGCAAAATCGAAAAACTATGCTGATACTTGGCTGTTTCTTTCTTTACATTTTATTTGCTCACTTAGAGACACGGACCTTATCCGGATTTACCATCCGAAGCTGACAATGACACCGGAAGATGTTATTGATAACGTAATAAATGACAGTTTCCCTGAAAAAGATGCCAGACTGACTTTATACAGTATCACGTGGCATTTAAACAGTCTGCCACTACAACCATCAAAAACAGCTTCCCATTCTGGTATCAGTTCCATTAAATTCAGCGTACCGGAAAGTGCAGAAGTGCATATGGGGACGCTATTTGCCATTTGTGAAGCACACAGACAGCTTGAAGGTGTACCGGATGATACCCCATTGGTACGCTGTATTTCGGATTATGACCGTATTACACGCTACATGGGAGAGGAAATAGGCTCTTTATTCCTTGAGGCTAACTTCCGTTCGCGTTCTGTCAATAAATCCTATTTACAGGCATTTGACATGTTTACGGATGATATTCTTGGAACTTCCGGCATGCAGATGAAAGGTTATATCCTTGCAGCACTTGCAAGAAGCCATAAAGGCTCATATGGCGAGTTTGCACGTACCACTGCAGTCTACCTTAAAGATGCGAATTTCAGCGGTCTTACGGCTGAATTTGTTGCTATGGAACTATTTGAGCGAGGGGTATTATCATTTATTCCTGCTATGCTCTTAAAGATGATTACCGGAACAGAATACAACAAACTTTCTGTGCAAAAACAGACTGAGCTGATAAAAATACTGGATATGACTCCAAACGAAGTAGAAGAGATTGTAAAAATTAGTGAAACGTCTCAGAACAAGGCAAAAGAGACATTGGTAAAGGTTCTGGGTGCTGAAAATAACCAGAAAGATGAACTTTTGCAGGTTCTTCACAACATCGGCAGTGGAACAGCCGTTTCAAAGCAGAATGAATGCCTATGTTTGATGACTGCACTTCACAAAATGTGTCCATATGCTGACCGAAAGCAGTGTATCGGATGCGAATATGAAATCAGTACAAAAGCAACCGTTTTCCTTTTGGTAAGCGAGTACAACCGTATGCTTAGTCTGTACGAAAATGCTAAGGACAATTTGACCCGTAATAAATATAGGGTATTACTAAAAGAACATATCCTTCCATCGCTAGATGAGATTCTGCAGTGTACGGGTGAGCAGTACGGAGATAAAGCGCGAGAGATGCTAGAAGAAATCGTCAGGGAGAATACAGTATGAATAATTTAGCATTAAATACAAAAATGTATGATATCGTAATCGGTATTCAGAGCATGGATAACTCCTGTATCGAAAAAGGAAAAGAGATTTTCGAAGAGTATAAAGCCAAAAATATCATTATTGGGAGTTCGTTTAATGATAAACGCTGGCAGCTTTCGGATGAGTACTCAAATGTCGGAATGAAGTTCAACTTCAATGAAGTGTCCTATAACAAGCATTACAAACAACTTTTTCATCTTTCTTTTGCGGATTTTACTGATTATGTGAAAACCTATGTGATGTTTACGATGGGTAAAATCATTCTTAATACCTTAAGGGATACACTCAATGACATCAAAAGAATGGTAGGAACCGCACCTGAAGAACTGGATTCAGATTCCCTGTTTATCACAAATCCAAACCGTGTCGTAGAGTTTTTATCCATGCTTCCGGTTGCTGATACCGAAAATGAAATTATGGAAAGTTTCATGGATAAAATTGACCTTCTGGCGGAAATCCAGTATTCAGACCATTCAAATAAGCAGCGTCCACTTGCCAGTTTTGACAGTTATTTTCTGTTTAATGACATCATAAATGACTACTGGAGTTCTGATTTAGACAGAGATACAAGATTATTTTATTATCCGCTTTTCCTTTGGTGGCAGATAACTACTGTAATTCCGCTTCGTCCGAGGGAGTTTATTTTAACACCTCGTAACTGTCTGGAAGAAAAAAAGGACGGCACCTATATTACGTTACGAAGAAACAAGTTAAAAGGCGGTAATGGCACGGTTTCTTATCAGATTGATGAAGATTATATCAAAGTCCAGTATAAAATACCTGAAAAACTGGCTTTACAGATAAAAGAGTATATCCGGTTTACATCTGATTTTGCCCCTACCGAACTGGAGACATTATTCGTCTCAGATACGCATTATAAACACTGGGGACAGACCAAGCATAAAAACAGCCGTTATTTTACATATATCAACCTGCATTGTGTGCTCCGTTATTTCTTCCATGATGTAATAGAAAGACGTTACGGCTTAAAAATTGTTCATGACCGGGCATCTACCCATTTAAACGAGGGTGAAATCAACTATCTTTATTTGGGCGATACCAGACATCTTGCTCTTATTAACATTATCGCGGAAGGTGGCACACCGGTTCTTGCCATGATGCTTGCAGGACACGAAAACATGGAAATGTCGGCTCATTATTACTCAAATATCACGCACTTAATTGAGTGCCGGACCTACAAACAGTACAGAAAAGTGTTAAAAGGTAATGTTTCCTACAATATCAGTCCGCAAATATCTCTTCCAGATACGGTTAAAAGCTGTATCAAGCTTGAAGATGGCGGAAAATGCTATTCAAAATCTTATGCCGCAGGTGATATTTCAGACTGTATAAAGGCAGTTGGTAAAAACGGGGAAATTGGATATTGTCCGCAATGCAGTTTCTATTCCAAGAAAAACAGCGAACGTTTCTTTGATGATGACGGCAAGTACAAGCGTAGTATCGAAGATGACTGCAAATTCCTAAAAGACATCATAAAGCAGGTAAGACTTGGCATTACCGATAAAGAAGACATAATACAAGCTTTAAATCGCTTACAGAGCAGTTCTGTAACCTATCAGAAATACTTTGAACAAAAGATGAAATACCTTGAAACTAAAGGAGAAAAACAATGGGAAGAAAGGCAAAAATAGACGACCAAACATTACTCAATTTACTTGACCAGTATTTCATCGGAGCATGTAACAAAAATATCTCTAAGTTAAAGATACCATCATTTGCTGAATTTGTACGAAAGAACGGCTATGAAGACGTGCAGGATTACGTTATACGAAGAAACAGTGCGGTACGCGAGCGCATCGAAGAACTGAAAACCAATGCTGATGAAACATATCAAAATCGGGCCGTAGTATTCCGAAATCTTGACATTGATTCATTCCTTGCTAAGAACACCTCGCCTACAGCTCTTAAAAAAGCACTTGTGGAAAGAGATAACTATTATCAGCAGTTATCCGAATCTGCAGGCTACTGTATCAGAAAGTCCAAAGAACAGGATGAGAAAATTGCATCACTTATGGCTGAAACAGAAATGTTAAAAGCCGATAATGGTTTATTATCTGAGCAAAACAAGCTTTTTAAGGCTAAATTCCGAAACCAGCAGGAAGAAATACAGAAACTACGCACCTTTATCGATACTTATGTAAATCCCGAAATTGCCAATGAACTCTTAAAGCAGGATGGATTATTAAAAACCACCTCAGGCATCATATCGTCCGATGCAGTAGAAGATCATCTGGTAACCGCAGATACTGAAGTCGCCCCGAAGAACAATGTGATAAGAAACCTCTTTGATAAATTATAGGGAGTAGTGCATGAGAACATTAAGAGAAATTAATCCGGGTGCTGCAAACATGTGGTGCTACGACCTAAATGGTGATATGACCCCGGATAATGTGAGTTTTTCATCTGATAATTCTGCATATTTCAGATGTCTTAATAATCCGAAACACTTATTTCACAAGAAAATACGCAAAATGACTTCCGACCGTGACATGCACAATGTTGGCTGTATTTATTGTAGTCCAAACGCAAAAGTAGCGTTCCCGGGTGAAACAGACTTTTTTTCGAAGATTCCTGCGGCAGTCGACATGTGGGATTATGTTCAGAATGAACTTTTGGACCTTAATCCTGAAGAACTATTGCCTTATTCCTCTAAAAAGGCTCATTTTGTCTGTGCGAACGGACATGATGAGTTCAAAAAAATATGCGATTTCACAAAATCGCCAACATGTCAGACATGTAGTAAATCGTTGCTTGTAAATGTCACGAACACAACACTGTTTTTGAACGAGAAATATAACACGGTCGAAACTATTAAAGACTATATTCAAAGTGACAGAAGATCCATTGAACTGGCTTGCCCTAATTGCGACTATACATGGTCATGGACGGCAAATTTATGGCGCAAGCGACAATATTGCCCACACTGCGGTTATGACGGAACAGAAGGCAGTTGTGAAAAGAATGCATTTGTAAAGGAAACGTACCATATAGTCACACTTAGAGACGCAAATCCGGAAATGGCAACTTTATGGGATTATGGAAAGAACGGAGATGCAACGCCTGATAACACCCACAGACAATCAAATCTTAAGTTCTTCTTTAGTTGCAACAATGGGCATAAGTTTAGTACAGAACTATATAATCTGTATGACCAAGATGGCAACCCACTGGGATGCCCGTTTTGCAGAAGCAGAACGAGGATGATTGCCGACGGCATAAATGATTTAGCTACCAGAGTTCCAAAAATCTTAGAATTTTGGGATTTCGAGAATAATGACATTTCTCCAAGTTCAATCACAGCATTATCGTTGTATGAAGCAAAGTTGAAATGCCCGAAAGGTCATCATTTTACACGTAAGGTATGCTTATTTACTGCTGACCCGCAGTGCACGGAATGCAAGCGATTAGATCATTTACAAAAATACAGCATAAAAACTTCCAGACCGGAGAGCTACAGATTCTGGGATTTTAAGAAAAATACACTTGACCCATCCATTACCAGTGCAAATTCACAAGAAGTTGCATTTTGGAAGTGCCCTGACTGTGGTTATGAATGGACGCAAAAGATATCTGACAGATGCTCTTCAAGAGGCGGAAAATGCCCAAGCCATGACTTGAAGCGAACCTTTTCGCAAGAATACGGTTTGAAGTTCACGGACAGTTTCGCTCATAAGAACCCTGACGCATCCGTACATTGGAATAGGGAACTTAGTGACGGACTAACCCCAGAGAATACACCAAAAGCTTCAGGTAAAGAAATCTACATGAATTGCAGCCGTGGGAAACATAAACCATATCCAATTAAGGTCTGCAATATTAAAAAAGCCCCATATGGATGTCCTGAATGTCTGAAAGAGGATAAAGAGGAGTACTACAGACAAAATAGTCTGAAACTTAACGTTCCTGCCTCCGTAGATATGTGGGACTACAACAATGAGATGAAATTGGACGATGCTTTACTTTACATGAATCAATCCGCGAATTTTATCTGTGAAGAAGGGCATCCGTTTACACGTTCTATCAGTAATTTTGCAAGTAATCAGGAATGTCCGGTATGCAAAATGGATACCATTGCCAAGCATCCGCATATGGTAAAGCAGTGGCATTTTAAAAAGAACACTGCCTACGATATAAACCTCACACCTGCAGGGTCAAAAGATACTGTTTGGTGGAGATGTAAAAAATGCGGATACGAATGGCAAGCGCAAATAAATACCAGAAAAGTAAGTGCCGGTCAT
>JAZUKG010000177.1:0-1558 GCA_045643145.1 Lachnospiraceae bacterium | reverse complement strand
AATTTATTCTGCATAGCTTATTATTGCTGTTTCTCCATGAATTTCATTTTCCTTTGAAGCAGAAAAATCGCCATAAGCATTCCACAGCCTTCTCCGGCAATTAATGAGAAAATCAGACCATTTATTCCGAACAGGGCATCGAGAATATACATAAAAGGTATGTAGAATACCAGTTCTCTCACAACGGCATGAAGCAATGTTCCCTTTCCGTCGCCCATAGCCTGCATGCAGAATGAGCAGCGGTAATTCATAAACTGCAGCGGCGATGCCATGCATCGTATTCTTAAGAAAAATGCCGCAAACGCCAGAGTTTCAGCCGCACCTACCGCACTGTCCGCTTCCGTATTAATAAAAATTTCCGTAATCGGATTCGCTAGGAGCTCAAACAAACCGACAGACAGGAGACATATTATTATTCCGTAAACTGTGGCCGTTTTTATTACTTCCTGCATTCGTTTTCTGTTACCCGATGCGTAATTATATGCAATGATAGGCATCATTCCCTGACATATGCCTATATTGACCGCATTAGGCAATCGCTCTGCCTTCATGACTATTCCCAGCGCAGCCACCGCTTCATCACCGTAATTTGCCATATTTGCATTCAGAAACATGTTGGCCAGATCAAAAAGGCCGGTCAGGATAGCCGAAGGTACACCAACCGAAAAAAGCTCCTTCACTTCGGGACTTTCTATTTCACGTGCACGCTTAAAGCTCATGCACAGGGCTGTATTCCTTCCAAGTCTTGAATATACCCACAAAAGATAAATGCACGCAATAATGTTTGAAATCAGAGTTGCAAGTGCGGCTCCGAAAACCTCCATTCCTTCAGGAAAAATAACGAACATAAACAAAGGGTCAAGAGCAATATTTAGTATTCCGCCAATACTGAGTCCCAAACTCGCCTGCTTTGAATAGCCCGCATTACGGATCAGATGTGACATTACAGCAGAAAGTATAATCGGCACATCTCCCAGTACCACTACCAGATATACATACTGTCTCGCGTAGTCTATAGTCTGTGGCGTAGCACCCAATAATGTCAGCAGCGGATCACAGAACACTGCTATAATAATTGAATATGCCACAGCTATAAGAATTGCTCCGAAAAAGCTGTAGGCACTTACGCTTTTTGCCTTTTCATATTCTCCCTTTCCGAACAGACGGGCCATAAGGCTTCCACCGCCTATTCCGAAGAGGTTTCCGAAAGCAACCGTCAGCATATATATGGTATATGCCACAGAGGTTGCCGCTATCATGTAAGAATTTCCTGTACGGCCTACAAAAAAAGTATCGATAATATTATAAACCAGATTTATCAGCTGGGAAATGATGGTTGGAACCGCCATAACAGCTATTGCCTTTCTCACCGGCATTGTTTCAAATAATTGAGTTTTCTCGTTAATAGCCATTTTTCTTTCCTTATAGAAGCATTCTTTTTTTATATTATGCTTCTTAAATAAATTAATCATCTCGGCTAATCAGTTTACTCCTCTTTCTGATAAAGTGCAATGATATCTTTAATATCAGACTTTTTTGACCCTAGGGGACGGGGTTC
>JAZUKG010000176.1:0-5192 GCA_045643145.1 Lachnospiraceae bacterium | reverse complement strand
CCACCTGATGAGGTTATTCTGAGTCCAAAACTAATTAAACACTAATCACAAATCTGTCGGATCAAACAAAGGCCTCATATCCGTAATCGAAGCGGGGTCTCAGTTACTTTTGCAAACCGACTGGCATGCCGTTTATTAGTCGTGTCCAGAAATCATGCAAAACAATAGCTTTTGATTCATTATATACCGTTTTAAGCTCGGTTTTAGCCTCATTTTAAGGTTTATGAGTTTTAGTGTCAATATGTCCTAGCAGTTACTGTTTCATTTAAAGGTCCAGCCGACCCATCCGGCCTACCAACTCACTTACCAGTTCTCCCAGTAATCCTCTGCGTCACTTCCGTCCGGCATATTACCGTCCCAGTCATCCATGAAATCATCATAATCTTCATAGTCGTCACAGTCAGGCATCTCTACCTTTTTACTTGGAGTCGTTTTCTTGGATGAACTGTATTTTCTCGAAGAACCAGATGAACTCGAACTCTTTTTAGATGGCGAAGGTGATGGAGACGTCTTTGCCTTCTTTTTCTTTTCGAGCGAATTGATCAACCGGTCTACCTCTTCTGTATGTTTCTGCTGGATTTTCATCGCCTCATCCCTATAGCTGTCTCTGGCTTTTTGAATTTCCTCGTATTGTATTTTGGCCTGATATGAAAAGTACCATTTATCATCACGAGTCAGTTCTTCAAGTCTTCTGCAAACATAATTTAGGCCATCGTACATATCGAGTGCATCATCATCCGGTCCCTGATTTTTTACCTTCTCATACTCCTTTAACACCTTCGCATACTGAGTAATCTCTTTGGTATCCTTGTAATACACCATCCTCAAAGTACGTGAACTAAGATACCGAAGCGGAGAACGTTCTAACAAATCAAGCCCCTTGTCATATTCGCCACTACTTACATATGTCACAGCTTTATTGTAAATCAATTCTTTTCGAATCAATAAGCCGATTGGGATGAACGCTAATACCAATACAAAGACTATGAACTTTGAAAAAATGGGAAAGTCTCGTCCAAACTGAGACAATTTACTCTTCATGCGATTCACCTCCCAAAACGACTATGAATCATAAATGATATCGACATATTTCTCTGTAAACCCTATTTTGTCCTGCCTTATGCAAATGTAAACTGACTGAAATCAAACATACTTCCCAGTGAAGTAGTAAATTCAGATGGCTTCAGCATCTTTGAAATCAAATCCAGTGTATTTTTGCGTTTATCTTCTACTCTGGCAATGGATAAAAGCTCTGCTGTATTTCTGGCATCGAACAAAGCATCATGCTGTCTGCCTTCAAACTCAAGACCTGCATATGTAAGAGCACTCTTTAGAGAAAGCTGTCTTTCAAGCCCCAACTGCTTTCCAAACTCATCCTGAAAATCAACCCAGTTTTCCATGATTTCCTGTTCGCGCTCATTCATCCCATAATTTTTTAACTGCATTTCCTTTGCAATCTGCGTATAATCGCTGTCACTCCACTGGCAGATTTCAACCTCTCCCTTTACGCTGCCAATGAAGGAAACAAACATCTGAAATGCCTCTTCAAAGCCAGGAGCATTAGCAACCATATCATAGGTAATCCCTGTCAGTTTTCTGATTTTTTTCTCAATATTTTGATTGTACTGAGGTTTCACGTATGTCATAAAACTTCCTATCTCCTGAAAGTTTTCATCTAAAATCACAGCACCGATTTCAATGATTTCATTTCTGCAGATTGCTCGTTCCTCTTTGTAGCAAGTTTCAATTGGATTCATTTCAAGATCAACTACGATATGTTTCATACTCTGTACCTCCTGTACTCATGTAACAAATGGTTTTCTGATACTATCAAATTACTACCTTTGACTGTCCAAAGTTTGGACTCGCAACCTAACTTATTAAATTTCTGCCATCAAAAATGAGTACCGTATAACGTCCACTAAATACCCAAATAAGGATATACTGAAATAATTACCGTTCCTACAATCATAAAGGCTATCGAAAATATCGAAAGAACCCAATGCATCTTTCGTATTTTTTCCCTATGTTTGTTATTTCTGTTTCGTAGCAAATATCCATCAAGCAAAGCGTATGCCGGTGTTAAAATTGATATTGTTGCAATTGTCCAAGTGAACAAAAAAACAACCACTAAATCTGATAATACTTCAGCGCCCACATTACAAAATCTACTTATCAAATATACCGCCCAAAAAACATACATTGAAAACATACACACTATGCTTTTTTTGAAATTTTTACAAATCATTTTATCTTCTTTTGTTTCAATGTATTCGGACAATGACTGCACTACCTCTTTTGTTTCTTCATTCATATTCTCGCTTTTCCTTTCTCCTTTGATCAATTCGGAAAGACTGATCTGATATAGTTCTGATAATTCGACCAAAATACTGATATCAGGCATGTTATATCCCGTTTCCCAGCGTGAAACAGTTCTGCTTGATACACTTAATTTATCAGCCAGTTGTTCCTGCGTAAAATTATTTTCTTTTCTAAGTTGCTTCAAAAAATCTCCAAATCTTTTCAGATCCATACTTACGCCCTCCTTTCCCGTTCAATCTATCTGATTTCATCCCGATAAAACACGACATAAAGCGAGAAATACCGCATTTTACCTACTAGACATATTTGTCCTCCAACTTACCAAGCCTAACTAAATAATCCATCCCGGTTCCACCTGTCCCCTATCTTGGTTCTCTACCTTACATATATTTCCTCCAGCGTATCCAAACACAAGCATCCTAATACACCATAGAAAACTGCTCCGCAGTCAATAGCGATATGATTATTCTGCTTCCAAAATCTGCCTGTAAAAGATTCATCAATAAAACTGGTAGGTGTGTGACCTGTAATGATAACCAGATTATCATCATATACAAGCTCATAATCCGGCTCTCCCATTATAAAATCATGAATTACACAGCTGTCAAAATCTTCAAAACGCTCCTTTTCAGGAACAGTATGTGCCATTAAAAACTTCTGATGATTCACTTCCAGTTCTTTAAACACCGCTTGCGACTTCAAGACCTTTAACACTTTTTGCTGCTTATCCACAGACAAATTTATAAATCCTTCAAAAGTAGTGTTTCCACCATCTTTGATCCAAAGATTGAATGCCTCCACAAATAAAGTCGAATACATCTCCCCCAATGTATATTTCTCCAAAAAGAATCTGGCCTCATAATCATGATTTCCGCAAAGTGCAACCACGTTATCACGCTCCGCAATATCAAGCAATATTTCCATAGGTTTATCGCCACGATCGACCAAATCTCCTAAAATAAATAAGGTATCTTCCTCTTGCAAATCTATTTGCTCAATCAATTTAATATACAGGTCATAACACCCATGTAAATCCGATACAATGTATATCAAATATGTGATTCCTCCTTTTACAATAACTTCACTTTTTCCTGTACACTATCTATCAACATCCTAATTGCATTCAGATCCTCCTTAGCGTATGTCTTATGCTTTTCTTTAAACATTGCGTTTTCATCGCAAATATCTTCTTTGATAGATTTCTTGATTCCCTTTATCATACGCATAACATAATCTAAATCCTTTTCAATCCTCTTCTCCGGCTTTATGCTTTTATATTCTTCGATTAATTTCTCTTTGCTAATAAATCCATCTCCACTAGTCGTAATACTATCCTTATCCTCATTATTTTTCACGTATTCGGACAATGACTGCACTACCTCTTTTGTTTCTTCATTCATATTCTCGCTTTTCCTTTCTCCTTTGATCAATTCGGAAAGACTGATCTGATATAGTTCTGATAATTCGACCAAAATGCTAATATCAGGCATGTTGTATCCCGTTTCCCAGCGTGAAACAGTTCTACTTGAAACACTTAATATATCAGCCAGTTGTTCCTGCGTATAATTATTTTCTTTTCTGAGTTGCTTCAAAAAATCGCCAAATCTTTTCAGATCCATGCTTACGCCCTCCTTTCCTGTTCAATCTATCTGATTTTGTCCAAATAAAACACGACACAAAGCGAGAAATACCGTATTTATCTACTAGACATATTTGTCCTCCAGCTTACCAAGCCTATCTAAATATTCGATCCTGTTTTCCACCTGTTCCCCCATCTTGGTACCTCGTCAGTCCCAGTTTATAATACTTGTTATATCATTTTCACAACCGCATTTGGGGCACTGCAATGATCCTATCTTGTCTTCATCTACCTTGTGCATTTTCATACCGCATTTATCACATTTATGCACATAGGCTTTTATGAAATGATAACCCTGTTCTCTGTGATACCATGATACATATGGAACATGTCCCCATTCTTTTACATTTCTTATTCCGTACTGCTTGTTCTCAATATCACTCAAATCATTAGGCGCATAAACCGAAAGGTTTTCTTCTAATTTCCATGCTCCACAATTACAAACATAAAGATCTTTGGAGGCATCGATATCCATATATTTCTGACTGTTCATTAATGCTCGCCATTCTTCTCCATATGCTCCATCCAATGCAGCTTTTACCGTCCTCTGATATACCTCTGGATACATCATCCCAACGCCTAAATAAATGCTATACTCATGCTTACACTTTTTACACTTATATCCATAACCTTGTCCCATATTGCTCCCATTCTTTGTATTCCGACCTACAACTGCCCTGTTCCTGCTAATTTAGATTTGTAAAGTTTCCCTTCGAACTTTAATCCTATCCCTATAATAGTTATCACGTTGAGTGTCCATATCTGTCTATCCTAGAAATCGAAATCATCAGGATCCAGTCCGGCATCTTCCAATGCCTCGCGGCGCTCATCCTCGTCCATCCACTCGAGCTCATCGCGATCTAAACCAGCGGCTTCCAGTTCGTCCTCATCGAAATCCTCTTCGTCCTCATCCTCGTCGTCACTACCAAAAAGCACTTCATCCATGAAACAGTATTCTGCTGCGTCCAGTTTACCGTCTCTGTCTAAATCAAATGCACTATCATAGAATCTTCCATCTGTTCCTTTCATCCGGGTGCCTCCTGCTATTCATTAACTCTACAATTCGTTTCTCTGTATTCAAACAATATCATAGTCAAAGTCCCATATTTAGGACAATACCAAGCCCAGCCGCCCTATCCGGCCTACCAACTCACTTACCAGTTTTCCCAGTAATCCTCTGCATCACTTCCGTCCGGCATATTACCGTCCCAGTCATCCATGAAATCATCAT
>JAZUKG010000175.1:0-5361 GCA_045643145.1 Lachnospiraceae bacterium | reverse complement strand
TAAGGATTTAATCCCTGCTTTGTTTTCATAATTCTTTCCTCTCATTTCTTGCGTCGATGATTTATCATCAAGGCCGTTTACTATTTTCATATTTTACTTAACGCTATCTTCTATTTTTTCAATCTATACATATGGTATAGATGATTTTGCTTTTCTGTTAGCAGACCTTCTGAGGACGTCAGTAAGCTGAGCGAGAGCGCGTCTGCGTCAGAATATGCAAAATCATCAATCGAATATATTTCCAAACAAAATTAGTATACATGCTGCATCATAAGTTCAATAAATTCCGGCTCATCCTTTACTTCTGCCACCGGACCTTCTGTCTTGAAGCACATATTAAAACAGTTATCCTTTCCATAGGTTTCCCATTTTGGCATTTCGCTGCCGTCATCATCGAGTCCGTTCGGATCATGATTCTTTACAAAGTTTGTCAGGTAATTACACATCTGTCTGGACAGATCATAGTGCGGACCTCTGAATGGTCTCCAGCACTTACCCAGTGTTTCAAAAAAGAACCATAAATCTACCGAATGGAAGGTTCCCGGATTATCATATCCCGGAATCATCGGCATAAATCTGTAATAATATCCCTTAAAATCCGAATCGATTTTTTCGCTTTCCAGATATGCTCTCTTTACGCTGCATTCAATACCGCTGACAGGTGCATACATATCTGTTGTGTTGGCCAGAAGCTTTTTGCTCTCCTCCATTGCCAGAAACTTATCTGCATCTTCGCCGAGTACTTCCCTAGCCTTTGTCTCCAGCTCTGCTTCATCCTTTGCCTGAATGAAGTTCAAAAATTCATCCTCGGTATTTCCGCTGATAACAGGTACCCTTGCTCTCTGTCCTGCGAGGAATCTTTCATAGCTGTCCCCCACACAGAACTGTCCGTCAATGACTGTCGCAAATCTCTGGTGATCTACCGCATACTCTGCGTATTTATCACGAATATAAATCGCATCCAGTGCTCTGGCCTGTTCTAATGTTTCCACCCCTAAAAACTCAAAGAAGGTTTCGCCCATCTTTTCTGCCTGTTTCAAATCAGGGAATACAAAGAAAGGATCTACGCCGTAAGGGCTTCGAATCATAGCGCTTAAGATAACGGCTCCTTTGATTTTATTAAAGTTGTCTTCATGCGTCATCTGAGCCAGTACACTACCGCCACCGGCAGACTGACCCGCAATGGTAATATTTTCAGGATCTCCTCCAAAGGCTTCAATATTTCGAATAACCCAGTCAAGACCTGCTTTTTGATCTAAATGTCCAAAGTTTGCAGGAGCATCCGGTTGCTCTTTTGAAATCTCAGGATGAGCCAAAAATCCGATTACCCCCAAGCGGTAATTTACCGTAACTAAAATGATATCTCTTCTGGCAATTCTTTCGCCGTCAAATTCCATTTCATTGGTGTATCCCCACTGAAAGGCTCCGCCAAAGAACCAAACCATAACCGGTAGTTTATCCTGAGTGGTTTTGGCAGGTGTCCATACATTTAAATACAGACAGTCTTCATCCATTTTTACTTCACTGTCTACATGCCATTCTCTGCAGTAAATATCTGTCCCCAGCGCCGGTGTATCCTGAATGGAAATCGGTCCAAACCCGTAGGTTTTTAAGGTACCTTCCCAGTTATCACAGGGCTGCGGTGCTCTCCATCTGTTTTCTCCGATTGGCGGCTTTGCAAAAGGAATCCCCTTAAACGCAGTCACTCTCGGATCAGGACATGGCAGTCCTTCTACCATTCCGTTTTCTGTCTTTGCAACACGTAACATAAACCTTCTCCTTTACATCACAACTTTGCTGTTTGCATTCATTTTTCTTTAATTATTACTCTGCCGACAAGTCCCCACTTCGCCGGGTCATAAAATAATAAAGAAGGTGCTCGCGCACCTTCTTTATTATACACAAAATATCTCTTTTTTTGTACTAGGAAAACAGGATTTTTCTACCTTTTTTCCGTTCTCGGTCCCAAATAAGAATCTCTGCATTTATGATCCTCTGTCTGAATCACAATTTTATCTAAAATAATATTTGGACAGGTCGCATAAAACTTAAGTATATTACGACCCTTTTGAATCTGAATCTGCGAAGTAATCACACGAATATGATCTAATACGCCCTGTTCCCACTGCTCGGAAACACCAACGGTATAATCCTGACACAGATATTCATTGGTTGAAATCCGAGAATGCGCAGTATCATTTATACTAAACGCCAGTTCCATAATCACATCATTATAAACCGGATTGGTAGGCTCGATATAAAAGCTGACACTGCCGTTTGATTCTGTCTGTGAATCAAACTCATAGCAAAGATACGGTCTGTCTGAATAAGCTACATTTCTAAAGTCAGCCGTAACCGGGAATATTTTCATGCCGTCTGTATCTCTTCCCAATTTATCCAGCTTTTCATAAGCCCCTTTTTCCACATCCTTTTTCTCGTTAAAATCAGATGCTTCTATTGCTAAAACGCCATCATACAATGTATGCGCACTCGCTGCTTTTTCCTGAGTCAGCTTTAGCTTTAATACGACATTGGTTTCTGCAGCTCTGATATATAAAACAGTTTCTGATAAATCTGCCGGTATCTCTCCCTGCAATGTAATCGTCCATACATGATACGGATCCTTTATACAGGACACTGCCTTAAGCTCCTCATCCGCTGATCCTTCATTTCGGGTTACCTTTAAAAACGGATTTTCATTGACGATTTCATAAGCCATATCCACATCACTGACACATCCCACATAGAAAGAAACTTCCTTGGTATGCGGATTTAAAAGTGCATTGGATACCAAAGGCTTTCCGGTCCATTCCTCGCCGCTGGTATATTCTGTTTCTTCTAAAAAGCCTGCGATCAGCATATTGGAATCCACCGGCAACACGGTATGCAGTACCGGATTTTTCTTCATTTCTTTATTCCATTTGGTAAAGCCCACATGAGGCGCCATTCCGAGTCCATAGAAATGTCCGTCTCCGATTTCATGAAGCTGCTGTGTATAGGCCAAATCTTTTTTCAAAGCTTCCAGCGCCAAATCACGATAGGTGTTGGCTACCACCAGACCTCTTTCACTGAAATAGTGATTCAGTGTGGTATAAATCCAGATTTTGTGCAGATTCATGGTCGCTGCCGTATTGTAGTAAAACAGTTCATAGAAAGCCGGATATATTTCACTGCTGACTTCCTTTAATCTGTCACACTCTGTGATGATGGAGTCAATGCGCTCCAGCATCTCATTTGCCTCATTCTCATAAGCCGGATGGTATACACGATCTCCCAAATGTTCCGGTCTGCGGTTGTGGCTGATACGTGTGTACTCTGTCATCAGCGATGACATCTTTATCACATCTTCCGGCTTAAAGAAGGCTCCAAACTGCTTTTGCATCCAGTTTTGTGTGTAGCTTTCTGTCTGGTTTGGTGCACTGATTCCATAGGTATCATAGTCATATGCCAAATCCATAAAGTAGTTAAGCGGAAATTCCTGCAGTCCCAAATCCCCTACATTTACAATCCACAGCTTATTGATTCCGTATTCATAGGCTGTGGTCATTTCCTCCCATACAACCGGCAGATAAGTAGATGCAGTCCATTCAAATGAAACCGGATCTCCATGATAATCAAAATGGTAATACATTCCAAAACCGCCCTTATGCCCTCGCATCTTTTCTGTCGGCAGGGTACGAAGGTATCCGTGATTGTCATCACAAAGCATCAGGATGACATCGGAAAGCTCCTCCCAGTCACAAAGACCCTCTGCATTTTCATCGCCGTAATAGAACGGCTCTACCTCTTTGTAAAGTGCGAGCATACGAGGTACCTGATCCAAATCTTCATTTACATTTTCACGAATCAGTCGATGCTGCGTGGTAATCACATCTTTTAATAAATCAATATTATCTTTTAAGGTTGCAGACTCTCCCATAATAGAAGAGTCTCTCTCTCCTCTCATACCGATTGTAATGACATTTTCCAAGTGTCCGTTACGCTTTAAGCCATCCTCCCAAAATCTGGTAATTCCGTCCGGATTGCTTCTAAAGTTCCAGGCATCACCATAGATAGAATCTTTGCCTCGAACCATGCTGTATTCCTCGCCGTGACGCAGACAAGGTTCGTGATGAGACAGCCCCATAACAACGCCCAGCTCATCTGCCAGCTTGGCGCTTTTTAGTCCCGGGCCGTCCATAGCAAAATTAGACGCCCACATCGCCGGCCATAAATAGTTTCCTTTTAATCTCAATAGCAGTTCAAAAACCTGCTCATAAAGTACTGCATTCACACCGCCAAATCGTTTCATGGCAAAGTTTCCAAAAGCAGGCCATTCATCGTTGATAAAAAATCCGCGGTATTCCACACTTGGCTGTTTGGAAATCACCAGATCCTGCGCTTTCAAAGCAAACTCGCTTTTTGAAGGCGGAGTCACCAAGGACCAGTTTACAAAAGCCGAAACTCCCAATAAATCAGATAAATGGAACAGTCCGTAAATCGTTCCTCTTTTGTCACTACCTGCGATCACCAAAACCTTTTTCGCCAGAAACGCTTTTCCGTCTTCTGCTTCAAAGCTGATATTTTCCAAAAGGTAATAGCCGTAAACTTCTCTTTTTCCTGTTACCCCGGATAAATCCAATAGTCCGGCTTCTTCCCACTGCATTAATTTTTTGTTCTGATTTATGGTACCAAAATAAACGAGCTCGGATATATCGCCTGCTCCCTTTGCCGCGCAAATCACCTTTGCTTCATTTCCGGATACCTTTCTTAAATCATCTCTGACCTTGTCAGCAATTTTACAAACACCACTCAGTGAATCCTCATCATAATAAAAGGAAACCGGCTTTTGCTTTTGAATTACCTGAAACATAAATTTTACCTCTTTGTATTTTTATTTTACTCTGAATCTTCAAACTAACATGTTACATTTACTATATCATTTTTTTGATAGAATACTAGTGCTTTATCGGAAAAAAATGAAAAAAGCTATGAACTTGAAATCTTTTTTGTCAAATTCATAGCTTTGTCTCTTGATTTTTTTATTTATCTTTATTCTTCTGCCAGTTTCTGCGCTCTTCCCACAATACGGTAAACCTTGCCGTTGTCGTCAAGTGCAGCCGAGAAGTAATACTTACAAGGCAGATAAGTTCGGCCCGGGAACAGGGCTTTTACTACGACCTCTTTATCCTTTCCTGTTTGAGCCACCTCATGAATCGCCTCGGTAAAAATAGGTACACTTTCCTTTTCAATATATCCGGTCTGCTGCAGTTCTGCCAGATAATTCAGCGCCGAACGAGTCAGGATCTCTCCGTCCTCTTTCTTTACACGCATCTTCATATAATCCAGTGCCGGATCATATTCATAAAGGAGCGATCCGTC
>JAZUKG010000174.1:0-2012 GCA_045643145.1 Lachnospiraceae bacterium | reverse complement strand
CGCATTGGCGGTTCATTTTCTGGCTTACTTCACAGGTAGAGCACTGGCAATACCTAAAACGCCTTACAATGTAGCGATACCGATAGATACTCAGATTCCTCTCATACCATGGACGATTTTGATTTATTGGGGAGGTGCTCTCCTCTGGGTAGTCAATTATATTGCGGGAGTAAAATATGATAAAGGTAATGGCTATCGATTTATCGGCGCACATTTTATAGGTGTAATCATCAGCTTTTTTTTCTTTGTATTTTTCCCGACTGAAATATCAAGACCCGAAGTCACAGGGCATTCGTTTTGCGAATGGATTTTAAAACTGACATATCTAGTAGACGAAGGAAACAATTGTTTCCCATCTATGCATTGCTTCTTAAGCTGGATTAGCTGGATTGGAGTACGAAGAAACAGATTTATACCCAGAACGTATCAGGCGATATCTTTGCTGATTGCTGTTTCTATTTGTATCAGTACGCTTACTGTGAAGCAGCATTATCTGCTTGATGTTCTGGCAGGTATAATTCTGGCCGAAATCAGTTACTTGATAGCTACAAAGCTTGATTTGCGGCATTAATATCATCCAAATTGTAACAGGAGGAATCATTGAAGCTTATTTCGTTTATTGTTCCGTGTTGGAATTCAGCCGAATACATGGACAGATGTATAGAAAGCCTATTGCATTTTCCGGAACAGACAGAAATCATAATCGTGGACGATGGATCAACAGACGATACAGCGCGAATAGCTGATGAGTATGTCTCAAATTATCCTTCTTTTGTTAAGGTGATTCATCAGGAAAACCGAGCACACGGTGGGGCGATAAATGCGGGGCTGATTGCTGCGCAGGGACTCTATATCAAGATAGTTGATTCCGATGACTGGATTGATTCTTCGTCGCTCAAAACAGTCCTTGATCGGCTTGAGGATATTGAACCTGAAGGCGGAGTGGATATGCTTGTTACAAATTACAGCTATTATCGCAAAGGCAGAGGAATTGATCAGACTATAAATTATAAAGCGTTTTTTAAACCGAATGTTGTAGAAACATGGAACGATACTTCTGTCGGAAAGATACGCCCTTGGAATCAGTTTATGATTCATGCATTGATGTTCCGTACAGAGATCATCAAAAAATCAGGAATGGTCCTTCCGGAAAAAGTATATTACGAGGACAATTATATCCCGTGTTATCTTTTTCCGCTTTGTGAGAAAATTTTATATCTCGATACGAATCTTTATGTGTATTACACCGGAAGGGAAGGGCAGTCCATGTCATGGGAAATGCTTGGGAAGCGAAATTCGGATATAAGAAAAGTTACGGAGATGTGCTGGACACTTAATAATCTTGATGAGATAAAAAAGAAGAACAAAAAACTGTATCGGGTTATGTTTCATGAACTTTGGCTGCTGGTTTCAAGTGCGATTATGTTCAGCCGTATTCCACGAAGTAAAGAAGCAGATGATGCGATGCGTCAGTTCTGCAAGAAACTAAAAGCCGGCAATAAAAAATACTACAATTACTTAATGTATGGCAATTTGTTTTATATGTTAACGATTCCCGGATGTGTCGGGAGATTTCTGGCACTTGATGTTTTGCTGAAGGTTGCGCATGATATTGTAGGTTTTAACTGAGTAACAAATCATACAAAAGACGAAATCTAAAAAAGAGGACTGGAATCACGGATAAAAACTATCGAAACAATATATTGGCAGGATGCGGAAGAGATGGCGTAAAACAGGAAGATGTTTTACGCCTTGGAATTGACATCGGATCCACTACAGTAAAAACAGTCCTGATTGACAATGATAATAAAACCGTGTTCTGCGAGTATAAAAGACATGCTGCTGACATTGCCGGAACACTGCATTTTGTTTTGGAAAAGGCAATTTCGGAAATCGGCGATATAATGGTTATTCCTACCATTACGGGTTCCGGAGGTACGGGAATTGCAGAAGCGCTTAAGATCCCTTTCGCGCAGGAGGTTTTAGCTGAAAATACTGCGCTGAAAGAATTT
>JAZUKG010000173.1:0-8636 GCA_045643145.1 Lachnospiraceae bacterium | reverse complement strand
AAAATGTGCAACAAAACCGGCAAATATGCAAGAAGAATAATGAAATTCATTGTAAATTAGTCTTACAATACGTATTGAGAATAAAATATTTTGAATCTAAAAAATGAAAAAAAGTGCAGTATGTGATAATTTTCAATTATTCATACTGCACTTTTTACGTGATAACAATAAAATTATAACGGTTTGATAAAGACTAGTGGGTCTCGTGTGAGATTTGTAATGGAAGGAATGGCGAAATAATTTATTTCTCGACCCCGTGGCGATACTGCTGCGGGGTTATTTTATATTGCTTTTTAAAGCTGTTCTGAAAATGACTTTGGCTGGAAAAGCACAGATAACTGCTTATTTCTGAAATGCTTCTGTCAGAATAGCGCAGAAGCTCCTTTGCTTCCTCCAATTTGCATCGGCGGATAAAGGAGGACAATTCAAAGCCCAAACTTTCCTTGAAAAAAGTCGACAAATATCCTCTGGAAAGGCCTACGTAATCTGCGACATCTGACACAGTGATATGTTGATTTGTATTGTGCTGTACGAATCGTATCGCCTTCTGCAGGATTGGGTCGCCATGCAAATTACTTCTGGTCTGTGCGACGCGCTCTGTATAATCGAGAATCATTTTTCTACTTAAATTTTGAATGGAATCCAGGCTGTTTGAAACCTCAAACTGTTGAATGTAGGAGTCTGACAAGTGGAAAGCTAAATCTGAAGATAATCCACCACGGATAGCAGCACGACAAGTCAAGGCCGTGGAAACGATCATGGAATTTTTTGAATTTCGAAGTGAGGTGTTTGCCATGGTTCCGACGTCGATATTGAATGCGCTATACATAAAGTTTTTTAAGTTTTCCACATCGCCTGTTTCAACATAGCTAAGTAATTTTTTCTCAATCTCCAGAGAGTTGTTTTCTCGCATATCCTCCTTGTCGTGAATGTGCATCTCAATAAAGTTATGCTCTAAATGAGCATTTTCTTCCTGTATATCCTCCACCATCAAATCATGCGGGGTTTCCGCCTCCGCATTGCAGCAGTATCCGATGAAACGTAGCTGTGCCAGAAAGTCTGCAAGCGTTTTTCTGGGAATTTCTTTGATAAAATCATTGAAGTTTATTGAAGCAATTTCAGGTACATTAAATTCCCTTCTCATGGAAAAAAGAACAGAGGCTTCATAAGGCACACTTGTGCATGGACCGATGATGTAATAGCCGTTACGTGGCACATCTTTGATGTATCCGTATAAAGCACCAAAATCCGTCATTTGGTAGGAAACCTTATGCGGGAATGCAAAAAAGGCATTTCGGTACATAAGAGGCGGTTCATAATCAATTGCCGTTGTAGGGATGCAGAAAGCAAGCCGGTTATTTTGGTAATAGAAAATAGGTAAAAAGGTGAACGCATAGAGATTTGTAATAAAATCTTGTGTTTCCTTGGCAAGTTCTATAATCGGTTCCTGAATCTGATTGTTCATTTGTGTGCTCCTTTTTTGACTCATGATTTTCCAAAATTTCAAAAGATATTACAAAATTACAATATAAATTACAAAAATGCAATATGAAGAATAAAAATTAAAATAGAATGCAAATATGAAAAAGGAATTTGTTTGAAATAGCAGGAGGGAGATATGAAAAAAAATAAGAACAAAAGCTCTTGGAAGCATGACTTTCATATGAACAAGTCGCTTTATTTCCTTTCCATTCCAATCGTTTTGTTTTTCCTGATTTTCAATTATGCACCAATGTTCGGCCTGGTAATTGCATTTGAGGATTACAGACCGGCCAGAGGAATTTTGGGAAGCAAATGGGTTGGACTTGGAAACTTCGTGGATTTTTTTACAGGACCAAGTTTCCTTACAATTTTGAGAAATACTTTTGCAATCAATTTGCTCGGCCTGGTAATTGGGTTTCCACTCTCTATCATTTTTGCCTTGCAGTTAAATGAGATTTATAAAAAGTGGGTTAAAAAGTCCATTCAGACACTCAGTTACTTACCGTATTTTGTATCAATGGTAGTTATGTGTGGACTTGTAATTGAATTTTGTTCCACAAACGGAATAATCACAAATGTTCTCGTTACAGTATTTCACTTTGAACGCGAAAATCTATTGCAGAATCCGAGATATTTCTGGACGATAAATCTTTTGTCTGATATCTGGCAGGGACTGGGATATGGATCCATCATTTTTATTTCTGCAATTACTTCTGTGTCGCAGGAAATGCACGAAGCGGCGGCAATTGATGGAGCCGGACGATTGAAGCGATGCTGGCATGTGACCTTACCATGCATTATGCCAACTATAGTGACAATGCTTGTGTTAAAGTGTGGAACGATGCTAAGCCTGGGCGGAGACAAGATACTCTTGCTTTACAATCCAAGTACCTACGAGACAGCGGATATTATTGCAACGCATGTTCAGAGAATGGGTATTGAAAATATGCAGTACGGATACTCGGCAGCAGTTGGCCTTTTTAACTCTGTCGTTGGCACGACGCTGCTTTTGATTTCGAACTTCGCCAGCAGAAAACTTGCAGATACATCGATTGTTTAAGGGAGGAGGAAAGTACATGGTAGAAAAAGTTGGACCATCGCGAGTGATTTTTAATATTGTCAATTACTCGTTACTGATATTTTTTGCATTGATATGCGTTGTACCAATCTGGCATGTAGTAATGGCTTCGTTCTCGGATCCTAGAATGTTGATGGGACATGCAGGAATTGTGTGGAAGCCGGTTGGAAATGCTACCTTGGCCGGCTACAAGCTGGTTTTGGAAAATAAGACCGTTTGGTTGGGCTATGGAAACACGCTCATCTATGTAATCTGGAATGCGGTAGTGGGTACCTTCTTTACCGCAATCGCCGGATATCTGGTAAGCAGAAAAGACTTCAAGCTTCAGAAGCCGCTTATGGTATTTATTCTTTTTACAATGATGTTCTCGGGCGGACTCATTCCTACCTATATGGTTATCCGTTCGCTTGGAATGATTAATACCAGATGGGCTCTTTTGATTCCAGGACTTATGAATGCTTTCTACATCACAATGATGAAGTCAGGCTTTGAACAGTTGCCGGACAGTTTTGAAGAGTCTGCAAAATTAGACGGAGCCGGACCACTTACCATAATGATTAGGATTTTGGCACCGCTTGTCAAAGCAAATATCGTAGTAATTATCATGTTTATCGCAGTCATGCAGTGGAATTCATGGTACCCGGCATCGATTTATCTGCCGGCAGCAAGAGACGCATGGCCATTACAGCTTTTCATGCGAGAAATGTTAATCCAGAACGACACAGCGAGAGTTGTTACATCATCTGATGCACTTAGTGCTGCGGATTTTACATCAAACCTTGTTAAGTACTGTGTTGTTGTAGTTGGAACGATACCAATTTTGTGCATTTATCCTTTCATTCAAAAGTACTTCGTAACGGGAGTAACTCTTGGTGGTGTTAAGGGATAACGATTATAAATGCTTTTTAGGAGGAAAGAAAATGAAGAAGAAATTAGTTTCTATAGCACTTGTTGCTGCAATGGCAGCTACAATGCTTGCCGGATGTGGCGGAAATACATCCGGAAATAGTGGAGCAGCTGAGTCCGGTGAATTAACTGACAATCAGGAGACAGCACAGGAAATATCCGTTTGGCTCTACAAGGATGATTACAAGATTTATGATAGCTATGCTGAGAATCCGGTTGTAACTTACTTAAATGACAAGTTTAACTGTACATTAACCTTCCAGCAGCCGGCAATGGGTTCTGAAACAGAACAGTTTTCGCTTATGCTTGGAACAGGAAGCTACACAGATGTAATGGAAGTAACATACTGTCAGTCCGGTGTATCTACGCTTTATGCTGATGGCGTTATTCGTGACTTAGCTCCATATGTAGAAAGCTGCATGCCAAATTTCTATGCTTTCATCAATGATCCGGCAAATGCAGATGTCAAGAAAGCTCTTTATGATAGCGAGGGACATATGTTCACAATTCCTTCAGCTGTTAGAACACAGGATGAACTTCGTTGGGGTGGACTTGTATATCGTAGAGATATTCTTGAGACAATGACAGGTGGCAATGTGTTCTTTCCAAGCGGAAACGAAAACCCAACAACTATCGAAGATTGGGAGTATATGCTTGAATTATATTCACAGTACTTTGGATTTGCAGGAATGCCTGAATATGCATGTTTAATTCTTCCTGCTACCGGATATTTTGATTCAAGTGAGCTTTTAACAGGCTTCGGAACAGCCGCAGATTTCTTTGTTGATGACAATGGCAAGGTAGTATATGGCCCAACACAGGAAGGCTTCTATAACTATCTTGTAAAGATGAAAGAATGGTATGAAAAGGGATATATCTATAAAGACTTCGCTAGCCGTACAAACGATGTATTCTACTTACCTAACACTGCATTAACATACGGTGCGGCAGCAGGTATGTGGTTCGGTTTAAGTTCACAGCTTGATGATGTGATGAGTATGCCGGAATATGAATTGTATGTAGATGTACAGCCTATGACTTCACCTCTTGCTGAGGGAGTTGATAAATTACTTGCAGTAACTGGTCTTGAAAATGGTCGTGTAAGTATGAATTCACAGGGATATGTTGTATCAAGCACATGCACAGATGAAAAGCTTGCTCGCTTCTTAAGCATTTGTGATTACTTATTTACCGAAGAAGGCTCTATGCTTCGCTCTTATGGCCTTACAGCAGAGCAGGGCGCAGCCGATAACCAGTATTATGCAGCTGCTAACATTTCCGATGGCACATACACATTGGAAAACGGAAGCTTTTCATTTGCAGATCCAATGCTGCCTAATATAGGGGATATCAGTACCTCAAACAATACAAATTCATATAATGGAACACGTTTGCCGGGTCTCTTAAATAATGAATATCAGTTACAGTATGATACTGACTCTGCAAAGAACGCTTCATTGGTATGGAAGGGAACCGGAATTTTAAATAACTATCCGAGCGCAATTGCCTTCGCAGTAGAGGATAATGATAAGATTTCTTCAAACTACTCTTCATACCATGACTATATCACTTCAATGGTTCCTAAGTTCATCATGGGAACAGAAGAACTTACACCTGAGACCTTTGCTGCCTTTGTTGAGCAGGCAAACAGCCTTGGTGTTACAGAAAATACTGAAATTTACCAGAAGTATTATGATGATTTCATTAAGTAAATAGTAATTAGCTTTTTATTTTGTGGGCTGCCGTTTTGCGCGGCAGTCCATTTTTTAGGAGTAACAAATGGGATTTTTATCGTTAAATAATCCGGTTGGAAGGTTTATAGCAAAAGCATTCGATCTGGCGATTTTGAATGTTTTATTTATCATTACCTGCATTCCTGTTTTTACAATTGGATGTGCAATTACTTCGCTATATCAGATTATGCTGAATCTGGTTCGAGATGAGGAGGGCGCAATCGTAAAAGGATACTTCCGCGCCTTTAAGGAAAACTTCAAAAAGGCAACACTTTGTTTTCTGCCGATGCTTGTGATTGCTGTCATTTTGCTCTGGAATCTATATTGGTATGTGATTGGCTACTTGGATTCTTTAACGATGAAAATCGCGATTATAGCAGGACTATTCGTTTTGTTTATGCTTTCGGAGATGGTTTTTGTCTGGCAGGCAAGGTTTACCAATACCATTCGGGAAATCTGGCATAACGCGGTTTATTTTATGCTTCGGTATTTCATTGTAAATGTGATTTTTTCAGCAATTACGTTAGGCTGGCTGTATTTGGTGATTTTTATACCGAGCTTTTGGATTGTGGCAATCGCATTTGCGTTCTCATTTCCGGCTTTTATGAAAAGCATTTTTTATAGAAATAAAATGCAGGTGTTCGAGGATATGATTGCAAAGCGGGATGCACAAAATGAAAATAATTAATGATGAAAATGGGGAAAAAGAAAATGAGTAAAGTGGGAGAAATGGATATCAAGGAATTAATCGGGCTGATGACTTTGGAGGAGAAGGCTTCTCTTTGCTCGGGTCTTGACTTTTGGTATACAAAGGGCATTGAAAGACTTGGAATTCCAAAGGTCATGCTTTCAGACGGGCCTCATGGACTTCGAAAGCAGAATGACAAGGGCGACCATTTAGGAATGAACGAAAGTATTAAGGCTGTGTGCTTTCCGGCAGGCTGTGCGACAGCTGCAAGTTTTAATCCGGAAATGACACGCCTTCTCGGAGCGACCTTAGGGAAGGAATGTCAGGCAGAAAACGTAAGTACCATTCTTGGACCCGCGATGAATATCAAACGCTCGCCGCTTTGTGGTCGCAACTTTGAGTATTATTCAGAAGACCCATATTTGACAGGAGAACTTGCGACCGCTTTCGTGGAGGGTGTTCAGAGTCAGAATGTTGGAACAAGTCCAAAGCATTTTGCGGTAAACAATCAGGAATTTCATCGTATGACAAGCAATTCCATACTTGACGAGAGAACCTTGCGGGAAATCTATTTGTCCGCCTTTGAGGTAATGGTAAAGCAGGCAAGGCCATGGACGATGATGAACTCCTATAATCGTATCAATGGAGTATATGCCGGAGAAAATAAAGAATTATTGACAGATATTCTTCGAAAGGAATGGGGCTTTGACGGATATGTCATGACAGACTGGGGGGCTGTTAATGACCGTGTAAATGGATTGCTCGCAGGCTGTAATTTGGAAATGCCGGGCAATGCCGGTGGGCGAGATGCTCAGATTGTGGAAGCGGTCAGAAACGGTCTCATTTCGGAGAAAATGGTGGACCAAAGTGTCGAGGAATATTTGCGAATTGTATTTAAATATATAAATAATCGTGATGAGAATGCGGTATTTGATCGCGATGCAGACCATATGATTGCAACTCGGATTGCAGAGGAAAGCATTGTTCTCTTGAAAAATGACGATCAGATTCTGCCTCTTAGCAAGGAAAAGCAGATTGCAATAATTGGAAAATATGCGAGGGAACCACGTTATCAGGGTGGTGGAAGTTCCCATATCAATTCTTCAAAGATAACATCCGTCATGGATTTTCTGGAGAAGGAACCGAATGTAAGCTTTGCACCCGGATTTGATGATAAGGAGGGCATAACGGATACAAGGCTGCTCGAGGAAGCGGTAGCAGCGGCAGAAAAAGCATATGCTGCTGTAATTTTTGCAGGGCTTCCGGATAGCTTTGAATCAGAAGGCTATGACAGAAAGCATCTTCGTATGCCGAATAATCAGAACGAATTAATCGAGGCTGTCTGCAAAGTACAGCCGAATACAATCGTTGTATTGCATAATGGGGCTCCTGTTGAAATGCCGTGGATTGACCATGTGAAGGGGGTAATAGAAACCTACCTTGGCGGACAGGGTGTGGGAGAAGCGGTAAAGAAAATACTTTACGGTGAAACAAACCCAAGCGGCAGACTTCCGGAGACTTTTCCAAAGCGATTAGAGGATACACCGTGTTATTTGAATTATGGTGGAGAACGAGACAAATCTGTATATTCGGAGGGCGTATTTGTCGGTTATCGCTATTACTGTAGCAAGAAAATGCCGGTACTTTTTCCATTTGGTTACGGCCTTTCGTACACAACCTTTTTCTATAGCAACTTACGAGTTGATAAGGAGGAGGTTCTTGATACGGAGCACATTAGAGTTTCCTTCGATGTGACGAATACCGGTATTGTACCTGGAAAAGAGGTGGTACAATTGTATGTAGCAGCAGTAGGCGGTTCCATTATTCGTCCGGTGAAAGAATTAAAGCGTTTTGCGAAGCTTCATTTGGAGGCTGGTGAGAAAAGAACGGTTACATTTGAACTTGATAAACGCGCCTTTGCATATTGGGATACGGAAACGCATGACTGGATGGTGGAAAGCGGAACCTATGAGATTCAAATTGCTCGCTCTGCTGAGCATGTCGTTATGACAGCAAATGTTTGTGTGAAGTCAACAGCCTCTACAAGAAAGGTCTATCATGCAAATTCAACGCTTGGTGAAATTATGGCAGATCCAATTGCAGGTGCTGTGCTCGGTCAGATTATGGGCACGGGACAAAACGAGCAAGCAGATTATTCAGACGAGGCAATGAATAAAGAAATGATGGAAGCGATGTTTTCTGGAATGCCACTTCGCCAGATGGCAAGCTTTATTCCGGGAGTGACAGTGGAAGCGATAGAGCAGATTTTACAAGCGATTAACATGGAGGGATAAGTTGGGCAATGAAAGACTTTCGCTGTTAGCTTTCGTTCACGATGTCTATCAGGCCTTACAGGTATTATATTTTGCGATATAATGGTTTCTAAATTAGGAATCGTTATTTACGACCTGTTTCCATATATCTCCATAAAGTTGCATGAATAGGCTCAAAGCCTTATAGATACTGGGATTGAAGGATTATTGATTTCGATAAAACTCAATGTAAATTTATGTATCTTATAGAAAATTGGTACATAAATGGTACATGGGATTTTGAAAAATGAAATTAGATACTATTTAGTGGAGCCCTAATATCTCAATCTTTATATTTATTTTTGCAATCGATATTCCCTAGGTGTAACGCCGTATTTTTTCTTGAAAACATTTTGAAAATAAGCTTGCGATGAGAAGCAAAGATACTCACTAATTTCACTGATGGTTTTGTCCGTGTGAGTTAGTAGGCTCTTTGC
>JAZUKG010000172.1:0-6472 GCA_045643145.1 Lachnospiraceae bacterium | reverse complement strand
TACAACTGCAATATCAGCACCAATATTTTCGAAGTTTGTTGTTGTATGTGGAACTACTGCTTCATCTGAAAAATCAATCTTATCATCACGATTAGCATCATATACATGGGTAGAATCGGTAAATTCAAGACCTAAGTCTGCCCAATAAATATTAGCTTTTGTCATTCTCTGATCTTTAATAATTAATTCTACATTGTAATTTGGTGATTCTGCTGTAAGACCCTCAATATAAGCCATTGCTGGTCCTCTAAGTTCAAGTTTAACCTGACCTTTAGCATCAGTTACTGTAGAAGCAAGTGATACAACCGCAACATCACCATTACCAACCTTCTGGTTAATATTCTTGATATGTAAATCATCATCACTAAAGAAATCAATCTGTGCACCAGCCTGTGATACATCTTTCTTTGAACCACGGTCTTTTAACTGTGCAATAACTGTTACCTTCTGACTTTCGATTGCATAGAAATCTGGAACTTCTGTAACTTCGTCAGCATTAGGAAGTGGAGACCACTGAACATATGAATACTGTTCTCCACCATTCTGGTTATTTAATTCTTTAGATTTAAGTCCTCTAATCTTGATATCAGCTTTGATAGCTGTATATCCAGTATCCTGAGAATCAATAACAGCCTGCTGTTTATCATTAACAGTAATTGTACCTACTTTTGCATCTGCTTCTTCGTTTGTTGCCTGTGTTGCATATCCATCTACATATTTAGCTACTAAGTCATTTTTATTAATATAGTCGCCAGATTCTATTTGATTTTCTGTCGGGTATACAAAACGAGCATCTACATTGTTAGTTACTTTATTCTTTACGTCGATTACTGCATTACCTACAAATGGGAATGAAGGAACCTTATAGCTATATGAATAACTTTCTTCATTATTGTAAGTATTTGAACTGTTAATATATTCTTTTGCTTTGCTATATGGCATTGCATGTGTTTCATATACTAAATCATCAGTAACATTAGTCCATGTAACTGTATTCATAAGAGAAACAATTTCAGGGAAATAAACAACCTTATTTGCCCACTTACCAACAACCTTTGTAATTTCGTATCCTTCATTAGAAGCATCAACCTGACCCTCTGAAACGATAGAAATAACTAATCTACATTCTGAGTTTGTTGATTTAGCTACCTGAACAGTCTGTGTTCCGTTTACTTCGCTTGTATATTCTTTAGAATCAATACAAACTCCGCCTTCATACAAGTCTACATACATTGCTGTATAATCAGATAACAATAATTTATTTAAATATACTGTTAAATACTGAAGACCAGCTGGTACATTTAAAATTTCTGTAGTGGTAGTTTCATTTGTTGCATCATTATATACAGAATATGAACCTGAAATACCACTCTGATTATTATATGGGAATTTAACTTCCCAGTTATCTCTATGTTCTTCACCAACTAATGCAGGTAAAATAATAGATGGTGTTACATCCATAACAACTGAATTATCAACATTATCAGCTGCGTGACTTCTCATGTTACTTGTTACAAATTCAACTGTCTTTTCACCATTAATAATCTCTGATGTGTATAAACCACCATGAGAACCTTCATACTGAAGTGATTCAACTGGATCATTTACTACATCGATACCAGGTACATAGATTGATGCAAAACGAACTGGTAACTGAACATCTGCAACCTCTGTATTAACCTTAGAAATAGAAGCTGTTAATTTATAACTCTGGTACAAACCACAAACAGCCGGTTTTTCATAAGCCGGATCCTTCTTTGCATCTGCAGTCATACCAATTACAAAGTTTGCATAACCATCGCTGTCTGTTGTAACATTTTCTTCACGGATTTCAAATTCATCTTCTGAATATGATGATGAACCATGAATACCTTCCATTGAAAGGTTAACTAATGCATTACCAACTGGTTTTCCAGCATTCATTACACGAACACGAACGTCCATATCAGAACCTGTTAATACAGTATTTTCATATGTGAAATCTGTGTTGTCTATATATGGGTTTGTTACTTCGATTGAAGCTCCATCGGCTACAATTGATTCAGCCTTAACTGTAACAGTACATACTGCAACTTTTCCGCCTTCTTCAGTTGTTGCCTTAATTGTTGTAGTACCAGCTGCATAACCAGTAATCTTTCCATCCTGATCAACCTTTGCGATTGTTTCATCATCTGAAGACCACTTGATGTTCTTGTTTGACGCAGCTGCAGGGATTACTGTTGCATTTAATGTAGTAGTACCTGTAACTGTAAGTTCTACTGCTTCTTTATCTAACGAAACACCTGTAACAGCAACTGCTACAACTGTAACATTAACTTCAGCTGTCTTTCCATTTGCAGAAGCAACTGTAATCTTTGCTGTTCCTGGCTTCTGACCAACAACTGCACCAGCTGTATTAACTGTAGCTACTGTAGGATCACTTGATGTGTATGTAAGTGTTTGATTTGTAGCATTTGATGGAAGAACTGAAGCAACAATCTGAGCTCCGCCGCCTACGCTGATTGCGCCGGCTGGTTCGATAGTAGCCTGTACACTTTCAACTGCAATTTCATTAGGATTTGCTGAAGGTGCTACTGAAGGTGCTGCTGAAGGAGCTGCACTAGCACTTGGTGCTGGAGCTGCTGCACCCTTAACTGTTACAGTAATTGTCTTCTTAACTGCTTTACCTTTTTTGTTTACATTTTTCGCTGTTACAGTGATCTTTGCAGTACCTGCCTTCACACCTGTAATCTTGAGCTGAGAAACACCCTTTGCTGCCTTCTTAGCTGGTTTCTTTGCTACTTTAACAGTAGCAACTGCCTTGTCAGAAGACTTAGCTGTTACTCTTAAGTCTTTAGCGGCTACTTTCTTAGTCGCCTTAACTGTTGCTTTAACTGTTGCGCTCTTGCCTACTTCTACAGTAGCGGTCTTTGCAACTGAAACACTCTTAACAATTTTCTTCTTTGCAGCAGCCTGAGCTGTTACAGGTGAAGTAACTGTAATAGAAGTGATTACCATTGCAAATGCCAGCAATAAAGTCAAAGCTTTGTTGAACTTTTTGGTGACACTTTTCATGCCCTCTCCTCCTTTTATTCCGCCCTTATACGCTTTAATCATTTATCCTCATAAAGATTATAAAGGCATATTTTGTTATTTTTGGCATAATAAGCCAATGTTACGTCTCCAATATTATCACTAAATGTCAATTTATTCAATATACAGATTTTTTACTTTTTTATGGATTTTTTATAAAAAATAAACAATTCTTTTTTACACATTTTTGTATGTCTTTTACGTCTTTGTACACGTTGAACGATAAAAACAAAATTTTCCTAAAATATTTTATCCGTTTTCAACAAAAAATTATTGTAATTAATCGTTTGCGTAAAATTCATCCAAGAGAGATTCCAGTAAAATCATATTCTCATTGGAGTGTTCCAGCTCTCTGGAATAGGAGTATACAACTTTTATTACTATTTCTTCTGTTAATTCCATTTGTATGTCCATTGCACCGCTTATGATCCATTCGGCAAGCCATAACTGCTTTATCATCTCAGTATTATAAACAGCCTGTGCCGTCATAGCGAATACATAATCATCATAGACACTGCCGCACATATAGGTAAACAGGAAATATCGGATGAGCTGCTCGCACCAGATGTCCCATTTTGGATGCATTCTTTCAAAAGCTTCCATATATGTATCGCTGTCATCTGTAAATAAAACCTTCTTTGCTTTTTTCAGAAACTGTCGAAACTCCGGCTGAAGCGGCTCCAGTTCAAAAAGTAGTTCAAATCCGTCTCTGGTATTTGCCTCTCGGAGAATCGGAACATCGTCTGATTCAAATCCATCCAATGTATCCTGAACCATTTTCATCTTTTCCAGAATCTTTTTACTTCTAATAGGAAGAGATACATTTCTGTCCAGTAATATCTCCAGCGCTTCATCTCTGCATTTTTGCAAAAGCTCGTATAGCGGTTCATTAAAGTCTTCGTAAATATCTTCCGTTTCCTCATCCTGCTCCGTCTGAATCGCCAGCGGCTGTTTGGCCTCTAACAGCATTTTGGCAGCTACCGGACAGGACACAGATAACGAATACTCTCTGACATTTGGAAATTCCTCCATATGTCTCGGATACTGATCACAGGTCTGACAAAAAAAGCCCTCACCATAATCGATATACATCTGACACAGCTTATCCTCTCGAAGGAACGCACAGTCACCATTTCCTTTTTGGCAAAAGCAGGCTTCCTCCCAATCAATCATCTGCGAAAGTTTTCCGTCTTTTTCTTTCTCTGCTTTCTCCTTATATATATGAAGAGACTCTTCATCAATTTCAACTGCCCATCCGCTGCAACAGGTCGCAGGGCACTTATCAGCTATGCATTTGAACCTATCATACTCACCTAAATATCTGTATATCATTTTAACTCCTTTATGTTGGCACATAATAAATTGGAATCTATGACAACCCAGCCACAGATTCCAATATTTCAGTCCATCTATTTTTACATATTACTCAGATTTACACTCCATATGCCTTCATCAACGCCTCATACTCATCCTTTGTGATACGAAGAATGGTCCCGTGACGTTTCTTTAAGGTATCAAAGGAATATTCATCCTTTTTCAAAATCTTCCATGAATGTTTGGAATTGTCTTTATCTTCTAAATCAGTCGTAGTAAGCGGTAAATATCCGGTTCCTGCCATATACTGATCAGCCATAATACCGTATTCCGGAACATTTGGATCTGCCCAGTCTTTTTGGTTGTACTGGAAAAGCTCCGGTCCTTCCAATGTCGAGTTATCCAGTCTGTCAATCTGAAGTCCCTCTGTATCCAGTCCGAGCTGATCTAAATTCAGAACCATTTCCCATGCATCTGCATCTAAAAGGTTTTTACTCTTTAATATACGGATACCGCCGCACTCTTCATCATTATCTCCGTCCTTTGATGCACTGTAATAGGTGTCTCCGATTTTAATGACCGTAGTATCAATGATTTCTCTCTTCTTTCCGTCCGCTGAACCGTCCGTCTGATTATCAATAAAAAGCCTGGTTTCTGAAAAGGTTTCAAAGTCTCTGGTAGCTACATAATAGATTGCATTTGGTTTTGCTTTCATTTTCGTCTTTGGATCCATAATACTGGAGGCAAAGAAAATAATGTATTCTCCGGTTTCATCATTGTAAATCATTTCCGGAGCCCATGCCATGCCGGCATTTTCAGGTGCAACATTACAAAGCTTTGGCTCGTCCCAGTGAATCAAATCATTTGACTGCCAAAGAACTAAATACGGACTGCCTGTGGTACTGGCATCATAATAGTCCTGCTCATTTTTAAACCATCCGCCTCTGTGATAAATGCTGAGGTCAGTCGCAATCAAAAAGAATCTGTCGCCTTCTTTCGAACGGCAGAGGTACGGATCTCTAACTCCTTTTTCTCCGATGCTGCTCACCAGAACAGGTTTCTTCCCATTTAAATCCTTGAACTGTAAACGGTTATTGCTGGCAGCAAAATAAATCTGTTCGTGATTTTCAGTTTCTTCTCCGATAAAATGGCCGAATAAATATCCTTCATAATCCGTTTCTGTTACTTCCTTTGGTGCCTTTACTACGCGTACCTTGATTTCCTTTTGGGCGGTTACGCCGTCTTTGCTCACCTGTGCGCTCAGCACGACCTCTGTATCCTCTGCCTGTCTGTTTACCACACCTTTTAAAAGCGCTCCCTGATCAGTATCGCTGATAATATGCGGATGACTGCTGGTCCAGGTAATCTTTGCACCCTCTATTTCATCAGACAATGTGATATTCCCTCTAATCTCTCTTTCATTCGGAATTATAATTTTTTCTAATATATTGTTCATATCTTTTCATCCTCTTTTTAACAAATAAAAATTAGTGTTCATCCGCCCATCCAAAGGCAGTAGTCACCGCCTTTTTCCAGCCGTTTAAACAATCCTGTCGTTTTTGGGGCAAGATATTAGGTTTGAACACCTTATCCATTTTAGCATTTCCCTTGATATCATCAAGCCCCTGATAATATCCCACCGCCAAACCGGCGAGGTATGCTGCTCCCAGTGCTGTCGTTTCTACACACTGCGGTCTGTAAACCGGGGTATCTATAAAGTCTGCCTGTGTCTGCATGAGATAATCATTTTTAGAAGCACCGCCGTCTACATGAAGTGCGCTGAGTTCAATTTGCGAGTCTTCATACATTGCCTTTAGTACATCGTTTACCTGATACGCGATAGAATCCAAAGTCGCTCTGACAATATGATACTTATTGACACCTCTGGTCAGGCCTACAATCGTACCTCTGGCATACGGATCCCAATACGGTGCACCGAGTCCGGTAAAAGCAGGAACCACATAACAGCCGTTGGTATCCTCTACCTCAAGTGCCATCTTTTCACTATCTGCTGCATTTTGGATAAAGCCCATTTCATCTCTGAGCCACTGAACACAGGCCCCGGCTACAAAGATAGACCCCTCCA
>JAZUKG010000171.1:0-2483 GCA_045643145.1 Lachnospiraceae bacterium | reverse complement strand
TTCCCGACCTCCAGCAGTGTTCCGGTCATAATCCTTATCTGGTACTGTAAAAATCCGTTTCCGTGATAAGTAAAGGATATGTAAGCTCCGTTACGCACTATGTCAATTTTATCAATCCGCCTGACGGTGGATTTCTTCATCCGGGCATTTCCACAGAAACCGGCAAAGTCCTTCTCCCCTGTCAGATACTCTGCAGCCTTCTTCATTGCCCCGATATCCGGCTGAAAGCCTATGGAATAGACATATTTTCTGTCAAATATAGTCTTCACATCATTGTAATAACAGGTGTAGCGGTAGGTTTTCCCAACTACGTTATATCTGGCGTGAAACTGTTCAGGAACCTCACTGACCTCCCTGACGCAGATATCTTCCGGAAGATACCTGTTCATATAGTCTCTTATTTTTAACGGAACCGCTTCATTTTCCGTGTCAGCAGACAATTCTTTTTTCTTCCAAAATTCCTGCGGTACCTCCATATGTACATTTGCTACCATGCCCCTGGCGTGCACTCCCGCATCTGTGCGTCCGGCACCGATTACCTTCACCGGTTGCCCGCAGAGTCTCTCCAAAACAGCTTCCAGCTTGCCCTGGATGGTATCTCTGCCTTCCTTTGCTTCCCAACCGGAATATCTGGTACCGTCATATTCAATTAATAACCTGTAATTTTTCATAGATGTCACCTGTAATCCTTCTTCCTTGTGAGGTGCTTTCCTGTCATGAAACCGGCTCTATTTTACTATTTTTTCAAAAAAAAGTATATCAACGTTCCTGCCATTATCCAAAAAATTCATGCAACTTCTACCAAAAATAAATACTGAAAATTAAATCTTTTACATAGAGTAAAGATGCAATATTTTTCATAAAGGTTAACCTTGTAGAAAAATATTGCATCTTATATACGTGTATCAACAATTAATTATCATCCGGTAAATCCGAATTATCATCATCTGCATCAAAACATTTACACGTTCAAAATTTTTCTCAGCAAATCACTGTACATTTCTTTCAGTACCTTAAGCGCCTCAATACTGCCACTGCCATTTTCATCTGAATAATCCAGTGAAGGAATAACTTCGTTAATATTATTGAGGATTATGCGGGTTCTATTCATATTCGTCTCTTCGGAAGGAACTGAAAAATAATCATCGTATATTTTTTCCAGGAACCTGAACTGTTGCTGATATGATGTTTCTCTTGCTATGAAAGCCATACGTGTTGCTTCTGCGATATGAGTTGCATCATCTTCGTCGGCCTGAATTGCAATTTCCTTCATTGTAGAAAGTAATACATTCATGGAAATCATTTCCTTTCGGACATCATTCATCCGATCAAGAAGATTTTCGATTGTCAGACCACCAAGCCTGTCATTCAGTGCTTTTTCACCTTCGGTATCAATAATACACTCTGTTTCATTTTCTTCACACTTAAGATTTTCCATTCTATTGTCCTCCATTTGTTCCGGCGGACACATAAGGCTGATTGTTTGTCCATCTAGCCAGCGTGCCCTGCCCTTTTTTACAAGACCGTTAGCTCTTTTTAGCCATGTAGAATTATATACTGTTCCGTATTCGTCCACCACAATAATGTTTTTATCGATGGGTATCATCCCCCTTCGCGGTATCAGTCTGCTGTTTTTTTTAATGGGTGTCGTCCCCAAGACTTAAAATCTGTTGTTGTAGATAAATTGTACTTCAATATCTATATTTAAGTTATAACCGATTAAGAAATTTATTCAAGCTCCCAATTTTGTAGGGATTAATGCATTACTCACACTCCCTAACAAGATTGTTATCTTAATCTTTTTTGTTAAGGATATCTGTTACGATTTGATTCCATTTGGTTCAGGCTGTCCCTATCCTATGGGCTGTATAAAATAATGTTATCAAATTGTTATCATGGTAGTGTTATCACGCTACTATTCTCCCCAGAAATCTATACTATCCTGAGTCCTTAAATTTACTCTGAACATTCTCCATAAGAAGTCTTCGCGCTCATTGTAAATATCTGTCACATATATTGTATCAGTTTCAATTCGATAAAAAGCATAATTCTTCTCGACACGAAGAAATCTGTATGATGTAGGAATTCCTAACATAGCCTCAACAGAGGGACCTTTTTCCGGATTATCTTGAAGGTCTCTGATTTCTCGCATTATCTTGGAAACAATCTTTGTTGCTATATCACTCCCATATGAAGCTGAAATTTGCCTTTTAAGTTCCTTCAGCTTATCGCTGGCATCCGGTGAGTACTTTAGTTTATATTTCAAACTTCACTTACCCCCAGCTCTTTCTCAAGATCATCTGCATCTATCCATCCTTCTTTTGCGGCTCTTTCTTCAGCTTTTTGTAATTTAGAAAAAAGCATATATGCGGCTCTGCAACGATCAAGTTCATCAATCTCAGCCATAGTGAGGATTCCGTACTCTCCATGTCCATTTCTAGTAAGATAAACCCTATTGGAGATATCTACTTCCTTTAAAACAT
>JAZUKG010000170.1:0-1597 GCA_045643145.1 Lachnospiraceae bacterium | reverse complement strand
AAAAAGGGTATACCATCGCACTTCGAACAGGTCCAAGCATGCCTGAGTGCGCGAGAATCATTAATAGTATTGAACATTTTTATGGTCATTTGGAAATTGAGTCTTGCGGTAAACTGGGTCTTTGTTCAGTTGAGTATAAGGAAGATGTAGCTGCAAGAATTGATGAAATAAAAGCATTTTGTAATACTATTTTGAACTGACAAATCCCAACTTGTCGAATCAAGGGAGGAATAAATGAGAATATTAGTTACAGGCGGAACAACGTTTGTCAGTAGGTATACGGCGCAGTATTTTATTGAACTGGGTCATGATGTATATGTGCTCAACAGAAATACAAAACCTCAAGTTAAAGGAGTTAAACTGATTGAGGCAGACAGGAATGCCATTGGGAACGCATTACAGGGAATTTATTTTGATGCGGTACTGGATATTACTGCTTATGATACGCAGGACATTACTGATTTACAAAATGCTCTTCATTCTTTCGGGACTTATATCATGATTAGTTCCAGTGCTGTTTATCCGGAATATGGAAAACAGCCATTTTCAGAAGACTCTGAAAAAGCAGAGAATAAATATTGGGGCAAATACGGAACAGACAAAATTCTGGCTGAAAATGCACTTCTTGAAAAAGAGCCGAATGCATATATTCTCAGACCCCCATATCTTTACGGACCGATGAATAATCTTTACCGTGAAGCTTTTGTCTTTGACTGTGCTCTGGCGGACAGGAAGTTTTACCTTCCGAAAAACGGGGAACTGAAACTTCAGTTTTTTCATGTCAGAGATTTGTGCCGAATGATGGAAATTATTATAACGCAGAAACCAGCCGAGCATATTATGAATGTGGGAAATGAAACAACCATATCCGTGAAGGACTGGGTCACCATGTGTTATTCATGCCTGGAGAAGGTCCCGGAATTTGTATCTGTAAATGGCAATGCCGATCAGCGGCAGTATTTCAGTTTTCACAACTACGAATACTGCCTGGATATAAGTCGCCAGAAGAAGCTTCTTTCACAGACGGTGCCCTTACGTAATGGCTTAATGGAATCTTTCAGCTGGTACATCAGCCATCAGGATGAGATAAAAAAGAAACCTTATTTTTCATTCATCGATACATATCTTTGTAAAACTCCTGTCGTTCTATGAAAGGGGGCATATATGCCTGATTCAATCCAATCCTACAGGAACCTTGTAGAGGAGCCTTGGGGAAGAATGTTCTATGATCTGGTATTTGATCAATTGCCCATATCAGATGAGAAGAGGCTGAACATTCTCGATTTCGGAGCCGGCTTCTGTCTGACCGCTGACCATTACGCAAAAGAGCATAACGTGATAGCGGTGGAACCGAATGAAGAAATGGCCAGCCTGCGTTTTAAGGAAAATGATTATTCTCTGATAAAGCAGGGGATTGAGTATATTTTCACTATTCCTGATAATTCCTTCGATGTTGTCTTATGCCATAATGTTTTGGAATACATCGCTGATAAAGAGTCTGTAATAAAACAGTTGGCAAGAGTGTTAAAGCCGGAGGGTAAGCTTTCCATCATTAAGCATAACCTTTCAGGCAAGGTGATTTCATATGCCGTACGGA
>JAZUKG010000169.1:0-6529 GCA_045643145.1 Lachnospiraceae bacterium | reverse complement strand
CGGCTCACTTCGGTGAGCCGCTATTTTTTGCCTGTTTTGACTTGATGAAATGGAAGGATTATGGTATAATGGTATGGTACGAAAAACGCCCCCCGATGTGTTTGCAGAGGTAAAGATTATGGAGGAAATACTCGCCCGCATAAACGAAGTTCTCAAATTGGATATAGATGATAATACGATACTTGACATTTCGCGATGTGATATGATCGCTAAAATCATTGCAAAGGATTATGATTGGACTGATATTACTCAGGCGTTTATTCAAATTCTTGCTGATAACAGCAGATCGCGGGATGAATATACCGTGATTGCTCAGGCTCTCTATTCAGCTGAATTTGCACAGACCTGCGACAAGGAAACGATAGATAAGGATCGGCTGATCGCTCTGATCAATTACAGGCTAAATCCATTTGACAAGCCGTATGAAGATAATTTAGCTTGGTCGTTGACCTGTGACTTCTATAACCTTGATTACTGTGATTCCATGTATAATGTTTTTCGAGATGAGAAGATGATTCATATTCTTCAGGAGTATGGTTTGATCGAATAATCCTTAGTAGTAAAACACCCCGATTTCTACTACGATTTTACTACTAACGATGACCGAGATATGCGTATATTTGCGGAGTTTTGCCGATTTCACCCCATTCTGTCAAAATGGGTGTAAGAAAAATGTACTTCGCAAAAGTCCGCATAACACGGCAAAATACTGCATTTCAGGAGGGAAAAATAGCATGATTCGTGTGATGTTTGTTTGCCACGGCAGTATATGAACATATGCTCGAAGCAAACGATTCTACGCGCTTTTTCGTACGGTGAAAAGCCGCTTTACCATTATTTTACCATTTTTAGACCCGGACTTGCACAATAAGAAAAATCAGCAACATTCAATCGGAGAATGCTGCTGATTTTTCTTTTTTTCGATCCTGTTGTGAATCTTGAAGAGAACTTTTTGAAACAGCGAAATATGGGACGCCATCTGGTCCATGATTATGCTCCTTTCATCCAACGGAATCGGCAAAATGCAAAGTATTTATCAATAATACATGGAAATATTGTAGATATTATATCACAAGTGACTGTATTTGTCAATGGTTTGTGGAGCAATTTTGATCATTTCGCATTGATTCTTTCCAAAAATGTAACTGCAATATTATTTATATCTTATATCATACTTTGGAGCCTCTATCTTGATATATTCAATATAATCGAATAATGAGATTTCGTCAATAGAAAATAGACTATTCAAAGTGCAGCCCGCAAGAGCTGCATACTGGATTATTGACATCTATAGCCAATTGCCACAAAATATCGAAAGCATTTTTGTTTAGTATAGCCAAACAAAAAGACTTGTGCATTACGCATGATTGTGCTATAATTAGTGTATAATGAAAAATTAGGAGAATTGAGTACATAAATTTTTCAGTAGTTGTTTATTGGATTCTAAAGAATATGTTACCTGTTGAAAGGTATGGTTCTTCATGTACTAGGCATTTTATTCATAATATTTATGCATTTTATGGTATGATGTATGAACAAGTATTTTGTAAAGAAAGGGAATATTATGGAATCGAGAAAACGTAAGATCAAATATCCTCTGAAAATGAAAGACAATTATCTCGTGCGTACTGTAGAGGAGTTTCGTGAGCATTTCGATTTGATCAAGATGCTGGAGTATGCCTTTACGACTGTTGAAGGCGGGACAGGCAGTGATGGTACACTGAAAAATGCCAAACTGACCGACTGGCTGCGTTTACGCTATTATGAGGATGAAGCAGATGCAATCTCTGAACTGCGCGAAGATGATCCTCAGCTTGCTGAGAAGCTATGCAGCGTTTTAGGTGCAGAAAATCCGAAAGACCAGCCTAATATTGCTGATGTACAGAAAAGCGTACAGCGGCGAGCGTATTTGCGGAAACTGACCACCGCTAATACACAGGCAGTCGCAATGAATCAGGAAGAATTTGAACAACTGTATCAACAAAGCCAAGAACCCATTATATATTTACTATCCGTCGATAATAAGCCTTTTGTGTTCCGGCAGGCATGGCTCAGGAATCCTCGGATTCCAAAACCTGTTCTGCAAGGGATCATTGCGCAAAATCAAGGCATAAATCAGCCCAATATCATGCCGGAAGGCATTATTGATTCCTTCATTTTGAAGAATTATGTTGACCTTAATGGCATCGGTTTTCTGAAGTCAGAAGAATTGATGAAAGCAGAGGTTATCAAAATTGAAAAAATAAATAGAATTCTTGAAAACGGATTAAAATTAGGCGAATTTAACGGGGTAAAGACAAAAGGACCGGTCATTTGGCATAAACTGGAAGAGGATGAGGATGGTTTTTTGCTCGGGACAATGCTCAAAATAGATACATGCGATCTGAGTTTATTAGGGTTGGATTATATAGCATACCAGATAATCAAGCCTTGTGTCACTCAATCTGAAAAGCCATTTGATCCATTCCAGATGGAAATGCCGTATAGTATCCCTGACAGCGATTTATGTTCATTTTTTCCAATTCATGACTATTGTATTACATTTTTATCTAAGGATGAAATGGAAAAATACAAATCACTGTTCGGAGATGAAGGTTTCCGTAAAAAAAGTTATTATGGTTTTACCGCCATTTCTGAATCCGGTATGTATCGTGCTGATAATAACTATAAAAGGTTTTATTTCGACGGCGGTGGAAGTCCAAACGATTACAAATGTTATCCCGTTATTTATCTGAAAAAAGAAACGTTGTTACGGTACTATTCCCATGAAGATGTCTGAGAAAGGAGTGTATTGCTGTGCAATTAAATGAACATCTCCAACAATATCTGGATGCTGGATACCCGATCCTTTATATTCATTCCTTTGAAGAAATCAAAACAGACAGTATTATCCGCAGCGCAGTCAATCAGCGAAAAGCAATCGAATGGAACGGTGCAGACGGTCTTGTCGATTTTGATACCAAACTGGCTAACAGTCTCGAAAATGAATTTACAGATCCGGAAACAGCACTTTGCGAACTGCGAGAAGATATATATAGCAATCTTGACAGACATTTGCTGATTCTGAAAGACATACTGCCGTATCTGGAAAATCCACGTATTATTGCGCAAATCAAGCAGATCTGTCATGAGATTGAAAAAGGACTGGAAACAACAATTATCATCGTTGCTCCGCTGATTGTAATACCCAAAGAACTGGAGAAATTCATTACGATTCTGGAGATGCCATATCTATCCGAAGATGAAATATCTGCGCAGATTCAAAGATTTGCAGATGATTATAAGGAATTCATGAACGAACAGCTTCGTGAACGAATGTCGATCGCCTTCAAAGGATTATCCGAATTTGAAATTGAAAATCTGCTTGCTTCCTCACTTGCCACACACGGAGAATTCTGCGAGCAGAACCTTTCGTTGATTCTGGAGCAAAAACGACAGATGATGCTGAAATCAAACATACTTGAAATGATTCCAGTTAAGGAAAATCCGGAAGATATCGGTGGCCTGAATCAAATGAAAACATGGCTGCAACAGAAAGCAATGGTATTTCAGCAAATCAAAAAAGCGAAAGAATACGGCGTAAAAATGCCAAAAGGTGTTTTAATTGTCGGCATACCAGGCTGCGGTAAGTCACTTACGGCAAAAGTAACAGCGAAAATGTTTGATGTGCCGTTACTGCGATTGGATATTGGCAAAATCATGGGTAAATACCTTGGCGAATCGGAATCAAATCTGCGTGAGGCGATTAAGCTTGCAGAGGCCATTTCACCCTGTGTGCTCTGGGTAGATGAACTTGAAAAAGGCTTTGCAGGTGCAAACGGTGACGGACACGAGGTAACAGTTCGCCTGTTCGGTTCTCTGTTAACATGGCTTCAGGAAAAAGAATCACCGGTTTTTGTGATTGCAACTGCGAATGATGTATCTAAGCTGCCGCAGGAGTTGCTGCGCAAGGGCAGATTTGACGAGATATTTTATGTTGATCTGCCGAATCAGATGGAACGGGAGGAGATCCTCAGAATCCATATGAAGAAACATCGTCCGCAGGATTGCGAGAAGGATCAGATAGATTTCGAGCAATTGGCAGCGAAAATGGATAAAGGATACAGCGGTGCCGATTTGGAAAGCGTAATTGTCGAAACAATTGAAAGATGCTTTGTTGCACAGAAGGATTCCGTTACAACAAGCGATATTCAGGCTACTATAGTAAACATTTGTCCAATCAAAAAAATGATTGGTCAGGAAAAGATTGACGAGCTATTAGATTATTACAGACAGCATTCTTTCAAGGCGGCCACCTGAAAGCAGAAGGAGGAACATCATGAATAATCATGAAGAATATGATATCGCTCAAATGCAGCTTGCAGACGCAGTGTTACCGTATATGGTCAATCTGCTGAATGATTGCCCCAAACAGATGAAGGATGCAGAATTGTCTGAATGGTTGTGCCAAAAATTGAAGGGTGAAATAACCGAAGCAGAAAGTACAGCTAAGACTATCGTGACAACACTGCGTGAACAGGAACAATCACTCGCGGATTTACGTGAAGCATCTGCAAAAAAACAAAGCCGCACGGTTTGGTTGGAAAACACTATAAACCGTGCTGTATCTGCTGTAAACGGACACGTTTCTGCGGACTATTTCCATGAGATCGGAAGAACTGTAGAAGAGGCAGAAAGATTACTGCTGAGAGTAGTTCGTAATAAGGATGGCAGTATCAATCAGAATCCGAATCTGGACGGATTTCTGGCGGAAGAATATCTCAGTCAAACTTTTAATATTAATGCAGCAGGTGCAAATAAAGCGGTTCGTGCTGAAGCGAAAAAACCGGCACCGGGGGAAACCTACGGCAAGAATTCTGTAGATATCAGTGTGAAAGATCAGGGGCATATTGCGCAGAATTATCAGGTGAAATACGGAAAAAACGCCAAGGATACTATACAGATGCTGAATAACGGAAATTATAGTAATCAGCGTATTGTGGTTCCGCCTGAACAGGTGGAAGCAGTACAGGAAGCGTTTCCGAATAAAACCGTTGTATCTACGCTTGAATATGAAGGAATTGTCGGAGATTCTCTTTCAAAAGCACAAGCTAAGGAGTTACAGAAGCTTGCGCAAACTGATCCCGAAGCATATGCCGCTGCACTCAAAAAACTGGGCGTAAAAAAATCTGCTGGTTATATTGCAAAAGGAGCAATTCACTCAGCTGCGTTCGGTGCTGTTCTTAATGCCGGTATGGAGTTAATCGGGAAGAAAATCCGTCATGAAGAGGTACATGCAAAGGATGTGGTAATGGCTGCGGTACAGGGCGGAGCTGATTTGGGTGTTAAGTCGGCACTCACTAGTTCAATTGTTCTTGCATCTGCTAAGGGTAAAATTAAATTAATTCCCCCTGATACACCAGCTGGTGTAATTGCAGGTGTAGTGCATGTAGCAATTGAAAATTTAAAAGTCCTTTATAAAACCGCGAAAGGCGAATACACACCGATGGAGGGGCTTAATAAAATGGGAGAAGTCACAACAGCGGCAGTTGGCGGTTTAGTTTGCAGTGCTGCTGGTGGTAAAATCGGTGCAAGAGTCGGCACCGCAATCGGCACTCTGTTAGGGCCGGTCGGAGCTGCGATCGGCGGTGTAGTCGGCGGGGCAATCGGTGGAATTGCGGGATATGCTGTTGGCGAGAAAAAGGCTCAGACTATCTATCAAGGTGCTAAAAAAGTTGCGAAAGAAGCTGCTTCGTATATATCAAATAAATTAAAAAAGTTCAAAGACTCCTGTCAGGGCACAAAAGCGCGGATATCCGCAAATTCTAGAGTGCATGCAGTATAGCATTATTGATATGGATGTAATTGGAAAGTTGCGTGATAAAGCAGGAAAAACAGTATTTCATGATGCATTGATAGCTAGTATTTCAATATGATTGCTTTTTATTCCGACTTCAATAGAGTTGGAAGCATACTGATACGACAAAAGAATCAGAATATCCGGTCTATATAGTCTCTCCTCACGCCAAATAAAACCCGCATAGTATCGACAAAATCGAAGAAAAATGGTATAATAGAAGTGCAAAGAATAAGGCTGAAAACAGGAAAAAAGCTTGCACTTCGGAGGATGCCATGTATAAATTCAAGAGAGAAAAGCAGATCTCATTTACAGATTTCAATCAGCCGCAGGGAATGCAGATAAATCCGAATAACCGCTGGGTAAAGAAAGCGACAATGATTCCGTGGGACACAATTGAAGCAGAATATGCAAAACTGTTCCCGAGCCATACCGGTATGCCTGCTAAGCCCCTTCGCATGGCACTCGGTTCGCTGCTGATTCAGAAGCAATACCACTATCCCGATGAAGAACTGGTTGAACAGATCAGAGAAAATCCGTATTATCAGTATTTCATCGGTCTGCCCGGGTACGAGGACAAGATTCCGTTTGTACCGTCGCTGTTGGTTGAATTCAGAAAACGTCTGTCTGAAGATGTGCTGAACGAGATCAATGAAATGATCATTGAATACAATACAAAGAAAGACGATCATG
>JAZUKG010000168.1:0-3857 GCA_045643145.1 Lachnospiraceae bacterium | reverse complement strand
AGATATATTAATCTATAACGGAACCATTGACGGAGGCGTGCCTTCGGTAGATGCTTTGGTTTCGGAAAATGAAATGTTTGAGGAATTCAGAGCAGTTGAAAGCGGACAGGTCTACTGTGCGATGAACAATATGTATCAGGAGACCTCACAGATAGGAAACATCATCGTCGAATTAACGGATGTTGTAAACAAAAATACAGATGCAGCATTCCAATTCGAGGGTAAGTATATTAAAAAGTTAGATTAACAGAGGATAAATATCAAAGCGAGAGAGAACATGAAACGAAATGTTTTAGTATACAGCATACTGGTGCTATTGTTTGCTGCGTTAGCCATTGCTAATATTTCGATGGGAAGTATAGCAGTTCCTATGAAAGAAATCTGGGCAATACTTGGCGGGCATATCAAGGACACCACCTATGCCACCATTATTTTGAATATCAGACTTCCGAGAATTGTCGCAGCGTGTCTTTTGGGAGGCGGACTGGCTCTTTCCGGTTATATGCTGCAGACCTTTTTTCACAATCCGATTGCAGGACCGTTTGTGCTCGGAATTTCTTCCGGTGCCAAGCTGATGGTAGCGCTGCTTATGGTATTTTCCGTCAGACTCGGCTTTTATGCAAACTCTGTCAGTATGATTTTCGCGGCCTTAATCGGCTCTCTGATTGTCACCGTGTTTGTGCTTTTGGCATCTTCTAAAGTAAAGCAGATGTCTGTACTGATCGTATGCGGAGTTATGGTGGGGTATATCTGTTCAGCGATTACTGAACTGGTGATTTCTCTGGCAGACGATGCCAATATTGTGAACCTTCACAACTGGGCGATGGGAAGCTTTTCTGCCATGGACTGGAGAGCGGCCGGCTGTTTTACGCCGATTATCCTGCTGGGTCTTTTGTGCGCGATATTTATGGCCAAGCAAATGGAAGCCTATTCATTTGGTGAAAATTATGCAAAAAGTCTGGGCGTTTCTGTAAAGCTGTTTCGCATTATTTTGATTATGATTTCGAGTATTTTATCGGCGACGGTGACTGCCTTTGCAGGACCGATTTCCTTTGTGGGAATTGCAGTGCCGCATATTATGCGACAGGTTTTAAAATCAGACAGACCGGTTCTGATTATCCCGGCTGCTTTTTTAGGCGGCGGTGTATTTTGTCTTTTTAGTGATTTGTTGGCGCGCTGCCTTTTATCTCCGAGAGAACTTTCTATCAGCACCATGACTGCTATTTTTGGTGCACCGATTGTGATTGTAATGCTTATGCAAAGAAGAGTGAAATAGTTATGAATATGATCGAAACCAAACAACTGAATATCGGATATGAGAAAAAGCCTTTGATTGAGGAGATTTCACTCTATGTAAAGGCCGGAGAAATCGTGACTTTAATTGGTCCAAACGGAAGCGGAAAAACGACACTTCTTAAAACGATTGCAGGACTTTTGGATAAATTAGGCGGCGTAGTGTGGCTTGAGGATAAAGCGTTAGAGGAATATTCAAATCGTGACAGAGCCAGAAAAATATCTGCGATGCTGACTGAAAAGAATCACAAGGAATACAGTACCTGTCTGGATGTGATTCGTGTGGGACGTTTTCCGTATACCGGCGTGATGGGTATGCTCTCTAAAGAGGATGAGAAAATCATTGAGGATACATTAAAGCTGGTAGGAATCGAGGATTTGTCAGACAGAGATTTTGAGAAAATTAGCGATGGGCAACGCCAGCGCGTGCTGCTTGCCAGAGCTCTGGTGCAGGAGCCTCGAGTAATGATATTGGATGAACCGACGAGTTTTTTGGATGTCGGATATAAAATTGAGTTTATGAATGTCCTAAAGCGTCTGGCCCGGGAAAAAAATATCGGAATCCTGATGTCTTTGCATGAAATTGATTTAGCGGCAGCGGTGTCGGATCGGATTGTCACTATCACTTCGGATAATCAGCTGGACCGCATCGGATGCGCAAAAGAGATATTAACAGATACCTACCTAAAGTCACTTTTCCATATTCAGGGAGGCAGCTTTAGTTTAGAGGGTGGCTTTTCCTTTGAGAATACGACTGTAGTGACAGATATTGATGAGAGTAATACGGATGAGAGTAATCCTGATGCGAAAAATACTGCTGTGAAAAAAAAGAGCGGATGCCGTTTTCTCATGATACAGGGTACGATGTCCAATGCCGGAAAGAGTCTGGTGGCTGCCGGCCTTTGCCGTATATTTAAACAGGACGGATACCGCGTGGCACCGTTCAAGTCTCAAAATATGGCACTCAATTCCTATGTCACAGAGGACGGACTGGAGATGGGCAGAGCGCAGGTTATGCAGGCTGAGGCTGCCGGCATAAAGCCCAGTGTCTATATGAATCCGATTTTATTAAAGCCTACAGATGATCAGGGCTCGCAGGTGATTGTCAACGGACAGGTACGTGGCAATATGAAGGCCAGAGATTATTTTGCTTATAAAACCAGTCTGATTCCGGACATCAAAAATGCGATTTCTCTTTTAGAGAGAGAGTATGACATTATCGTAATTGAGGGTGCGGGCTCACCGGCAGAAATCAATTTAAAGCAAAATGATATCGTAAATATGGGTATGGCCAAGATGGTAAATGCTTCTGTTCTTCTCGTAGGAGATATAGACAGAGGGGGAGTATTTGCTCAGCTTTTGGGTACGCTTGAATTATTAGATGAGGATGAAAAGAATCTGATTAAAGGACTAATCGTCAATAAGTTTCGCGGAGACAAAACGATTTTGGATTCGGGAATCGATATTTTAGAGGAGCGCGGACAAAGACCGGTTGTCGGTGTTCTTCCGTATATGGATATCAATTTAGAGGATGAGGATTCTCTTTCCGACAGATTTGAGAAAAAGAGCAGAGGTCTTTTGGATATTGCAGTGATTAAGCTCCCGCACATCTCAAACTTTACAGACTTTGATGTGTTTGAGCAGCTACCTGAGGTGTCTGTTCGATATGTGAAAAATCCGAGAGAACTGGAACATGCGGACATGATTATTTTGCCGGGAAGTAAAAGTACCATTGCTGATATGCGCTGGCTCAAGGAACGCGGCTTTGAACCCATCCTTCACAGGATGGTAAAACAGGGGGCTGTTCTATTTGGCATTTGCGGAGGCTATCAGATGCTGGGACAAAAAATAAGTGATCCGGACGGCGTGGAAGGCGGCGGAAGTATTGACGGACTGGGCTTTTTATCAAATCAAACCATTTTGACGGGTGAGAAGCAGAGAAAGCAGACCGGCGGAGTGACACCGGAGATTGGCGGTGTGTTCGAAAAGTTAGCCGGATGCAATTATTACGGCTATGAAATTCATATGGGAAAGACAATGAATGCACAGGGCGAAGAGATTAAAGTCAGCGTAGAAGCTGAAGGTAATGTATACGGAACTTATATTCATGGATTTTTTGATCATGAAAGCATAGCCAAAACGGTGATTGAAGCTTTGGCAGAATTCAAACAGGTGGATATTCAGACGGATTCGCTGCTGGATTACAGACGGTTCAAGGAGCAGGAATATGACCGACTGGCAAACACCATGCGAGAATATCTGAATATGGATGAAATCTATTCCATGATGGGAATGAGCCGGGATAGATCATAAATGTATAAATGAAAAGATATAACAAAAAATAGGAACCGGGAAACAGAAAATAGGAAACAGGAAATAGCTATGACATATCAGGAACTAATGGCGCTTGCTGTGAAAAAGACTTCACAGCAAAGGTACAATGAAGTCAAACAAAGATGGGACAGTATATCAAAGCCCCTGGACGGACTCGGAGATTTTGAGAAAATCATTGCAAAGATTTACGCCATTCACGATACAGAACATATTGAAAAATTAAAGAAAGC
>JAZUKG010000167.1:0-4235 GCA_045643145.1 Lachnospiraceae bacterium | reverse complement strand
ATAAATAGGAATCGTAGCTCCATCTACTTCCATCTGGATAACTCCAATGTTCAAAAGATCATCTCTGGTATAAATCTGCTCTATTCGACCATCCACAAGAGGCGTTGCTTTTGCCTTTGTAGCTAATGCATACTTTTCCGGTATCAAATCGGTTAGTCCATGAACATAAAAAGCAAACTCTCCTGTAAAAATTCCATCCGGATATTTTTTAGAGATAATAGCGACTTCTGATTCATATTCCGAATCAGAATAAATGCCATCTTCAAGCTTAAATACCAAGCCATCTTCCAAAGCTTTATTCAATTGATAAGCATTTCCATATTTTGTAATACAATCTGCATATGAAAAAAACATTTCACTAAACCTCGGTATTTTTTTTTTTTTTTCCTAGCTTTAGTATAATATCATTTTTTAAAAAAGTCAATGTAACCGTCACATATCTACAGGAACCATACTAATCCTTAATTCCATTTCCATGCTATCTGCCAACCTTTTTAGCAAATCCAGGCTCGAATCGACAGTTGCAGATTCCAACATCTTAATATCAGAAAGAGGAATTCCTGATTTCTCTGCAAATTGTTCCTGTGTCAGATTTTTTGATAATCGATAGTTCTGTAATATTTTCATAATCTCACGTTGAGGTTGTAAATCTGAAAAAGCCTGTTCATAGGCAATAGCCTCTTCAAGTCCTTGCTTTAAATCGTCAAACAAAGTGCTCATGATATCCCTCCGTTCTTTAAGAATTTTTCATGGCAGAATAATTTCTGTAATGGATATATTATAATCTCTGTCAAGAGCCACGTCATTGGACTGTTAGTCCAATCCCCACCAATCCTTAGATTACACTCTGCCTATCAATAAATTCTTCAAATTTCTTTCTCTTAATCTGCATACGATTACCATTCCAGAGTATAAAATCTGCTGTAGGATTCTCCGTTATAATCTTACGAAGCTTACACTCTCCAATTCTGAAATAACCTGCAGCCTCTTCAATTGATAATGTATATTTGTTCCAATATGGAATCTCATAAATATTACTCATATTTCTGTTCCCCCTTCTATCTCGCTGTCGCTCGATGAAGCGGCATTCGTCAAATGCCCATTTATGCAAGCATAATAGGCACTTTCCTCATTACTTCGCGCAAATTGCCAAGATATGCCGAGAAATGTGTGGTTTTATCAGGTTTTCCGGGTATTCGATTTTTTCAAGTGTAAACTACATAATTGGCATATCTTTACAAATATTAGCATTTCACAGCCGTGTGTAGTAGTAAAATCGTAGTAAAGATGTCGGGTAATTACTACCAAGTGGAGGTGAGGCATATATGAATAATCTAAAAGGAGAACTGGCAGTCATGGATAATCTTGGAATAAAGTCAAACTATGCTGCCCTTGGTAGAAAGTATGGAATGGACTGGCGTACAGTTAAAAATATCATGAAGGCTATGAGGGCAAGCCCTCTACCAGAAACAAAGGCAGTAAACTTGATGACTACAAACAGGAAATATCAGACAAGTTAACAATTAAAAGGATAACGGTTAGAGGAGTCTATGAGTTCATGGTTAAGAAGACTTAGGAGAATGAAACAATAGTATCATATCCGATTACTGAGAACAAATGCTTCATAACATAAAAACATCCGGCTTCTGTATGACCTGGGCGAACAAATCCATTCATTCCACCAGTAATGTGAATTAGATCAACACCATTCTTCTCAAATATTTTACATGCTTCTACACAATCCTCGACTGTACTTCCGTCGGTCTCATAATCACAACCGCCAAGACGAATGACAATCACAAATTCGTCTCCAACTATTTCTCGTACTGCACGGATCACAACACAGTGGAATCGTGTTCTGTTCTCTACAGACTGTATGCCATATTCATCATTCCTTCAGGCAGTTCTTCTTTTTGCTTAGGATGATACACCGTGCTTGGTCCTACAGGTGCCTGACCCGTAAACTTTGACATAGATGCTGTTCCAGCATGGCTAATCTGAGCAATAATTCTACCCCCCTCTCCATGTACACAGTTAGTTAATTTCTGAAATCCAGGAATAATCTCATCCATCGCAATAGAGACCTGGCCAGGATGTGCTTTTCCCTGCATATGAATATAACTATGCTCTGTAATAATTAACCCAATTTTACTGTATCTCGCTCTTTCACGATAATAATTACAGATTTCTTCTGTTACATTATCACCTTCTCCTGCTTTTCCTGTTCATTCTGAAACTTTCACTTTACACTTTTCCACCAGAACACATATTGCCACAACAGTAACCATGTCTGGAACCGTATTACCAATGACAATATCATAGTTCATCAGAAAACGGTATAAAACAAAACCAATCACCCAGATTATGATGTTTTTCACATTAAATCCCTTTTGAGATAAAGACGATTTAAGAAGAAAGTAATCTGCAATCTGAATTGCATTCATAGGTGCGAATACAGAGCCAATTAGATATAAAAAGTCCGTCATATCGTCCATAGGAAAAATCACAGCACCAATAATACCAATCACCGTAACCAAAATAGCAACATATTTCCCTTTTATTTTTTGAAAGATTGCCTCATTTGAGATTCCCGCTGACCAGGCATCCAAAAAAGTTGTGGTTACTGTTGAAAATACGATAATCATAAGACCTACAACTCCAAAACCTGCCTGAATCAGAACTAAGGAAATATCATACTCTCCCGTATAAATTGCTGCGCCCATACCAATCAAATACATCCAGCAACTTACAATTCCGTATACGACAGCGCTGACGAGTGATGCCTTCACTGGCTCCTTTGCTTCTCTTGTATAGTCACTAATTAAAGGAAGCCAAGATAGAGGCATGGCAATGGAAAGCTCCAAAGCCGCGCCAAAGCTTATACTTTCATCTGGAACGATCATAACGGTTTTTCTTCCCCCAAAAATGATTGCACAAAGAACAATCGTCAGAACCAAAAGTGCTGATATGGCAACGGTATTTAATTTTCCCAAATTTGTGATTCCTACTAGGAGCCACAAAACTATAAGAACGCCGATTACCAGACACCAAATTCTGTATCCTGTATTAAAGATGCCTCCAGCTGCCAGGGCACCGTCGTAAATCATGATAGCGGTCCAGCCCATAAGCTGAAGGACATTTAAGAAAGCAAAAAAGAGACCTCCTTTTTTTCCAAAGTTATTTTTAACGGATTCCATGGAGCTAAGACCTTGTTTTCCTCCAATCACACCTGCTAAAAACAACATAAAGCATCCTATCACATGACCGATGATGATTGCCAGAAGACCTTTTACCATTCCGAGAGGCGCAAGGTAAGTACCGGTAACAATCTCTGCAATAGAAACTCCGGCGCCAAACCAAATCAGTCCATTATCAAAAAGTGATGTTTTCTTTTCCATTTATCTCTCCTCACATTCGCCCTAAAAATTTAGCACCGAGCAACACTCCACCTAATATATCATTTATCATAGCATAACACCCGTGTTTTTTCTATCTAAAAACAACCCCGGCAGCATATTTGCCACCGAGGTCATCGTCCTAATTTCTTCTATATTCCGAAATACTCCGCAGCCTCCTCAATGGTAAGAAGATATTTATGCCATAGTGGGACAGTACAAGCCTCCTTCTTTTCTTGTCAGCCAACATATTAAGCATCTCCCACTTTAAAAGAATTCATTGCACCACATTGTGGGCACTCTTCATCTTGAAACAGCTCAAGCATCGTGCGTTCTGTAAAAGTACATTTAACATATTCGCATTCTCCGCAGTAATATTTTTTCTTTCTCCCAGAAGATGTCCCTAATCCACCACTAACCTGCTTCAGTTCTTCCTTTGTCAGCTCATGTAGCTTTTTGTTCAGTGCTTCGACTTCCTCTTTCAGGAGATTCGGTTCTTCTTGTGTTTTCATAAGACACAACTCCTTTCCAAATACTGATACTATTTTATTCGAACCAAACAGATAAATGACTACTCATATATGCACTATCCTCACATTCGATTTTGTTTACTGTTCTCGATAACCACCCAGAGAGTTCAGAAAGTTTATCCGAAACAGTAAAGAGCGGTGACGGTCAGAGGCCGCCACCGCCCTAAGCTCTGCATAGATTTTACAGATGCTTACTTAGCATTGTATTTTTTCTTTCTGCTATATACCGTGGTTCCTACAAGAGCGCCGCCGCTGACAAGCAGGAGGGCAATCCACAGGAACATATCACTGGTATCCCCGGTCTGCGGAG
>JAZUKG010000166.1:0-10855 GCA_045643145.1 Lachnospiraceae bacterium | reverse complement strand
CAGTCAGAACCTGCCTTAGATGATGCCACTACTGTGACTTATTCGAGCAGTAATCCGGAGATTGCAACGGTATCAGATACAGGCAAAATTACTGCAAAGAAAGCCGGAAAGGCAACGATTACCATAGCCACTGCAAACGGAGTACAAAAATCAGTTGTTGTTAAGGTAATGAAAAAACAGGTCAAGAAAGTGACTGTAACCGGAGCGAAAAAGCTAAAGGTGAAAAAGAAAACAAAACTTAAAGTAAAACTGACTCCAAGTAAAAATATCAGTAAAAAAGTCATTTACAAAAGTAGTAATAAAAAGATTGCTACAGTTAGTAAAAAAGGCGTTGTTAAAGCCAAGAAAAAAGGAACTGTTAAAATCACAGTTTATGCAACTGACGGTAGCGGTAAAAAGGGAAGCATCCGTATCAAATGCTATTAATGGGTTCCATGTTGAAAGGTGATGTATATGAAGAAATTTGTCGGGACACTTTTGTGTATTCTGGCGATAATCGGAATTTGCGGCTGTAAAAAGCCAGATACGATTGAAGAAGTGACAGAGATAAAAAGTCCGAATGCATATTCCTGTATGTATCAGGAGCAGGAACATAAATTCAATGTATTTCTGCCGGAAGAAGAGGCACAAAGCCGACCAGTTATCATTATGCTACATGGGTATGGAAACACTGCAGAATCCTTTGCCTCGCAGACACATTTTGAGAAAGCAGCCTGCGAAAAAGGATATATCGTAGCATATGTTACATCCACACCGGATTCGAAAGGATATATAGGATGGAATTCTGGCCTTGATGAATCAGACAAGGATGATGTTGCTTTCTTAAAAGCATTAGCGGTTTATCTTCAAAAGGAATATCAGGGCGATCCGAAACGAACCTTTGCCGTAGGATTTAGTAATGGTGCGTTTATGACACAAAGGCTGGCAGTAGATGCGACGGAAACCTTTGCAGCGATAGCCAGTGTTGCCGGAATGATGCCGGAAAGTGTATGGAAAAGCAAAAAAGAGAAGGCAGGTATTGGTGTTTTGGAAATCTACGGGACCAAGGATGATGTTGTTCCGATGAAGGCAAATGGTTCTGACAAGACCTCAAAAGCTCCGGCTATTGAGGATGTGATGGATTACTGGGCAAGTGCGAATCAGCTTTCAGATAAAACAGAAGAAGTACTGTCAGATAAATCTGTCTGCACAAAATATTCAGGAAAAAAACATAATGAATTTGTCTGGTCTGTGGTAATTGCAGACGGCAGACATTCCTGGCCGGATGCATCCTATGCCGGTTTTCAGACAAATGATCTGATTCTTGAATTTTTTGATCAGTATTCAAAATAATAAGAGAAGAATATAATAATCCGAGACATGGAATTTTACCAGGTCTCGGATTTTTTATATTTACCGCGGCCTTGTGGTGCAGGGCTTATGAAATACGAATCCTTAAGAAATACGAAAGATTGAATTTGCAGGATTGACACTGTGGTTTACAGGTAGTAAACTGACGTTAGTTTACAAGTAGTAAACCAGTAAAATAAAAAGGAAGTGTATTATGGGAGAAATAAAATTGGGTGTAGTGGAAGCCCGTTTTGCCGATATCATTTGGAATCATGAACCAGTTTCCTCCGGTGAACTGACCAAGCTTGCCAAGGCAGAGCTTGACTGGAATAAATCCACAACCTATACCATTTTAAGAAGATTGTGTGAAAGAGGAATCTTTCAAAATGAAAACGGACAGGTAACCTCACTTTTGACCAAAGATGAATTCTTTGCTGTTCAGAGTGAACAGTTTGTAGAGGAAACCTTTGAAGGTTCTCTTCCGGCGTTTCTTGCGGCTTTTACTCATCGAAAGAAACTTTCAAAGGATGAGATAAGTGAAATTCAGCAAATGATTGACGCAGCGAAAAAAGAAATATAACAAAGACCTACATCATTTTTTGAAGCAGAGCATCTATTTCATCCCAGCCTCGGCATCTGTGATAGTTTTTATCGAGAAAAGCATCCTGATTCCAAGGTCTGTCAAACACAGCAACTTCGCAGTGTGTAAAATGTGATAAATGTTCAAAAGCAGAAGGAGAGTCCTCAACAGCGAAATCAAAATCGAGGCGATACATGTCCTCCAAAGACAGGTTATATTCATTATCCTGATAGAAGGTTTCGCGGCCATATTTATTTACATGAAATAAAGGGATTTCCTCGAGTCCATGCTGATCAAGCCATTGTCTGGAGATTTCGTAGCAGTCAAATGGGCGACCGGTAATTATTTTTACATCATGTCCGGTATTTTTCCATGCATTGATTGTTTTGCAGGCCCCCGGGGTTTCGGTATATGAGGAAAGAGTTTCCGGAGTATGGCCTTCTGCCATCAGGAGTTTGTACTGCTTTTCATCTAAACCAAAAGCCTTTTGAAGATTGAAAAATCGTACTTCTTCATATGGCTTCTCTATTTGGAATAAGGAAAGGGCGAGCTCACAAAAGCTTCTGGCTGTTTCACAAATGACATCATCAAAATCAATATAAATACGCATAATAATCTCCTTTTTCTTTATCATAGTATGAATTGAAGGCGACTTCAACCACAGAATAGAGAAGAAGGAAGCAGTAAAGGAGAGTGTGTTATGGAATCATTATTTTTTAAAGTGTTAAATATGAGCATAACAGGAAGTCTATTGATTCTTGCTGTTATCTGTTTACGAGTCATATTAAAAAAATCACCCAAGTGGATCAATGTTATGCTGTGGGGAATTGCAGCAATTCGTCTGCTTTGTCCGATTCAAATCGAGAGTCCGTTTAGCCTGATTAAAGTTGCGAATCCTGTACCACAGGAAATTACTATGGCTAAAAATCCGCAGATTCAGTCCGGTGTTTCCACTATTAATCAGATGGTAAATCCGGTTTTGAGCAAAAGCTTTAGTCCGAGTCCTTATGCTTCTGTCAACCCGTTACAGCTTCTGGCTTTTGCAGCGACTATCGTATGGGCTGTGGGAATTGTGATTTTGGCATTCTATGCTTTGTTTAGTTATCTTCGCATTTATTTTAAGGTAAAAGCATCGGTAGTTTTGGAACCGGGCGTAAAAATGTGTGATGGAATTGCAACACCATTCATTTTGGGTGTGATTCGTCCTCAGATTTATGTATCCTCAGATTTGTCTGCCGAAGAAAAAGAGCATGTATTAGCACATGAAAAAGCGCACTTAAAAAGAAAAGATCACGTATGGAAACCATTGGGATTTTTGGTATTGATGCTTCACTGGTTTAATCCGCTGGTTTGGATCGCTTATATTTTACTTTGCAAGGATATTGAGCTGGCATGTGATGAAAAGGTCATCTGTGATATGAACAAGGAAGAATCTGTTTTATATTCTCAGTCTTTACTGAATTTAAGCGTAAGCAGACAAAGAATTTTAGCGTGTCCGCTGGCATTTGGCGAAGTATCTGTAAAGGCCAGAATTAAATATGTATTGTCTTATAAAAAGCCCGGATTTTGGGGTATGGTAGCTTCTGTTCTGATTTGCGTATTTGTTGCAGTCGGATTCCTTACAAATCAGTCGAAAGCAGCACTTGCAAATGCAGCAGTAGACAATGCAACACCTGAAAACAGCAAATATTGGCCCCTCATCCTGGATCAGAATCAGGCTTATTTTGTAGTAGAAGATGAGGGTGTCAGACAGATTCATGTTACTACCGCCAATTCAAGCGGCGGCTTGGTAAATGCTGATAACAGTGATTTTAAACCCGGTGAAAAGGTTTATCTGGATATTGATTATGATTCTGATTCCGATATGTATCTTGTCATTACTACTATGGACAAAGATGAAAATCCAATCAAAAGCTGGAATTACGGCACTGAAGTCAAAGAAAAAATAGGAAAGAATAAAGAAGAGGATGCTGCCAGAAAAACGATAGTAGAAGATGCAATTCTCTCTGAGATATCAAACAAAATGGAAGGCAGATATAATGCAGCTGATTATTATGAGCTTGCAACGGAAGTAGAGGGTAACAATATTACAACCTACGGAGTGGCAATGTATATGGATGCTGATGTAGTAAATGGTAAGGTTGTAGAAAAGAGTGCATCGCATGTTCCGGTTATGGTCAAAATGAAATATAAAGAAGATGGTGATATGGAGATTGATTACTGGGAGGCTGAAGACGGTGGCAGGTATGAGAAGTCCATCAGAGAAAATTTCCCGGAAGGTATTGCAGATGAAGCCATCAATTGTCAGCAGTTTACAAAAGAGCAGGAAGAAAAATGTTATGAAAAAATATTGGAAAGCTCTGAAAATAAATAGAACAGTATATTAAAATTATGTTTAAAAGTGGCATTAAAAAATTGTAAAAATGTTTTGTATTAAAAATAAAACTATCGTATAATAGTCCATACAAGCAGTTTCAAATATTGAACAAATAAGGAGAAGTGGTAAGTATGGGCGAACTCGGAAAAAATATTAAAAAATTGGGCTTTGGGTTAATGAGACTTCCAAAAAACGGGGAAGTGATTGATGTAGAACAGACCAAAACCATGGTAGACATGTTTATGGATGCAGGTTTTACCTATTTTGATACAGCATGGGCTTATCAGGGAAGTGAGGATGCGATTCGACAGGCTTTGGTAGAACGTTATCCGAGAGAATCCTTCCAGCTGGCAACAAAAAATGCTGCATGGATTAACTGTAAAACCAGAGAAGAAGCCATTGCTCAGTTTGAAACATCATTAAAGCAGACCGGCGCAGGGTATTTTGATTTTTATTTATTACATAATTTAGGTCAGGGAAGAACCAAATTCTTTGATGATTTTGATTTATGGAGCTGGATCGCAGAGATGAAGGCAGCAGGAAAGGTAAAGCACATGGGCTTTTCTTTCCATTCTACACCGGAAGAGTTAGAAGAGATTTTAAATAAACACCCGGAAATGGAATTTGTTCAGCTTCAGATTAATTACGCTGATTGGGAAAATCCTGATATTCAGTCTCGTGCCTGCTACGAAGTAGCCAGAAAGCATGGCAAGGAAATTATTATCATGGAGCCTGTCAAGGGTGGTATGCTGGCCCATCCTCCAAAAACAGTAGAGGATGTATTCAAGAAAGCAGAACCGGACAGTAGTGTGGCTTCATGGGCAGTGCGTTTTGCAGCTGATTTAGAAGGCGTTATTACCGTATTATCCGGTATGAGCAATGTAGAACAGATGCAGGACAATCTTTCTTATATGAAGGATTTTACAAATCTTACAGATGTACAAAAGGCAGTGTTAAAAGAAGCGCAGGATGAACTGGCCAAGATTCCGGTTGTACCGTGTACACTTTGCAATTACTGTGCAAAGGTATGTCCTATGAACATCGGTATTTCAGGATCCTTTAAGTCTATGAACTTCTATACTCTTTACGGAGATTTGGATGCGGCAAAACAGCAGGAGGGCTGGTCGGTAACAGGAGCCGGAAAGAAAAAGGCTGGCGAATGTATCGAATGCGGAAAGTGTGAGCAGGTATGTCCTCAGCACATCCGGATTCGTGAAGAATTGAAAAAAGTAGCAGAAATTTTCTAATTCATTTCTATCTATATATGTGCAAAAAAAGCTTTGAAATGGGGCAAAATAGAATCCGATATTGTGCGTTATAGTGGTATAATGTGTCGTATGAAAAAGACATTGAAATCAGGCACAATTCTATTAGGTATTCTATTTGCTCTGTTTGGAGCATTTGCAATCTATCTGTCGATGTATTATCCGGCAAATTCTCAGGCAAAACAAGCTCTATACAGTGATCTGACAGTGTCCGTTTCCGAAGAGAAATGGGGGCTTTTTTTTGATGGCCCGGGAAGTGAAACGGCACTGATATTTTATCCGGGCGCAAAGGTTGAGCACGTCGCATATGCTCCGCTGATGAAGCAGTTGGCCGACAATGGTATGGACTGCTTTTTAGTCAGGGTACCGGAAAGAATCGCATTTTTTGACAGAGACACGGAAAGAAAAATCAGAGACGAATTTCAATATGACGAATGGTATTTGGGAGGCCATTCTCTGGGAGGAGTAGTGGCCGCTTCCTATGCATCTAAATATATAGAGGAACTGGACGGAGTCATTTTCTTTGCTTCCTATCCGACCAAAGAGTTAAAAAAAGAAAACTTTAAGGTATTGTCCGTTTGCGCGAGCAAGGATGGTGTGATTAACAGGGAGAAGCTGGAACAGTCCAAATCCCTAATGCCGGAGGATGCCAAATTTTTGGAGATAGAGGGCGGAAATCATGCCGGCTTTGGTGAATACGGAGAACAAAAGGGCGATGAAAGCGCAGATATTTTGCCAAAAGAACAAAGACAGCAATGCGTAGATTTTATATGTGATAATATTTTTGCTGCGTCAAATCCGTCCGCAGAAAATCAGTAGCCGACAGGCGCATAGATATTCGATATCTTTGCGTCATGGTTCTTGCGCGAAAACACGGTTTTGAGGTATATTTATAAGTATAGATAATACTTATATTCACGGCTTAGCCCTAATGAGTATAAAGGTATGGGGTAATTATGAAAATCATTGAAGGTAAAGGTGTCTTTGGAGCCGTTGCGATTGGTAAACTGGCATTTTATAAAAGAGAAAAAGCATCTGTCATACGAACCAACATAGAGGATCTGGAAGCAGAAAAGCAGCGCCTTAAAAAAGCTTGTGAGATTACGATTTCGCAGCTTCAAAACTTGTATGAAAAAGCAGTACTGGAACTGGGCGAAAGAGAAGCGCAGATTTTTACCATTCATCAAATGATGGTAATGGATGAGGAATATCTTTCCGGTATTCATGCGATTATGGAAGCAGAGATGGTCAATGCAGAGTATGCGGTTGCACTGACGACAGACCGATTTACAGCTCTGTTTCAGGCTATGAATGATGAGTACATGAGGGAACGTGCCACGGATATGAAGGACGTTTCTTCGAGACTGATTGCAAATTTTAAAGAGGAGACCATTCAGAGTCTTCCAAAGGATGAAGATTTTATTTTATGTGCAGATGATTTGGTTCCGAGTGAAACCATTTCACTGGACAAAGCAAATATATTAGCGTTTGTAACCCAGCAGGGTTCGATTTATTCCCATACAGCTATCTTGGCAAAGTCCATGAATATTCCGGCGATTATCGGAGTGGGCGATACATTAAATGAAAGTTTGGAAGGCCATCTGGCAGCTGTGGATGGTCACAGCGGAAAAATATATATTGATCCGGATGAAGCCACACTTTCTTTGCTGACAAAAATTCAAAAGGAAGATCAAAAGAAGAAGAAACTTTTGATGCATTTAAAAGGCAAAGAGAACGTCACTTCAGATGGCAGACGAATTGAAATTGCAGCCAACATAGGAAGTCTTTCCGAAGTGGATGCGGCTAAATTAAATGATGCCGGAGGTATCGGGCTTTTCAGAAGTGAATTTTTATATCTTGACGGACAGGATTATCCGAGTGAAGAGACACAATTTGAAACCTATAAGCAGATTCTGGAAAGCATGAAGGATAAACGAGTGATTATTCGTACACTTGATATCGGTGCTGACAAGCAGATTGAATATTTTCAAATGGAAAAGGAAGAAAATCCGGCTCTGGGTCAGAGAGGTATCAGGTTGAGTCTGGACAGACCTGACATTTTCAAGACACAGCTTCGAGCGCTGCTTCGAGCCTCAGTCTTTGGTAATCTGGCGATTATGTTCCCGATGATTACAGCAAACTGGGAGGTAAACAGAGTCAAAGCCTATATTGAAGAAGTCAAGGCTGAGCTTACTTTAGAGGGAAAAGATTTTTCCAAGCAGGTTTCAATCGGAATTATGATAGAAACTCCGGCAGCAGCCCTGATTAGTGAAGAACTGGCGCAGGATGTGGATTTCTTTAGTATCGGAACCAATGACCTGGCACAGTATACACTGGCGCTTGACAGACAAAATCCGAGATTGGAAACCTATTGTGATGCGAGACATGAAGCAGTATTTAAACTAATGGAGATGACAGTAGAGGCAGCTCACAAATATGGAAAATGGGTTGGTGTCTGCGGCGAAATGGCAGCGGATATATCTTTAACAGCACGTTTCCTGGATATGGGGATCGATGAATTGTCCGTTTCACCGGCAGATGTCTTAAATGTTAGAAATCAGGTTAGAAATCTATGATTTTTAGATAAAAATGGAGTAGATTCTTAGGTGCGTCTTTCGTATAATAAGAATGCTACGGCACTTGAATTAAAAAGTAAAAAAAGAGGATGCACATGGTGTACCTGTGGTGGGCAAAGCATAGAGCGTTTTATAATTTTGCAGGTAATTGCTTTATGTACGGTCCGGTTGCGAATCGCGATTCAAAGGATTCCTCTTGTTTTTCGCTCAGGGGGCTATATGCTTTCCTGAGTTTTTTTGCTTATATGGATTTATTTGGAAATGCATCGTATAAAAGGGGAATGGAATGGGAGCGAATTTACTGGATGCACTCTCAATGGAAGAAAGCTGGGAAGAATATTTAAATTATAAGGTTTCGAACGGGCATATTGATCCGGCAGACCTTAAAAAGCTGAGAGAGTACATAAATCGAAAAGCATATAAAAACATTGTCATGGCAATGGAGAAAGGCGAAGATTTTGCTTTGCCGGAGAAAAAAGCAATCAACAAGATTCAAAAAAATAAAAAGCGTATTGTATATATTTATCCGGAGGAAGAAGGGTATGTACTTAAGCTTTTGACCTATCTTTTGCTACGTAAATATGACGGTGTGTTTTCGCCGAATTTATACTCCTTTCGAAAAAGTTTAAGTGTGAAAAACGCGATTGATTATTTTACGAGCAAAGGAAAAACAGATAAAAGATACGGATACAAGGTAGATATCAGTAATTACTTTAATTCCGTAGATGTCAGCATTCTTTTGCCGGGGCTAAAAAAGATACTGGCCAAAGATTTGGAAATCTATGAATTTATCAAACGAGTTTTGACAAATCCTTATGTAATAGAAAACGGGGAGATTTGCATTGATAAACAAAAGGGCATTATGGCAGGAAGTCCTTTGGCAGCCTTTCTGGCAAATGTGTATTTATGCGATATAGACCATCATTTTTACCAGAGTAATATTTTGTATGCGCGCTATTCGGATGATATTTTATTATTTGCCAAAACAGAGCAGGAGTTAAAAGAGGCAGTGGATTATCTGCATGAAGAAGTAAATAAAAGACATCTCATAATCAATGCAGATAAGGAAAACTATTTCAAGCCCGGAGAAGAATGGGTTTTTCTGGGAATTCGATATCAGCAGGGATGTATAGATATTTCTGCAATTTCACTTTTGAAAATCAAACAAAAAATGCGAAGAAAAGCCAGAGCGCTCCTCAGGTGGAAGAATAAGAAGGGCGTGAGTAATGAACGCGCTGCAAAAGCATTTATCAGAGCTTTTAATCAAAAACTGTTTGAAGGAAGAGACAGTAGTGATATCACTTGGGCCAGATGGTATTTTCCGATTATCAATACATCGGAGAGTCTAAAGGTCGTGGATGCATATATGCAGGATTGTATTCGCTATATACTGACAGAAAAGAGAACAAAAGGACGTTTTTCGGTTAAATATGAAACCATGAAGGATATGGGATACAGAAGTCTGGTGCATGAATATTATGAGAAAAAGAATCCGGAGTAAACGATAGGAGAAGTTAGCAAATGGCAACTATTTTAATTGTTATCATAATTGCAGTCGGTATTATTCTGGCAGTGTCTTCTATTGTCAAGGCAAAGAAAAACGGAAAAGCCTGTATGGGCTGTCCGGATGCTGCATTTTGCAGAGGGGATTGTCAGAGTCGTCAGAAACGAACTGACCATGAGGACAACTTTAGGTAATCACAAAACAGATGGAATATAAACAATCGAGGCAAGGAATGGGAGAAGGTATGAAACCATATATTATGGCAATTGATGCGGGAACTACCAGTAACCGCTGTATTATTTTTAATAAAACAGGCGAGATCGCCAGTATCGCACAAAAGGAATTTACACAGATTTTTCCAAAGCCGGGATATGTAGAACATGATGCAAATGAAATCTGGTCTACGCAGCTGGGGGTATGTGTAGAAGCAATGTCAAAGATTGGGATAAGTGCCGAGGAAATCGCCGCAATCGGAATTACCAATCAAAGAGAAACTACCATTGTATGGGAAAAGGATACCGGAAAGCCGATATATCATGCTATTGTTTGGCAGTGCAGAAGAACGGCAAAGTACTGCGATGAATTAAAAGAAATGCCGGGAATGGAAGAAAAAATCAGACAGAAAACCGGCCTGATCATCGACCCGTATTTTTCGGCAACAAAGGTGAAATGGATTTTGGATCATGTTGACGGAGCCAGAGAACGTGCTATGAAAGGTGAACTTTTATTTGGTACGGTAGAAACCTTTTTAATTTGGAAACTGACCGGAGGCAAGGTACATGTCACAGATTATTCCAATGCTTCCAGAACTATGATGTTTAATATACATACTTTATCCTGGGATGAGGAGATTTTAAATCTTTTAGATATTCCGCAGGAAATGCTGCCCAAGGTGCGCCCCAGCAGTGAAGTCTATGGTGTGAGTCAGGCGACACTGCTCGGAGGAGAGATTCCGATTGCGGGAGCCGCAGGAGACCAGCAGGCAGCTCTTTTTGGACAGGGATGCTTTGAATCCGGGAATGCGAAAAATACCTACGGAACCGGTTGCTTTTTGTTGATGAATACAGGTAAGACTCCGATTGCTTCTGAGCATGGACTCGTTACCACCATTGCATGGGGACTTGACGGAAAAGTGAATTATGCTTTGGAGGGTTCTATCTTTGTTGCCGGAGCCTGTGTTCAGTGGCTCAGAGATGAAATGGGCTTTATCCAAAATGCAGCAGA
>JAZUKG010000165.1:0-6613 GCA_045643145.1 Lachnospiraceae bacterium | reverse complement strand
TTTGTTTCTATGATGAGGCGGGACCCCAATCAGCCGAACTGCCTGTTCAATATCGGTGTTCTCAACCGTGAAGATTCAGATAGGTTGGACTTTTATTGCAACTATCCGAGGGAAATGTATACGCAGGGAATGGTTGAACATTTCGGGAAAAAATTTGTCAAAACTGTTCTGTTCCTCACCGATGAAAAAGAAAATAAACAGGAAAGAACTTCCGGGAGATAGATATGGATACTTATTTTGTAGAAAAAATCAAACAAAATGCTGAAAAATATCCGGACAGAATTGCTGCGGCACTGGACTTTTGTGAAGAGCCGATGACTTATTCCAATCTTTGGGAACAGTCCGGCAGAATTTATGGTGCCTGCAAAGAGAAAGGGCTCGGCCGGGAGGATTTCATCATGTTGCTCCTTCCACGCAGTCCGAAGATGTTTGCGGCTATGCTCGGCGTGCTTCGGGCAGGGGCAGCTTTCATTTTTATGGAAGATACTTATCCGGAAGAAAGAATCCGCATGATTTGCGATGATTTGAATGTAAAATTCACGTTGAATCTTTCGGCCTATGAAGAGGCAATGAATCATCCGCCTCTTTCGGGGTATGAACAAACCAATCCGCATGATGCATGTGTTTCATTCAGTACATCAGGTACGACCGGAAAACCCAAGACAATGATTCATGAGTATGGGAAATTGGATGTATGTCTGGATAGCTGGTATGCGGATGTACCGAATATCCATGAAGAGAGTCCGGAAAATTTCGGAATGATTTTTCCGTTCAATTTTGCAGCAGCATTTGTTCTTCCGCTTCCGAGGCTTTATGCGGCAGATTCAATATATATAATGTCATATGACCTAGTGAAAAACCTTGTAAATTTTGAGAAATTCCTTGAGGCGGAACACATCACACAAATATATCTGTCACCATCTTTTCTTAGAACCTACCGGGGAAGTTATCATGATATCCGTAAGATTATTGCAGCTGGTGAGCCGGCAACAGGGATATATGAGGAAGGCATAGAGACTTATGCATATTATGGCATGAGTGAAACATGCTTTATGGTATCCTCTTTTCTTTTGGACAAAGTCTATGATCGGGCGGTTGTCGGGAAAAATAATTTTGGCCTTCGTATTCAAATCCTTGATGAGGACGGTAACTGTGTTCAGCGGGGAGAAACAGGTGAAATTTGTTTTGACAATCCGTATTTTAGGGGATATCTGCATCTTCCAAAGTTGAATGAGGAAGTGACTGAATACGGCATTTTCCACTCGAGAGATTTGGGATACTGCGATGATAACGGAAATCTTGTGATTCGCGGACGCATGGATGACATGGTAAAAATCAATGGAAATCGTGTAGAACCGATGGAAATAGAGCTTGTTGTCAGAAAAGTATTCGGCGTTGAGCATCCGGTGGCTAAAGCGTTCACTACGAAAGCTCGTTCTTTTGTGGTGCTTTATTATCTTGACAGTGAAAAAATGCCTGTGTTGCAGAATCCTGCACAAGCGGGTAGAATTTTATCAAAGTTTCTTCCGGAATATATGATTCCAACATATTATGTGTCGCTTTCTAGCTTCCCGCTGAATGCCAATGGAAAACTTTCCAGAAAAATGTTGCCAATGCCGGATGCCAGTGAATTTCGCAGTAACTATGTAAAACCTGAAAATGAAACAGAAACTGTATTCTGCAGGATAATGGCGGAGACTTTAGGTCTTGAGAAGGTAGGGACAGATGAGGATTTCTTTTTGATTGGCGGCGACTCATTAACGGCAATTCGAATGATTACAGCCTGTGCAGAAGAGGGCTATTTCATTACAGTGAACGCCCTTCATGAATGCCGCACGGCAAAGATGCTTGCCGTGCGGTTTGGAGAAAGTAAAAGAAAATCCACGGAAGAACTTCTTTTGGAAAATGAAAAAGCATTGATGGCTCCGGCAGAACTTTCCGCCGGACAGTTATTTCAACTGGAGATGGCAGTAAACCAAAAAGCTCCGGATATTATCACATATCATGTTGCTATGATTTTTGGTCTTCGACCTGAAGTCAATCTGAATAAATTGAAAGAAGCGGCAGAAAAAGTAATTCTGGTTCACCCGGCTTTCCTTTCCGAATTTCGACGGGATGAAAAGGGGTGTGTTCGTCAGTATTATAATAAAAGCCTTTTTGAATCGGTTAATATTATTCACATGACAGATGAAGAATTTGCCGAAAAGAAAGATAAGCTAACGGACGCAATGGATCCCTTCGGTGGAAGGCTTTATCGCTGCAGAATTATTGTTACACCGTCTCGAAACTATTTCTTTTTTGACTTTCATCATTTGATTGCCGATGAAATGTCTTCCTCAGTTTTTGTGAGTGAGGTGGCGGAATGCTATTTTGATGAGGATGCCGTGTTACCTACGGATTTTCTCTATCTTGAACTTGAAGAGAAAAAAGCTTCACGGAAAGAGGAATCTGCAAAAAAGGTACATGAGTATATAGAGGCAATCAGGGAAAAGGAAGAGTTCTACAAAAAGGGAATATTAAAGCCGGATCTTCAGGGAAAAGAGACCGGAACCGGAATATTTTATGTACCGGATGCTTTTTGCAGGTCAGAAAAAGATTCAAACCGAATGTTTCTTACCGCTTGTGTCATGGCTGTTGCTGACATGAACGGAGAAGATTGTGCGATGATATATTCCAATTATCACGGAAGAGATGATAGCCTGAAAAAGAACTCTGTAAACTGCTATGTTACACCGGTACCAATTCTATTAAACTGCCGTGACGGAAGAAATCCGGAAGAAATGATGAATGATGTCAAGGAACAGTTTGAATTTGGAACTGCGCATTGTGACTATCCTTCCATCCTTGATAATAAAGAACTTCTCGTGAACACAGTGATGTTCAACTATCGCAATGGGACTATGAACATTGGTCTTTTTGCAAAACTTTGCAATGAGGTGTATCTTTGTCCGAAAACGAAAAATCAGCCCAATTGCCTGATTATTGCGGGAATCGTCGGACAGCCGGGCTCCGATAGACTAGGTTTTTACTGTACCTATCCGGAGGGCGTGTACTCAGAAAATGCGATTCAAAAATTTTATGGATGCTATGTGAAAGCTATAGAGAAACTGAAAGAAAGGGTAGAAAAATGAAAAAACATCGGGAGAATGCAAAATGGATGAGACAAGGGTAAAACAGTATTTTGACCGGATAGGCCTTGCAATGTCAGAATATGATTCATCGGATGGAAGATTCCTCGAGCAGATATATCGTGCACAAGTAACTCATATTCCTTATGAGAATATTGACTATCTGAATCTTGAAAAAGAAGATATTACATTGGATGGAATCTTTGAGAAGATTGTTACGAACAGACGAGGCGGAATATGCTATGAACTTAATACACTTCTTGGAGAGGTACTGAATTCTCTGGGATATGAAGCGTACCCGGTGATGGCGGATCATTATCGTACTCACATGGAAAACACGGAGTATCGTCATTCGGGTCTGATAGTGAAGGACTGCGACGGCAAGATGTGGCTTTCCGATGTCGGCGATTCTTTTTCCGGGGCGTTGAAGCCGCTGAGGCTTGTGGATGGGCTGATTCAATACCCCGGAAACGAGGCATATATGTTTAAAAGAAGAGACGATGGAAGCTGGATGCTTTACGTTCAACTGAAAGGCGAGTGGGTTGCCAATTATGCATTTTGGGAAAAACCTGCATCACTCCGTGAATTGACATATTTTAAGCTGGTTGCCATGAATCCCGACATCCCATTCACACATGAAGAATTGTTCCATATCCGCACTTCGGACGGATACCGACTCTTGAGAGGCCGGCTTTACTGTGAGAAGAATGAATCTGAAAAAATAGTCCGTACTGTGGATGACAGCGAGCTTGAAGGCATCTATGCCCTTTTCGGTTTACGGTTTCCATACACCTTGTACAAAAGAAAAATTTCTTCGTAAATTCCACACGATTGAATCAGGAGAAAAGCGTATAGGTGTAGTATTATGTACTATGAGGATGAGAGGACGATGAGATGAACGGATATTATAATCGTTTGGTTGATGCTAAAGAAAAATACGGTGACAGAGTGGTGGCATGTGATGGGAAAGAGTCACTTACGTACTCTGATTTGTTAACTGCTGTTGACGGGTATGAGCAGATCCTTGCAAACATGGGAGTGAAGCCCGGTGATAGGGTGGTGCTTTGTGCTTATAATTCCTGTGAATGGTTGAAAGCATTTTTTGGAATAGTTTGCTATGGTGCGGTGGCAATTCTTATGAATTATTCTCTTCCTGAGAGAGAGATTATGAATTTGATGAGCGGGATGGATTCATCGGTGTTTTTCTATGGCAATTACGGTGAACTGGAAAAGAATTTGCAATCACCACAAAGAATTCAACCGTGTGATGAAAAGAGAAAGGATATTAGAACCATTTCTTTTGCTAAGTCGCAAGTTTTTAGTGAAAAGTCTTTTGAAACGGATAGATATGCTGCTCCGGCTTTTGTTGTTTTTACTTCAGGGTCCACGGGGACTCCCAAAGGTGGAATCCTGTCACAGAAGAGTAACTTAACAGGAGTGGATGCGTATATGCAGGCGATTCCGGAAATGAAAGAGGAGTCTGTTTGCATGGCAGTACCTCTGTTTCATATTTTTGGATTGGGAATTGCCATATCACATATTCTGTACGGCGGAAAATTGATTTTACCCGAAAAATTTGCGAGTAAGCAGATTAATGAATTTATCGGTAAGTATGAGCCGGATGCTTTAACTGCAGTCATGACGGTTATTGTCAGAACGATGGAAGACGACAGCTTCCCCAATAAGGGGTATCCTTTTGTTAAAAGAATTTATGCCGGAGGGGCTCCACTTCATCCAACGCAGCTTGAACGTGTTGAGAAGATGTTCACTAATGCTGTTCTATTAAACAGTTACGGCCAAACAGAGTCGGATACATGCATAGCGATGACGAATGTGACGGACAGCGTGGACAAGAGGGTTCATACTGTCGGGAAACCACTTCCTCACAGAGAGGTTGTAATATTGAATTCTGATCAAAAACCCTGTGCATGTGGGGAAATAGGTGAAGTGACACTTAAGGACAATGGCTTTATTATGCTTGGTTACTATAAAGTATCCAAAGACCTTCAAGCTATAGATGATAATGGATATCTGCATACGGGAGATGTAGGATTTCTTGACAGTGATGGATATCTGCATCTTTCCGGAAGAAGTAAAGAAATCATAATTAAAGGTGGAGAGAATATTATTCCTTCAGAGATTGCATCTGAGATTAGTGCAATTCCCGGAGTCCGTGACGTAAAAGTATTTGGAGCACCGGATGAGCTGTATGGGGAAAATGTTCAGGCATGCTTGACAGTTACGCCTGCGTTTAACATGGATGAGAGCCAATTGAGAAATGCGTTATCAGACAAAATATCAAGGTTTAGGATGCCTGTTAATTTTTTCTTTTTTGATGACTTCCCGTTGATGGCCAACGGAAAAACGGATGCCTGCACATTACTGAAAATGATGCTCAGACGGCTTGATGCAAAGAAAATAGAGACGGATATTTTGGAAGGAATCAAGGTGTTTTCTTTTGAAACCATGAGGCGACGAAACATTATCGCACCAACGGTTAAGATGATTCGAGATATTTTGTCAAATTTTGGATTTGACGATGTTAAAATACGAAGAATAGAACTTTGTATTGAAGAAATTCTTGACAACAGGACAGACGTTAATTATATCGGAAGCGGAAAACTTAGGATTGATTGTTTGCTGTTTCGCGAATTCGTTAGAATGAAGTACATCGATGATAATCCGGGCGTACCGTTTCATGATGCCCAGGATAATGAAATAGTGGCAATAAGCGAAAGAATAGTAACGAAGTATGCTGATAGAATAAGTACTTCAAAGCAGGATAACGGATGCTTTGAGTACTGTTTGGATTTCAAGTATGATAGTGAGTTTGATGTAGAGGAAGATTTTTTGTTATGAATAATGAGATAATCATGCAGAAGTATTTTGAACGGCTGAGCGTGAAGCCGCAAGAGCATGTGACAGCTGATTCTTCGACACTAAGGTCGCTCCATATGCGCCATGTGATGATGATTCCATATGAAAACAAAGATTATCTGACCGGAAATATTAAATCCGCGGATTTTGAAACTCAGTTTGAGGAAGTGATTATCAAAAAAAGAGGCGGTGTATGCCTTGATATGAATCCATTGTTTGGAGAATTCTTGAAAATGCTTGGTTTTGAAGTAAAATACTACTCGACGGTGATGTGTTCACGCCCGGCGGAAGATTTGAATTTTCATGTAATTCTTCAAGTTGGAGATTGCGATGGAAATCTTTGGTGGTGTGATGTGGCGAATCCAATCATGCGCTTTGTTGAACCGCTGCCCATAAAAATCGGAGAGGAAATTGATGCCTCAGGGATAATTTTTCGATTTGAAATGGGTCCTGGGCAAAAATTGATTTTAAGAGAAAAAAGAGAAAATGACTATCAGGATATTTTCCGAATTAAGGATTCGGATATCACGGTAGAGGACAGAAATGAATCAAAATATGGAGACAGAGAAAGATTTCCACAAAATGCAGTGTTTTGCAAAGAAGTATTT
>JAZUKG010000164.1:0-31036 GCA_045643145.1 Lachnospiraceae bacterium | reverse complement strand
TAAGAACCATCCTTCACCGGTCTGGTTACCGATCGAAACAATATCCTGAGCATATTCAACTAAATCATATATATTTGCCGGCGCATCAAAGTGCGCTGATTTTTTGCATGCTTTTGAGTAAGCACCTCTGACAAAGTTAATACCGGTGATACCGAGCTTGCAGACCTTGGCTGTTTTTTTAGAAGTACCGAGATGCTCTGCTTTGTAAATCTGGTTGTAGAAACACTATAGCAAGAAATCGAGAAAGTTAGGACATACAGCCTCTGCGCCTTCTGCCTCTAAAAGCTCTGCCAAATGGTTATTAGCTGCAGGCAGGAACTTAACTAAAATCTCACCTACGATACCTACGCGAGGTTTTCTGGTTTCATTGATCGGAATATTGTCAAATTCTCGAATCATCTGACGGCACATCTTGTTAAAGGTCGTAAAGGATGTGTGCTTTCGACTGACAAATTCACGGCACTGTTTGGTCCATTTATCACACAGTTCGTTGGTCTGTCCCTCGGTCAGCTCGTATGGTCTCATACGATATACGCATCGCATGATGATATCACCAAATACAGCACCATAGCATAAACGGAGCATAAGTCTGGTATCGAGTTTGAATCCCGGATTGGATTCAAGGCCCGAAGACAGGTTGACACTGATAACAGGAATATGAGACAGGTTTGCCTTGTCTAAAGCTCTGCGGATAAAGCCTACATAGTTGGTAGCACGGCATCCGCCTCCGGTCTGAGACATTACGACTGCGGTTTTGTTTAAATCGTACTTACCGCTCAGGAGTGCATCCATAATCTGTCCGACTACGATAAGGGACGGATAGCAGGCATCATTATTTACATATTTGAGTCCTGTATCCACCGCATGGCGGTTATCGGTTGGGAGCACCTCGAGGTTGTAGCCTTTGGCTCTAAAGGCAGCCTCACAAATATTAAAGTGGAACGGTGACATCTGAGGGCAGAGGATGGTATATTCTTTTCTCATTTCCTCAGTAAATACGACTCTGTTATGAGCACATGAGTGAACCACGCGTTCTTCATTTTTCTGTTTCTTTACACGCAGGGCTGCCAGGAGTGAGCGAACACGAATACGGGCAGCACCCAGGTTATTAACTTCATCAATCTTAAGGCAAGTATAGATTTTATCGCTGCCTGTTAAAATATCATTTACCTGATCGGTAGTAACGGCATCGAGACCACAACCAAAGGAGTTGAGCTGGATGAGATCTAAATTGTCTACCGTTCTGACATAGCTGGCTGCAGCATACAGTCTGGAGTGGTACATCCACTGATCGGATACGATGAGCGGACGCTCCGGCCATCCGAGATGAGAGACGCTGTCCTCTGTCAGTACTGCGATATCATAAGAGTTGATCAGTTCCGGAATACCATGGTTGATTTCCGGGTCGATATGATAAGGTCTGCCGGCTAAAACAATACCGTGTTTTCCGGTTTCATTCAGGTAAGCAATGGTTTCTTCACCTTTCTTTTTCATATCCTCGCGGGCATTTTCCATTTCTTCCCATGCCAGTTCAATCGCCTGATTCAGTTCCATGGCAGGAATATCAGGGAATTCCTTTCTGAGAGCCAAACGAATGGTTTCTACGCTCTTAAAGGAAAGGAACGGATTGTGGAAGCGGACATCACCCTGACCGATTTCCTCTACGTTGTTTTTGATATTTTCGGAATAAGAAGTAACAATCGGGCAGTTGTAGTGGTTGCCGGATTTCTTTACTTCGTCGCGTTCATAAAAGAGTGCCGGATAGAAAATATATGGCACGTTCTGCTTGATCAGCCAGGTAATGTGACCGTGGGCTAACTTGGCAGGATAGCATTCGGATTCACTCGGAATAGATTCGATACCAAGCTCATAGATTTTGTGAGTGGATACCGGTGATAAAACGACACGGTATTTGAGCTTTGTAAAGAAGGTGAACCAGAACGGATAGTTTTCATACATATTCAGGACACGCGGAATACCGACCTGACCACGAGTGGCTTCTTCAATCGGGAGCGGTTCGTAGTCAAAGATTCTGTGCATCTTGTATTCAAACAGGTTTGGTACCTGATTTTTATTCTTTTCTTTACCGATACCACGTTCGCAGCGGTTACCGGAAATAAACTGTCTGCCGCCGGAGAACTGGTTGATGGTCAGACGGCAGTGGTTGATACAGCCCTGACATTTTGCCATACGGGTTGTAAACTCGAGAGCGTTGATCTGATCAATACCCAGCATAGTAGTATATTCGTCTTCTTCGAGGAATTTATCCTCTTTTTCCATAGCAGCTTCTTTTTCATGGAAACGTTCCTTGGCAATGAGAGCAGCACCAAAGGCACCCATGATACCTGCGATATCAGGTCTGACTGCTTCACAGGCTGCGATTTTTTCAAAGCTTCTGAGGACCGCATCATTATAAAAGGTTCCGCCCTGTACTACGATTTTTTTACCCAGTTCTAAAGCACTCGAAACCTTGATTACCTTGAATAAGGCATTCTTGATAACGGAATAAGCCAAACCTGCAGAGATATCAGCAACGCTGGCGCCTTCCTTTTGAGCCTGTTTTACCTTGGAATTCATAAATACGGTACAACGAGTACCTAAATCAATCGGATGAGCGGCATATAAAGCTTCCTTGGCAAAGTCCTCTACGCTGTAATTGAGAGATTTTGCAAAGGTTTCAATAAAGGAACCGCATCCGGATGAACAGGCTTCATTGAGCTGAACACTGTCAACGGTACCGTTTTTAATCTTGATACATTTCATATCCTGACCACCGATGTCGAGGATACAGTCAACGTCCGGTGCAAAGAAAGCAGCAGCATAGTAGTGAGCGACTGTTTCTACTTCACCTTCGTCGAGTAAAAAGGCTGCTTTCATCAGGGCCTCGCCATAACCTGTCGAGCAGGCATGGGTAATCCTGGCTCCCTTTGGCAGCTTGGAATAGATATCCTGAAAAGCACTGATGGCGGTCTTTAGAGGACTTCCGTTATTGCCGGAATAGAAGGAGTATAACAGTTTTCCGTCTTCTGCAATAAGGGCAACCTTGGTCGTAGTAGAACCGGCATCAATACCCAAATAACAATTTCCTGTATATTTTTCTAAATCTCCCTTTTTCACTCTGTGAGAACCGTGTCTGGTGGTAAACAGCTCATATTCTGTCTGAGTGGCAAAGAGTGGAGATAATCTTTCTACTTCAAAGTCAATTTTGATTTCCTGAGAAAGGGTTTCAATCATTTCGAATATTTCAAAAGTGACATTTTTGTCTGCATTTAAAGCAGAACCGATTGCAGCGAATAAATGTGAGTGCTCCGGTGCAATAATATGTTCATCATCTAATTTTAATGTACGAATAAAGGCCTGTTTGAGCTCTGATAAAAAGTGGAGTGGTCCTCCGAGGAATGCGACGTGTCCGCGAATCGGTTTTCCGCAGGCCAGACCGGAAATTGTCTGGTTTACTACTGCTTGGAAAATAGAAGCGGATAAGTCTTCTTTGGTCGCTCCGTCGTTGATCAGTGGCTGAATGTCTGTTTTAGCAAAAACTCCGCATCTGGCAGCGATGGTATATAAGGACTGGTAGTTTTTGGCATATTCATTGAGTCCTGTGGCATCTGTCATGAGAAGAGAAGCCATCTGGTCGATGAACGAACCGGTACCGCCGGCACAAATTCCGTTCATACGCTGTTCTACATTTCCGCCTTCAAAATAGATAATCTTGGCATCCTCACCGCCGAGCTCGATAGCCACGTCTGTAGTAGGAGCTTCCTGCTTGAGGGCAGTAGAAACGGCAATAACCTCCTGAGTAAAAGGTACGTTTATACAGTTGGCCAGAGCCAGACCGCCGGAACCTGTAATCATAGGAGAGACTTTCATTTCGCCATGCTCACGATATGCATCCTTGATCAAATCACAAAGAGTTTCTTTGATGTTTGCAAAGTGTCTTTTATATTCAGAAAAAATCAGTTGATTGTTGGAATCGAGAATCGCTATTTTAACAGTAGTAGAACCGATGTCAATTCCTAGTGTATACAACTCGCTGCTCATATTTTTTTCAGACCTTTCTAAATTAAAAAATAATTTTAGACATCAAAACCAATTATACGACAACAAAATTAAAAGTTCAATTTTGAATTTTCTTATAAATATTAAAATTTCATAAAAGATAGAACGATTATTTGTTCATAATGCATGAAAAAATACAAAAGTGTATTGCCTTTTCGGTTTACTTATGCGGGCATGCATGATAAAATAACTTCGTATGATTATTGATTCATTCATTCAAAAAAGGGAAAAGAAAAGAGATAATAGTATGACTTGGCTTAATAAATTGGAACGTAAATTTGGCAAATATGCGATTGCAAATCTGACTCTGTATTTAATTATTTGCTATGGATTCGGATATGTACTTCAGATTATGGACTTTGGTTCAAATTCAAACTTTATGGATTATTTGAGCCTGAACCCGTATGCCATCGTGCATGGTCAGGTATGGAGAATTTTCACCTGGATTATCGTACCGCCGTCATCACTGGATTTGTTTACATTGATTACTTTATATTTTTATTATTCCATCGGACGTACGCTGGAAAGAACCTGGGGAACCTTTCGATACAATGTATATATTTTCTCAGGACTCCTTTTTACAGTTATCGGATCCCTCGTATTTTTAGGTCTGGCTTATGCACTGGCAGGAGCAGATATCAATTTGATCGCACAGGCATATGGTATGGCGGATGTTAATTCTTTCTTTGCATTTTGCTCGACCAACTTTAGTACCTATCATGTATGTATGTCCATCTTTTTAGCGTTTGCAGCGACCTTCCCGGATATGCAGGTACTTTTGATGTTTGTGATTCCGCTCAAGGTTAAAGTAATGGGTATCATTTATGCTATTATTTTAGGATACGAATTTTTGACCAGCTTTGTGGCATTTTTGACGATGCCAAACAATGTTGCCGGTATGGTGAATCTGGCAATCAGTATGGGAATCTTATCCTCCTTTTTGAGCTTTTTGATTTTCTTTATTACTACCAGAAGGTCATTCCGTACACCGACTCAGCTGAAAAGACAGCATGAGTACAAGAAAAAGGTCGTGGTAGCGCAAAAGATTGTATCAAAGCATAAATGTGCCATTTGTGGTCAGAGTCAGGAAAGCAATCCGGATTTGGAATTCCGTTTCTGTTCAAAATGCAACGGAAATTATGAATATTGCCAGGAACATTTATTTACACATGAACATGTAAAATAAAAAAGTAGTAAAAAAAAGGACGTTTTATGGATCAGAAACAGTTTAGTGAAAAGTTAGCCCAGATTACCAAAAAGGCGAGAATGCAGGGCTTTTGTATCAGTACAGAAGAAGTCGAGCAGGCTTTTGGTGAAATCATTGATAATGAAGAGCAGAGAAAGCTTTTGTATGACTATTTAAAGGAACAAAAGATTTCTGTCGGAGATAAAGAAGACGTAGAGATTTATCTGTCTATGGAGGATCAGAGCTATCTCGATTCTTATATGGAGGGACTCGGTGAGATCGTTCCTATGGGCGCAGAGGAGTTAAAGGCTTTAATCGTGGAGGCTATTGGTGGCAGCCAAAGTGCCAAGGAAGGAGTCTTGACACAGTTTTTGCCAAAAGCTTTGGAGCTGGCAAAAATGTATTCCGGACAAGGCGTTTTGTTAGAGGATTTAATTGGAGAAGCCAATCTGGCGCTGGCTGTCAGCATGGAAAATCTCGCAGTTTTATCCGGAGAAGAGGACCTCGTCAAGGAAACGGAAGGGTTCCTCGGCAAAGCCATGATGGATGGCATGGAACAGCTCATCAATGAAGACTTCATGGCCAAGGATGTCGACGAAAGACTCGTAGACAAAGTAAATGAAATCGCCGAAAAAGCACAGAGCCTCGCAGCGGACCTTCGCAGAAGTGTCACACCGCAGGAACTCGCAGATAACAGCGAATATACCTTGGAGGAAATCAAAGAAGCATTGGCGATTACCAATCGAGAGATTGAAGATATCGATTCTTCCAAGCTGGATTCCTAGGCCGTAGCTGTATGATTTGACAGGAACTGACAGAAAATAGCATAAATATAGAAAACAACTGGAATATTTGGAAACAACCAGTTTTAACAGATAAACAGATATACAGAGGTAACCACATATGATGGGGAATGAAAATGATTTTCAATATGTCCTGCAGGATTTTTCCAATGTTTACATCGGAGCCAGACTGACATATGAAAAGATGACTACAATGGATGATACACCGCAAAGATTAAGTTCCGCGGTTTTTCAGTATATTTATAGGGACGAAAAGCAAAATAGCCGTATCTGTGATCATTTAATGGAAATGGATGAAAAAGAAATGGCCTTTTTGATTTTTAAGCAGTTAAAAGCGCAGGTAAAAATCGTTCGTCCGGAAGTAAAAGTGGATAAAAAAGGAAACGAAAGCATAAGCTACAAAACAGAAACAGTGAATGTAACGGATTTTGTACAGGGAAAAGCAGCTGTAAAAAGAGAAGAAATCAGTGCAGATGCGATTTCAGAAGTTACCTTTAGAAAACTGAATCTGGTAGCGCTGAGTGTTTAAGAAGATGTGTGCATCATAATATTTGAAAAGAATGAATGGCCGCGACGGATAAGTCGTGACAGGAGATAGGAGTATATACATGGATTTAACGAAATTAACCGCCTATGAGGTGTTAGAACAAAGAGATGTCAAGGATTTAAACTCCGAGGGAGCAATCCTCAGACATAAAAAGACAGGAGCCAAGATTACACTTTTGTCAAATGATGATGAGAACAAGGTATTCTATATCGGATTTCGTACACCGCCCAAGGATTCAACCGGTGTAGCGCATATCATCGAGCATTCCGTACTTTGCGGATCTGACAAATATCCGATCAAGGATCCTTTTATTGAACTGGCCAAGGGATCCTTAAATACGTTCCTCAATGCCATGACTTATCCGGATAAAACCGTATATCCGGTAGCCAGCTGCAATGACAAGGATTTTGAAAATTTGATGGACGTATATTTGGATGCAGTTTTCCATCCGAATATTTACAAGCAGGAAAAGATTTTCAAACAGGAAGGCTGGCATTATGAATGTGAAGACGCGGACGGCGATATTACTATCAACGGCGTTGTATATAATGAAATGAAGGGTGCGTATTCATCTGCAGATGATTTACTCGACCGTGAAATTTTCAATCAGCTGTATCCGGATACCGCTTATGGTGTGGACTCCGGCGGAAAGCCTGCCAACATCCCGGATTTAACTTACCGTGACTTTATTCATTTCCATCAGACCTATTATCATCCGTCAAACAGCTACATCTATTTGTACGGAAATATGGATATGGCGGAAAGACTCGAATATTTAGATAAAGAATATTTATCACATTATGATTATTTGGAAATCAATTCTGAAATCACCAAGCAGCAGACATTTGAAAAGCCTGTTAATGTACAGAAATTCTATCCGGTTATTTCAGAAAATGAAGCAGAGAACGGATATTATTATTCGATGAACGTATCCATTCGTGACTGCCTCGATCCTGAGCTTTATGTAGCACTTCAGGTGCTCGATTATGCACTTTGTTCTGCTCCGGGAACACCGGTCAAGATGGCACTTTTACAAAAGGGAATCGGAGAGGATATTTACAGCGTTTGTGAAAACGGTATTCTCCAGCCATATTTCTCATTTGTAGCCAAGAACTGTAAAAAAGAAGACGAAGCTCAGTTTTACGAAACCGTAACCAAAACTTTGGAAGAAATCGTAGCAAATGGTCTGGATAAAAATGCTATCCTGGCAGCGATCAATTACTATGAATTCAAATATAAAGAGGCTGACTTTGGTTCATATCCAAAGGGACTGATGTATGGTCTCCAGGCTCTTGACAGCTGGCTTTATGACAGCATGAAACCATTTATGCATATCGAAGCCAATGCTACCTTCAAGGCATTAAAAGAGAAAGCCAAGGGTAACTATTTTGAAGAACTGATTCAAAAGGAAATCCTCGAAAATCCGCATAAGGCAAATGTATCCATGATTCCAAAGATGAATTTAGAGCAGGAAGAAAGCGATGCATTAAAGGAAAAACTCAAAGCCTTCAAGGATAGCCTCAGCAAAGAAGAAATCGAAAAGGTGATTGCTGATACCAAAGAATTAAAGGCTTATCAGGAAGCAGAGGATTCCAAAGAAGACCTCACTAAAATCCCGATGTTAAAAAGAGAGGATTTGAAAAAGGAAGCAGAGCCTTATATTTATGAAGTAAAAGAATGCGCCGGAAAGACACTCATTTATCATCCGATTTATACCAACGGCGTTTCTTATATGCGAATTGTTTTTGATGTCAGAGATATCAGGGAAGAAGACCTTCCGTATCTTTCACTGTTTAAAAATGTCATTGGTCTGTTAGATACCAATCAGCATTCTTATGGTGATTTATTCAATGAAATGAATCTAAAGACCGGCGGAATTACCTTTGGTACAAAGACCTATCAGAATGCCAAGGATACGAGCAAATTTAGGTTTGTATTTGAAGCAAAGGCAAAAGCGCTGACAGAAAATACACAGGATGCCATCGGCTTTATCCGGGAGATTTTAAGTGAGTCTCATCTGGAAGATACAGACAGATTAAAGGAAATCCTCGCAGAGATGAAGGCGAGAATGCAGGGCTCTATGACAGGAGCAGGACATTCTCTGGCAGTACTGGAAACCTGCTCACAGCTTGATGCCAGCATCAAGATTGAAGAGATGATGAGCGGTGTGTCTTATTATCGTTTTGTATCAGATATTCTCGCATACTTTGAAGAGAAAAAAGACGAGGTTGTAAAGAGACTGAAAGAAATTCAGAGCTTTGTTCTCAGAAAACAGAGAGTATTTTATGACTTTACAGGTCTGGAAGACGGCATGCAGGAATTTGAAAAGCAGATTGCTGAATTTACTGATTCCTTAAATCCGGAAGATAACCGTCAGGAAGATTTAGTCGTAGCTGTGAATGATAAAAACATGGCTTATACCACCTCAGCCGGAATTCAGTATGTATGTCAGGCCGGAAGATATGACCTCGAAAAATATCCGTTTACCGGAGCACTCAGAGTTCTCAAGGTAATGATGGGATATGATTATTTATGGATTCAGGTACGTGTAAAGGGCGGAGCTTATGGCTGTATGTCAAGCTACGGAAAGAACGGAATCGCTACTTTTGTTTCCTACCGTGATCCGAATCTGGAAAAGACCTTTGAGGTATACCAGAATATTCCTCAGTATCTGAAAAACTATGAAGCAGATGAAGAAACCTTGACGAAATATATCATCGGTGCTATTGCAGACAAGGATGTACCGCTGACTCCAAATGCAAAGGGTGCGAGAGGATATATAGCTTTCATGCAGGATCAGACTTTAGAAGCAGAGCAGAAAGAAAGAGATGAGATTATCAACTGTAAACTCAGCGATATCAATGCTCTGGCAGATCGTATTTCCGATGTATTGGCCTGTGAAAAAATCTGCGTAGTGGGTAACGAAGGAAAAATTCTCGAAAATAAAGATAAATTTGATGGAGTGGAAACTCTAATTTAGTGTAAATGGTTTCGTATATGATATATAAGCAATGAAAAAACATCGTTTTGATGCAGGAATTGTTTATAAAAGAATATAAAATATGAAATCGGAGATGATCTCGATTGAAAACAGTTGAGATTAAGGGGAGGACAACAAATGAGAAAGTTAGGAAAAATCAAAACAAATGCAGTATTGGCACTTATCATGGCAGCTATCATCACCACCGGCTGCGGCAGTAGCAATTATGCAGCAAAGTATGATTCAATGGATGGCGCAGGCGCTGCAGCTACCGAATCTTATGCAACAGATGACATTTACACAAATGCCGCTTATGATGACAGCTATGAAGTAGAAGCAGAAGAAGCTATGGATGAATCAGACAGCGGCTCTTCAGCGGCAGATACTCCGGTAGCTACCAATCGAAAGCTGATCAAGAGAGTCGATTTAACAGCAGAAACCACAGAGTTTGATGCTTTGATTGACAATTTACAGTCAAAGGTAGCCGGCATGGGCGGATATGTAGAAAACAGCTCCATCGGAGGAAATGGTTATAATTCTTCTTCCGTGAGAACAGCGAACTTTACAGTACGTGTTCCTGCCGGAAAGCTGGATGAACTGGTAAAACAGATTGGTGACAGCTGCAATGTAACCAATAAATCAGAAACTGCAGAGGATATCACTCTTCAGTATGTAGATACTCAGAGCAGAAAAGAAGCACTCGAAGTAGAACAGGAAAGAATGATGGTCCTTTTAGGACAGGCAGAGGATGTCGATACCATCATCGCATTGGAATCCAGATTGACAGAGATTCGTTATGAACTTCAGAATATCGAATCCAGACTTCGTACCTATGATAACCTGGTAGATTTTGCTACGGTTTCTGTCTATGTAAAAGAAGTAAAGGTTTATTCTGAACCGGAAGTTGTACCGGAAAGTGACTGGGAGAGAATGGTCAACGGATTTGCCAGAAGTGTCATGAACGTCCTGGTAGGACTCAAGGAATTCTTTATCGGTTTGATTATTGATTTACCATATCTGGTAATTTGGGGAATTATCATCTTTGTGATTGTCAAGATTTTCAAGGCCTTCAGAAGAAGAAAAAACAAAGATGGAAAGAAAAAAGAAAAGAAGGGCTTCTTTGGAAAGAAAAAGAATCATACAGAAGAAGCAAGCACAGAGTCATCCAATCAGATTGACTTGGATGCCAAGACAGAAGAAAAGGAATAAAACATGGATTTAAACGCAGAAACCAAAAAATCAGGGTTTGCGACCTTAATCGGCAGACCAAATGTAGGAAAATCGACACTGATGAATCAGTTAATCGGACAAAAGATTGCGATTACCTCAAACAAGCCACAGACTACCAGAAACAGAATTCAGACAGTTTATACCGATGACAGAGGACAGATCGTCTTTTTGGATACACCGGGTATTCACAAGGTAAAAAATAAACTGGGCGATTATATGGTCAAGGTGGCACAAAATACATTATCTGAGGTGGATGTCATTTTATGGCTGGTAGAGCCGTCTACCTTTATCGGTGCCGGTGAGAAGTTCATTATCGAACAGCTCAAAAAGGTAAAGACTCCGGTAATCCTGGTAATCAACAAAATTGATACCGTAAAAAGGGAAGAAATCCTGACCTTTATCGATACCTATCGCCGGGAAATGGATTTTGAGGAAATTGTTCCGGTTTCTGCATTAAAGGGTGAAAATAAAGACGATTTACTGGAAACTATTTTTAAATATCTTCCGTACGGACCGATGTTTTATGATGAAGATACCGTAACAGATCAGCCGCAAAGACAGATTGTGTCAGAACTGATCAGAGAACAGGCCCTCAGATGTTTAAATGATGAGATCCCTCACGGAGTGGCAGTAGCGATTGACAGTATGAAATATAGAAAGAATATCGTGGATATCAACGCTACCATCGTATGTGAAAGAGACTCTCACAAGGGCATTATTATCGGAAAGGGCGGAGTGATGCTCAAAAAGATTGGCTCCAAGGCCAGAGCAGAGATTGAAGATTTGCTCGAATGTCAGGTAAACCTGCAGCTTTGGGTCAAGGTCAAAAAGGACTGGAGAGACAGCGACTTTTTACTGAAAAACTTTGGATACAATCCAAAGGAACTTTAATTTTTTATACATTCAGGAAAGGTACATATGCAGGAATTTATACAGGTAACAGGGATGGTGATTAAAGCCGTCCCTGTTTTTGAAACTGACAAAAGAATAGTGATATTAACCAAAGAACGCGGTGCGGTCACGGTGTTTGCCAGAGGAGCGAAAAAGCCAAACAACCGTTTTTTGGCAACCACAGATGTATTCTGCTATGGAACCTTTAAACTCGTAGAGGGGAAATCGGCATATACGCTGACGGATGCACATATTGAGAATTATTTTCAGGACATTCGTAATGACTTTGAGGGAGCCATGTACGGAATGTATTTTGCGGATGTGGCAGATTATTACTGCCGTGAAAATAATGATGAAAAGGAAATGCTAAAGCTTTTATACGCATCTCTTTTGGCATTGTTAAAGGACTCCATCAGCAACGATTTGGTCAAATGCATCTATGAAATGAAGGCTCTTACCATCAACGGAGAGTTCCCTGGGGTGATAGAAGGGCATGCACTGGAGGATACGACCAAATATACCATCGAATTTGTCAGAAATACTCCGGTAGAAAAGCTTTACAGTTTTACCGTATCGGAAAAGGTACTCGGAGAACTGATCCGGGAGTGTGAATATTATCGCAAAAAGTATATCGGGCACAGTTTCAAGAGTCTGTCTATTTTGGAAAGCTGTAAACTATAAAAAATCAAGGTTGAAAAACTAATTATCTGCTTGTATAATATAATGCGGTATATTTATAAGCCGGATTGCGAAAATTCGGGACGAATTGTAGGGAGACAAATATGAAAAAAGTAAAGATGGGGCTTTTGCTTATCCTGGCTACCATGCTTTTGAGCGGGTGCGGAGCAAAATGGGAACCTCAAAGCACATCAATCCTCGTAGACAAAAAGGGTGTGATTACACACTATATGATCGAGGACTTCAACCAGCCTTATTACAGCATGGATGAATTAAAGGGACAGATTGAATCTGCATCTTCTGCTTATAATCAGGGTGTGGGCAGAGAAGAAGCGACCAAGCTGAATCAGGTAACTGTAGATGACAACAATATGATCAAGGTAGAGCTTCAGTATGAAGGCTATCAGGATTATTTTGATTTTAATGAAAAGTTTTTATTCGTAGGCACAGTTTCAGACGGATATTCCAAAGGCTATGAATATCCTGCTATGACAGGTGTGTCCAAGGATGATTCTTTGGCAGGCAATGCGCAGGTAATCGAAAAGGGCGATATGAAGATCGTGATTTTAGAAGAAGCGATGCAGGTACGTTTGCCGGGCAAGATTGCATACATTTCAGATGGCGTAAAAGCGATTGATGAAAAGACTGCAGTCAACTTAAACGAAGGACAAAAAGCATATATTATATATGAATAAGGAGGAGATATCATGGAAAAATCATTTGAAAAAATCGTTGCATTAGCGAAAAACAGAGGATTCGTATATCCGGGCTCTGAAATTTACGGAGGCCTTGCCAATACTTGGGATTACGGTAATCTCGGTGTAGAACTGAAAAACAATGTAAAAAAAGCATGGTGGCAGAAGTTCATCATGGAAAACAAATACAATGTAGGTGTTGACTGTGCAATCCTTATGAACCCACAGACATGGGTAGCTTCAGGACATCTTGGCGGATTCGCAGATCCGTTAATGGACTGTAAGGAATGTCATGAACGTTTCCGTGCTGACAAGATTATCGAAGACTTCGTAGCAGAAAACGGTCTTACACTGGACAAGCCAATCGATGCATTCTCACAGGAAGAAATGAAGGCATATGTAGAAGATCACAACATTCCATGTCCTACCTGCGGAAAGCACAACTTTACAGATATCAGACAGTTTAACTTAATGTTCAAGACCTTCCAGGGTGTTACAGAAGATGCCAAGAACACAGTATACTTAAGACCTGAAACCGCTCAGGGTATCTTTGTTAACTTTAAAAATGTTCAGAGAACATCTCGTAAGAAAATTCCATTCGGTATCGGACAGATCGGTAAGTCTTTCCGTAACGAAATTACTCCTGGTAACTTTACATTCCGTACCAGAGAGTTTGAACAGATGGAACTGGAATTTTTCTGTGAGCCTGGTACAGACCTTGAATGGTTCCAGTACTGGAGAGGTTTCTGCCGTGACTGGTTATTAACACTGGGTATCAAAGAAGACGAAATGAGACTTCGTGACCATGATCCGGAAGAACTTTGCTTCTACAGTAAGGGTACTACGGATATCGAGTTCAAATTCCCATTTGGATGGGGTGAACTTTGGGGTATCGCCGACAGAACAGATTATGACTTAACACAGCATCAGAATACTTCAGGACAGGATATGTCTTACTTTGATGATGTAAAGAATGAAAAGTATGTTCCATACGTAATCGAGCCTTCACTGGGTGCTGACCGTGTGGTACTCGCATTCCTGTGTGCAGCATATGATGAAGAAAACATCGGAACAGAAGATAAGCCTGATGTTCGTACAGTTCTTCATTTCCATCCTGCACTGGCACCTGTAAAGATTGGTGTATTACCACTTTCAAAGAAATTAAATGAAGGTGCTGAAAAGATCTTTGATGAACTTTCAAAGAAATACAACTGTGAATTTGATGACAGAGGAAATATTGGTAAGCGTTATCGTCGTCAGGACGAAATCGGTACTCCATTCTGTATTACATATGACTTTGAGTCAGAAACAGATGGAATGGTAACAGTTCGTTTCCGTGATTCTATGGAACAGGAAAGAGTTGCTATCGCTGATTTAGATGCATACTTTGCTGATAAATTCATCTGGTAATAAATATTAATTTGAATGACATTGCCCTGGTGTTTTACATCGGGGCAATAAAAAGGAGATAAAAATGAAACAGTTTACATCAAATGAGCTGAGAAACGGCTGGCTTAACTTTTATAAAGAACGCGGACATGTAGACGTAGGAGCAGTTTCTTTAGTATCTGACGGTTCTACCGGAGTATTATTCAATGTAGCTGGTATGCAGCCGCTCATGCCATATCTTTTAGGACAGAAGCATCCGCTCGGAACCAGACTTTGCAACGTGCAGGGGTGTGTTCGTACCAACGATATCGATTCTGTAGGAGACAAGAGTCACGTTACTTTCTTTGAAATGATGGGTAGCTGGAGTCTTGGTGACTACTTTAAAGAAGACAGAACAAAATGGAGTTATGAATTATTAACTCAGGTTTACGGTTTTGACAGAGATCACCTCGCAGCAACTGTATTTGCAGGTGACGAAAATGCACCACGTGATGAAGAGGGTGCACAGTGCCGTATCAATTCAGGATTTAAAAAGGAAAACGTATATTACCTTCCTGCAGAAGATAACTGGTGGGGATTGGAATACGGTCCATGTGGTCCTGACAGTGAAATGTTCTATATCGCAGATGTTCCGGATTGTGGTCCAAACTGTGGTCCCGGATGTAGCTGTGGTAAATATACAGAGTTGGGTAATGACGTATTTATGCAGTATGAAAAGCATAAAGATGGTCATTTAACACCACTTAAACAGAAAAACGTAGATACCGGTTGGGGTCTTGAAAGAAACCTTGCTTTCCTGAACGGAACCAAGGACGTATACCAGACAGACCTTTTCGCTCCGGTTATTGCATATATTGAAAAAGAAGCAAACTGCAAATATGATGCAGAAGAAAAGCAGACAAAATCTATGCGTATTCTTTCTGACCATATGCGTACATCCGTTATGCTCATCGGTGATGAAGCCAGACTTACTCCTTCCAATGTGGGAGCCGGATATGTACTGCGTCGTTTAATCCGTCGTGCAGTCAGACACGGACGTACACTGGGTCTTAAGAAAGAAAACTTAATCAAGATTGCAACCATCTTTATTGATGATGTATACAATGAAAGCTATCCGCTTTTAGTAAAACAGCGTGACTTTATTCTCAAGGAACTTGACAAGGAAATCGTACGTTTTGAAAGTACTCTGGAAAACGGTATGAAGGAATTTAAGAAGATTCTTGATGAAAAGGTAAAATCCGGAGAAAAGACAATCGACGGAAAGAGCGCATTCTATCTCTATGATACCTTTGGATTCCCAATCGAACTGACAGTTGAAATGGCTGATGAAGAAGGCGTTAAGGTAGACGAAAAGGGATTTGAAGAAGCTATGGAGCAGCAGAAGCAGAAAGCCAGAGAAAATGCAAACTTCTCAGCAAAGCTTTCTACAGATTCTGATTTATTCAATGATTTATCTACTGATATCAAGACAGCGTTTGTAGGATATGATTCATTAGAATGTGATTCCAAGATTGCAGCAATCGCAGATGAAAATGCTTTAGCAGATGCTCTCACAGAGGGTACAAACGGTACTATTATCGTAACTGAGACTCCTTTCTATGCTACCATGGGTGGTCAGAAGGGTGATATCGGTCAGATTACAACAGCCGGTGGTGTATTTGAAGTAAAGGATACAGTAAAACTTCCGGAAAACAGAGTCGCTCATCTCGGAGTAGTTGTTTCAGGAACTATCAAAAAGGATGAAACAGCTCACCTGGCAGTAGATACTGCAAATCGTATGAGTACATGTAGAAACCATTCAGCAACTCACCTTTTACAGGCTGCTCTTCAGGAAGTACTGGGAGATCATGTACATCAGCAGGGTTCTTATCAGGATGCTGACAGAACCAGATTTGACTTTAGTCACGGTCAGGCAGTTACCAAAGAGGAACTTGCCAAGGTAGAAGCTATCGTAAATGCCAAGATCGCAGAAGGTCTTGACGTAGTAACCAAGGTTATGAATGTAGATGAAGCAAAGGCTTCAGGTGCTATGGCATTATTTGGTGAAAAGTATGGCGAGAGCGTAAGAGTCGTTTCTATGGGAGACTTCTCAAAGGAACTTTGTGGTGGTACTCATGTAGCAAATACAGGAGATATCCACAGCTTCAAGATTACACAGGAAAGCGGTGTTGCTGCCGGTGTTCGTAGAATTGAAGCCATTACAGGCGCAAATGTATTAGCATATTATGCAAAATTAGAAGAGCAGGTACTCGCTGCAGCAGCGATTGTAAAAGCAACTCCTGCAAACCTCAATGATAAATTGAAATCACTTATGGCTGAAATCAAAGCTCTTCAGGCTGAAAATGAATCCTTAAAGAGCAAAGCAGCCAAGGATGCACTGGGAAATGTATTAGATCAGGTAGTAGAAGTGGGAGGCGTTAAGCTGCTCGCTACATCTGTATCTGGCGTAGATATGAACGGTCTTCGTGATTTAGGAGATCAGCTCAAGGATAAGCTCGGTGAAGGCGTGGTTGTATTGGCATCTGATCTTGATGGCAAGGTAAACCTCGTAGTTATGGCCAGTGATGAAGCACAGAAGAAGGGTGCTCATGCAGGTAACCTCGTAAAAGGCATTGCCGGATTAGTAGGCGGTGGCGGCGGTGGTCGTCCAAATATGGCTCAGGCCGGTGGAAAGAATCCTGCAGGTATTGCTCAGGCAATTGACAAAGCAAAAGAAGTTCTCGCTGAGCAGGTACAGGCTTAATTCTAGTCAAACAGATTAATTGCAGTTTTTCTAAAAATGTTGTTGACGTATTGGAAAAATCTGCTATAATACTAGTGTATGTTATTTTGCATACAAATAAAAACCTTGCAGTCATGATACATGAAGGGACTGAAGGGAGGTTAGGTGTAGGTTATGTCAAACGTCATCGTTAAAGAAAATGAGACTTTAGATAGCGCATTACGTCGTTTTAAGAGAAGTTGTGCAAAGGCTGGTATCCAGCAGGAAATTCATAAAAGAGAGCACTACGAAAAACCAAGTGTTAGACGTAAGAAAAAATCTGAAGCAGCTAGAAAGCGCAAATATAACTAATATGTTATTAAAATCCCTGGTATTCTTACCAGGGATTTTGTAGTATTATTAGCAAAATTTCAATTACTAGCATATATGATAGTAAAAATCACTATATGTAGTATTGATTTCTATATTTTAGGAGAGTGATTATATGTGGACGAGAGAAATTATGGATTCCTCTCTTCTGGTGTTGATAGAATGCTTTATTGCATACAGTATAATCGGGTGGTTCGTTGAGTCCCTTTATATGAGTATCTGCAATAAAAAGCTGACCAACCGAGGCTTTGGTGTGGGACCGTTTTGTCCGATCTATGGCTTTGGTGCAATTATGGGATATTATTTATTGCTTCCGTTTAAAAATAATATGATTACACTTTATTTTGTGGCAGCAATCAGCGCAACCATCTTTGAGTATTTGGTTGCCAGACTCATGCTTCGTTGTCTGAATGAAGTATGGTGGGATTATACGATGAAGCCTTTTAACTACCAGGGTGTGATTTGTCTCGAAAGTACAGTAGCCTGGGGCTTTTACGGAATCATCATTGTATATTGGCTTCACGGATTGATTTTGAGATTGGTTACTTCGATTCCGACGCATATCGGCCGACCGGTATCCATGACCATCCTTTGCTTATACTTATTTGATTTTATGTATCATGTTTTGGATGCACTGGATATCAATCTACGTGCGAATATCAAGGAAAAACGTGAACAGGTAATGGACTATTACCATTCTTTTAGAGATAGATAATATAGAGTGATCAGAGCGAAAATGTGGGTTTACTGCATTTTCGCTTTTTTTATTTTTTACCGCGGCCCGGTGCCGCGGGGCCATGCCGGCAGTGCAATCAAAAGAATTGCTGTAAAAGCAATTCTTTCCTTATTTACGGCGGTCTTGTCTGTGTTCTGAAATATTATCTTCGGCATACAATGAGATAAATACATATTTGAGGTATATATGAATAAAAGAATCGTTCTTTTTTGTTTGATCATTTGCTTAAGTTTGGGAATGCGTGTAAGCGGCTGGTGTGAGGATGCGGTTAGTAACAATTCGATGCCGGATCAAACGCTGGCGCTCGAGAGTGAAAGCTATGTCCTGATGGAAAAGGAGACCGGTCAGATCATCTGTGAAAAGAACCGGGAGGAAAGACTTAGCCCTGCCAGTATTACCAAGATTATGACCTTGTATTTGATCTTTGAGGATCTAAATGACGGAAAAATACATTTAGAGGATGAAGTAACTACGAGTGCTTATGCCAAGTCTATGGGCGGCAGTCAGGTCTTTTTGGAAGAGGGCGAGATCCAAAGCGTAGAAACCTTGATTAAATGTATCGCCATTGCCTCCGGAAATGATGCCAGCGTCTGTATGGCAGAGTATATAGAAGGCTCAGAAGATGCTTTTGTCAATCGTATGAACCGGACAGCAGAAAATATGGGATTAACGAATACCCATTTTGTGGATTGCTGCGGACTGACTTCCTCGGATGAGCATTATACCTGCGCCGGGGATATTGCCTTACTTACGAGAAATCTTTTATTGAACCATCCGCAGGTTTTGGAATATACAGGAATCTGGACAGAGGATATTGTGCATAAAACGAGAAAGGGCGAAAGCAACTTTACACTTTCTAGTACCAACAAGCTGTTAAAGCTTTTTCCATATACTACAGGAATGAAAACCGGCTCTACAGACAAGGCCGGTTATTGCTTTTCAGCGACCGCTACCCAGGGAAATCTGGATTTGATTGCAGTCGTTATGAAGGCGCCGACGCCAAAACTCAGATTCCAGGAGGCCAAGACTCTTTTGGAATATGGTTTTGCAAATTGTAGTCTGTATAAAGATGAAAATGGAATTATGCCGGAAATACCGGTTCGAGGCGGAAAAGAAAAGAAGGCCAAAACGACCTGTCAGAACTTTTGTTATTTGGATACTCGGGGCAGAAATTTGTCTGAGGTAAAACGCAGTATATCTATGGAGACAGAGATTACTGCGCCTGAAAAGAAGGGAGAAAAGGTAGGATGTGCGGAGTATTATTTAGGAGAAGAGAGGATAGGAAGTGTAGAAATCTGTTTAAAAGAGGATGTGAAAAGGGCGACCTTTGGAAATGTTTTTTCTGAAGTTTTTCATAAGGTTCTTTTATAATTGCCATAAATTTAGTATAATAAAACGGATTATTGTTTAGACCCAAAAGGAAAAGTTTAAATATGAATGGTTATATTTATATTCTTTGGACCGTAGCGGTAATATTGGTTCTCTTTTTTATCGGGGTAATTATTCGTGATTCCAATCGTTTTCACAGGGTTTCTTATCGAATTATTGCCAAGGGAATTAAGGAGAATTTTCATTTTGTATTTTTGTCAGACCTTCACAATAAACAATACGGCGAGAATCAGGAAAAGCTTTTAGCGGCGATTGATGAAATCGGACCTGAGGCTGTAGTGATAGGCGGCGATTTACTGACTGCCAGACCGGGCGAAGCGTTGCAGCCGGCCCTCGACTTGGTTCAAAGATTGCAGAATAAATATCCGGTTTATTATGCAAACGGAAATCATGAATATCGTTTGGAACTGTATCCTGATGTATACGGGGATATGGGTGACAGATATGAAGAAGGTCTGCAAAAAATCGGCATAGACAGACTGAAAAATGAATCTGCCTTTTTAGAGGAGAAAAACATTCAGATTACAGGCTGTGAAATTGATAAAGGTTTTTACAAACGTTTTCGTAAAGAGCCGATGGAACCGGGATATCTGGATGAGATTTTGCCAATCAAGAGAGAAGGTTATTATCAGCTCTTGCTGGCACATAATCCGGACTATTTTGATGAATATGCTTCCTGGGGAGCGGATTTAACGCTGAGCGGACATGTCCACGGCGGAGTAGTCAGACTTCCGTTTTTGGGCGGCGTACTTTCTACCAACTTTACGCTGTTTCCGCATTATGACGGCGGATTGTTTGAAAAATGGGAAAAGACCATGATTATCAGCCGAGGTCTGGGTGCACATACCATTCCGCTTCGTATGTTTAATCCGGGAGAATTGATAGAAATTACCCTGGAGAAACCTTCCAAGAAGAAACTACAAAAAAATAGATAACAGAAAGGTGTCATTATGGCATTAAATATTAAACTTCAGGTATTTGAAGGACCGCTGGACCTATTATTATTCCTGATTGAAAAGAATAAAGTAGATATCTATGATATTCCGATTGTTTTGATTACAGACCAGTATTTGGAATATGTCAAACAGCTCGATTCCAAAGACATGAATGTCATGAGTGAGTTCATGGTGATGGCTGCGACGCTGATTGATATCAAGTGTAAAATGCTGCTTCCGAGTGAAGTCAATGAAGACGGCGAGGAAGAGGATCCGCGTGCGGAATTGGTACAAAAGCTGTTGGAATACAAAATGTATAAATATATGTCCTTCCAGCTCAAGGACAGACATATCGATGCAGATCGCAATTTTAATACCAAGCAAAATCTGCCCAAGGAACTTGAAGAGTACAAGCCTCCTGTAGATTATGATGATTTATTAAAGGATGTAAACCTGGCAAAATTAAAGGAAATCTTTGAATCCGTTATGAAACGTCAGGAGGACAAGATTGATCCGATTCGTGCCAGCTTTGGTAAAATCGAAAGAGAAGAAGTGGATATGGAGGTAAAGAGTACTTATATCAAGGACTATATCAGCCGCCATCACAAAATGAGCTTCCGTGATTTATTGCAAAAGCAGAATTCAAAGGCAGAGGTCATTGTTACCTTCCTGGTAATTCTCGAGCTTATGAAAATCGGACAGATTGATATCAAACAAGATCATACCTTTGATGATATTGAAATTACCAGAAAGGAAGAAGCCGTTTCATGAAAGAAGCAGATAAAAAGAAAAATAAAGCCATAATAGAGTCTATTTTGTTTGCAATGGGTGACAGCATTGAAGTATCCAAGCTTTCAGAGGTTCTGGAAATAGAGGAAAAGGATACCTTAAAGCTTTTGCTTGATATGAAAAAAGAATATGACGAAAGTGACAGAGGAATTACCTTATTACAGCTGGAAAATGCATTTCAGCTTTGTACCAAGTCACAGTATTATGAATATTTAATCAAGGTGGTAAAGGCACCGCGTAAATATGTGTTAACCGATGCACTGCTGGAAACCTTGGCAATAGTTGCCTACAAGCAACCGGTTACCAAAATGGAAATTGATAAAATAAGAGGAGTTAGCTGTGATCATGCAGTAAACCGTTTGTTAGATTTTGAACTGATTACAGAAGTGGGAAGAAAGGATGCACCGGGTAGACCTATCCTTTTAGGAACCACACAGCAGTTTTTGAGAAGCTTTGGTGTCAGCAGCCTGACTGAGCTTCCGGAAATGAATATGGATCAGATGGCTATGTTTAAAGAAGAGGCGGAAAAGGAAGTCCAGCTAAAACTTGATATTTAGGGGAGAAAAGAAATGAGAAAACGAATTTTAGCGATGCTGTTAACCGCAGCAATGGTATTGACAACGATTCAGACACCTGCCTATGCAAATGAGCAGACAGTTAGTAATCTGACAAATCCTGAGGGTGCTTTTTTAGAAACTTTGGATCAGGATTCGTATGAAAAGACAGCTCAGCCATTAGGGCTCGTAGATATTTTTTCGGATGAAGGATTTGCTGCTGCAGAAATGTCAGAAGAAGAATGGCTTGAGTCAGAAGGATGTGGCAGCGAATGGGAAGATGCTGAGGAGGAATTTGAAGAATACCTGGCGCAGTGTAATGCTGACCAGTCTGTATCTGAGAACGGTGTTACGGTATCCGAAAATGACATAGAAGATATGATTGCAGCGGAGGGCCTCGGTTATGCAACTGAGAAACAGGCAGCTGAGTATCTCAGAAAACAGTTTGTAGCCAGAAAGAGTAGCATTACTATCAAACTGGCCAATTCCAAAGATGCAAATCAAAAGCAGTTTAAAAAGATTGTGAACAGAGCGATGTCTTATGAAAAAGGGACAAAGCCAAATGAAGGTGATTATATTTACTGGGCTTTCAAAGGATGGGCGTATAGACAGGCTGCCAGTTCTTCTGAAACAGTTACCTACTATTTAAAAATCACATGGAGATCAACTGCATCACAGGAAAAATTTGTAGATCAGAAAATCGCAGGAGTCGTTGCCAGTCTCGGACTGAAGGATGGCAATAAAACGGATAAAGAAAAGGCAACTTTGATTTATGATTACATCATGGATTTGGTGACCTATGATCATTATCATTTTAAAAACAATCCGAGCTATGGACCGATGTATACGGTTTATAACGCATTCCAGGATCATTATGTAGTGTGTCAGTCTTATGCACTTTTATTCTATCGACTGGCATGGGAAGCGGGTCTGGAAGCCAGACTGATTGCCGGAAATGATGATAACAAGGGACAGCCGACTCATGGCTGGGATATCGTTAAAATCGGGGACAAGTTCTACAATGTAGATGCGACTTGGGATGATGAGACTCCGGGCAGAAGAAGCTACTTCTTAAAGAGTCAGGCAGACTTTAAAGGTCATACCAGAAATAAAGACTATGCAACCAAAGCGTTTATGGCTGAATTCCCAATGTCTGATATTTCGTATCCGACAGCAGAATTTGAAAGCGGAGCCGGTGCAGTTGCTCTGATTAATAAACCAAACCTGACCGGAACCTTTTTTGATGTGCTGACAAACAAAGTACTGGATATTACAGCAAACGGAAAGGCTAAATTCTTCCTGTTCTTTGATTCTTCGGAAGCAGGAACCAAGGTTTTAATGCAGGATTTAGCAGATTCTGTATTATTAAATAACAGCGGAGTTGATGTATATCTTTTTGATATTCTTTCCATGGATGAATATGAGGATTATTTCTTGGCTAATGGAGTCGATCCGAGCAGATTTACGACTTCGGTGATTGCCAAGGCATATTATACAGCGCTGGGAATGCCTTCCAATTTCTCTGTGATTGCAAACAGCAATACAGTAAACAGTCTTTTATATGACTATGAGGCTATGATTGGAATGGCGCCTACAAAAAAATGTTTTGGAGTGATCGTTGACAGTCAGAACAATGTCAGATATGCTGCGCTGGGAACTAAAACGATTCCGATGTTCGAACAGGCATATGACATGATTAAGGCAGGAAATGGACAGAATACTTTGAGTATGGCTGCACCTGCAGTTAGTCAGGCGGCTAACAACAAGCTGAATATTAGCTGGACACCGGTTAGCGGAGCTAGTAAATATCATGTATATATCAAAAAGAATGGCGGAAATTATGTATGCGTAGGCTCAACCGCTGCAAATTCTTATCAGGCACAGATTGACGGAGCCGCAACCTATACAGTCAAGATTTTAGCCGGAGATTCTTCGAAAAAAATCGCGCAGTCTGCTGAAAAAGCAGTCGTAACCAGGACAATATTAAAAGCAAAGGGAAGCAGCATCAGTGTAGACGGAAATAACTACAAGGTGCTTAGCTGTACCGGCAGCAACAATACAGTAGCCTTTAGCGGAGTTACCAATAAAAATACAAAAGAGGTAATCATCCCTGCGACCATTAAATATGAAGGCCTTACCTATAAAGTAACTCAGGTTGCAAACAAAGCTTTAAATGGTAAGAAAAAAGTAGTGACTGTATTGGTGGGCGGAAATGTAACCACAATCGGCAACCAGGCATTTTCAGGATGTTCAAAGCTTTCTAACCTGGTTATTGATTCAAAGAAACTGAAAAAGGTCGGAAAGAATGCCTTTAAGGGAATCAAAAACGGTGGATATATTTATGTACCGGCAGCAAAGCTTTCGAAATACAAAAAGCTCTTTCACAAAAAGGGAATTCCGGGCAATACAAAGATTAAGAAGTAATATGCCTGAATAAATCCGGTGCTTTTGCATATCTATATAGAAAATAGATAGGAAAAGCACGATATGAAAAAGAAAAACAAAAAATGGATAATCCTGGTCATCGGCATCTGGATGCTGTGTTTGCTTAACAGTTTTTCGGCGGATGCAAAGGAACTAAAATTATACGCTCGTTCGGCGCTTCTAATGGATGCGTCAAACGGGCGTGTTTTATATGAAGAAAACGGATATGCCTGTATGCCCAATGCTTCTACCACAAAAATAATGACCTGTATACTGGCACTGGAATATCTGGAAAACCAACAGAAAACAAACTCTGCCAATATGGTAGAGTGCGTGGTTTCCGAGAAAGCAGCCCGTATGCCCAAGGTACATTTGGGTATGAAAGCAGGGGACCGGTATTATTTAGAAGACCTTTTATATTCGCTGATGCTGGAATCGCACAATGACGCGGCTATGGCTATTGCAGAAACGGTAGCCGGCTCAAAAGAAGCTTTTGCAGATCGGATGAATCAAAAGGCAGCCGAGCTTGGTTGCAAAGACACCTATTTTGTGACTCCAAACGGGTTAGATGAAAAAAGAAACGGCAGAGCGCATTCGACCACAGCTTATGATCTGGCCCATATTGCTGCCTATGCCATTCAAAATCCAAAGTTTTGTGAAATTATAAAAACACCGGTTTATTCCTTTTATGAACTAAATCAAAAGACAAAAAAGACGGTTTATAATAAAGATATCTTTTTGAATATGATGGAGGAGGCTATCGGAATCAAAACCGGTTTTACCAATCAGGCGGGATATTGCTTTGTCGGTGCTTGTAAAAAAGGAGAGAAGACTCTGGTATCGGTCGTGCTGGCCAGCGGATGGCCGCCGCATAAGGGATACAAATGGGAGGATACCAAAATACTGATGCAGTATGGTCTCGAAGAGTTTGATGTAAAGGAAATTACAGTCAGGCAAACAAAAATACCTATTACAGTCAGAGACGGTATTAAAGACCGAATTACGGCCAAAACCAAAAGAAGAGAGAAGACGCTCAAGGTACTGCTGGGACCGGATGAAAGAATCCGGACGGAGTACAAAATATTGCCCTTTGTGAACGCTCCTGTGCACAAAGGAGAATGCGTGGGATACGAAGTGATTCGAATTAACGGAAATTTGTATAAAAAATACCCTATTCTGGTACAAGAAAGCGTGGAACTTCGTTCATATTTCTATTGTATACGTGAAATTTTTATGTTATACTTCTTGAGAATGCGGGTTTATGGGTAAACTCTGCTTTCAAATTTATGTTATTCATTAAATTAATATAAAATGGAGGTCTGAAAAATGAGTAATTCTACACAAGCGAGTCAAAGAATTGCAGCTTTACTCGACGACAACAGTTTCGTTGAAATCGGAGCTATGGTTACAGCCAGAGCAACTGACTTCAATATGAAACCAACAGAAACTCCTTCAGACGGTGTTGTTACCGGCTATGGAGTAATTGATGGCAATCTTGTGTATGTTTACAGCCAGGATGCTTCTGTGATGAACGGAAGTGTTGGTGAAATGCATGCAAAGAAGATCGCTCATCTCTATGATCTGGCTATGAAGACAGGTTCACCTGTTATCGGTTTAATCGATTCTGCCGGATTAAGATTACAGGAGGCAACAGATGCATTATTTGCCTTCGGACGTATTTACAAGAAACAGACAATGGCTTCAGGAGTAATTCCACAGATTACAGCAGTATTTGGTAACTGCGGTGGTGGACTTGCAATCATTCCTGGTCTTACAGACTTTACTTTCATGGAAGGTAAGAAAGCGAAATTATTCGTTAACTCACCTAACGCATTAGCAGGTAACTACACAGAAAAATGTGACACTGCAGCAGCTGATTTCCAGGCTCAGGCAGGTGTTGTTGATGTAGTAGCTGAAGAAGCTGAAATCTTTGCACAGATCAGACAGCTTGTTAGCATGCTTCCTGCAAACAACGAAGAAGATGCTGTATGTGATTGTACAGATGATTTAAACAGAGCATGTGCTGATCTTTCAGCTTGTGCAGGCGATACTTCAATCGCTCTTTCACAGATCGCTGATAACAACGAATTCTTCGAAGTTAAGGCTGATTTTGCAAAAGATATGGTTACAGGATTTATCCGCTTAAATGGTGCAACAGTTGGTTGTGTTGCTAACCGTTCAGAAGTAATCGGAGAAGACGGCAAGGTAGCTGAAAAGCTCGAAGCTGTATTAACTCCGGCCGGATGTGAAAAGGCAACAGGATTCATCAACTTCTGTGATGCTTTCAATATTCCTGTATTATCATTAACAAACGTTCAGGGTTACAAAGCTTGTGAATGTGCAGAAAAGAAGATGGCTAAAGCAGCTGCTAAACTTACTTTCGCATTCGCAAACGCAACTGTTCCAAAAGTAAACGTAGTAGTTGGTAAGGCACTTGGTACTGCAGCAATCGTTATGAACTCTGCTTCTGTAGGAGCTGATTTCACAATCGCTTGGGAAAACGCAGAAATCGGTGCTATGAATGCAAAAGATGCAGCAGCTATTATGTATGACGGACAGGGCGCTGATGTTATCAACGAAAAGGCAGCTGAATATGCAGCACTTCAGACAAGCGCTTCTTCAGCAGCTAAGAGAGGATATGTTGATCAGATTATCGATGCAGCTGATACACGTAAGTATGTTGTTGGTGCATTCGAAATGCTTTTCGCAAAGAGAGAAGAACGTCCTATCAAAAAACATGGTACAGTTTAATTGAATAGAAAGGATATACTTAATATGAAAAAACGATTATTAATATTAGGTATGATTGCTTGCATGCTTGGTTTAACAGCTTGTGGTAGTGAATCAGGTCCTGCTGTTCTCACAGAAGAAGAGCAGAACGCATCTCAGGTAGCTACACAGTACGTTGAACAGCTTGCTATGATTGTTGATCAGGGATATGCTGAGGAAGTTATCGCTCAGGATGAAACCATGGAAGCTACTATTGATGGTTGGAATAACGCAATGGAGCTTCTTGGCGGATACGAAATGAGTGACAAACAGCCGGAAGTAACAATCGAAAAGAAGAAAGCCATTGTTAACATGGAAATCATTGGTTCAAACTTGGATCCAAAGGGTGAAAAGAGAACAGCTAATGTAGAAGTTATCTTTGGTGCAAAAGATTTTGCATTTTCTTCTTTAACAGTCAATGTAAATTATACCTTTGCAGAATTAATGAAAAACGCAGGACTTAATACTATCCTTGGTATGGGTACTGTATTTGCAATTCTTGTTTTAATCAGTGGTATTATTGCTTGCTTTGCTTATATTCCTAAGATTCAGGCTGCTTTTGCTAAGAAAGAAACAAAGGCTACTGAAACAGAAGCTGCAGTAGATAATACAATTGCTCAGATTATTGAAAATGAAGAATTATCTGACGACACAGAGCTCGTAGCAGTTATTTCTGCTGCAATCGCTGCTTATGAAGAGCAGCAGGGTGCTTATGTTTCTGCTGACGGAGTTGTTATCAGAAGCATTCGTAAAGTTAACAAAAGTAAATGGCAGAACGCTTAATTATAGGAGGAATAAACAATGAAAAATTATACTATCACCGTAAACGGAAATGTATATGACGTAGTAGTAGAAGAAGGCGCTACAAGCGGTGCAGCTCCAGTAGCAGCTGCAGCACCAAAGGCAGCTCCAAAGGCAGCACCAAAGGCAGCTCCAAAAGCAGCAGGCGGAGCAGGATCTGTTAAGATCGAAGCTGGTGCAGCTGGTAAAGTATTTAAGGTAGAAGCAAGTGTTGGACAGGCTGTTAAGAAAGGTGACACAGTTATCATTCTTGAAGCTATGAAGATGGAAATCCCTGTTGTTGCACCTCAGGATGGTTCTGTAGCTAGTATCGATGTAGCAGTTGGTGATCCAGTAGAAGCAGGAGCAACTCTTGCAACATTAAACTAGTAGAGAAGTCTTTGAGAAAGGACAAATAACAGGAGGTAGCACATGGATTACATAGCAAGTACGCTTAACAATCTGGTACATCAGACTGCGTTTTTCAACTTAACAGTTGGAAACTATGTCATGATCGTAGTAGCTTGTGTATTTCTATATTTGGCTATTGCAAAGGGATTTGAACCCCTTCTTTTAACACCAATAGCATTTGGTATGTTGCTGGTAAATATTTATCCGGATATCATCATGAGTATTGAAGATTCCGCAAACGGCACCGGCGGCTTACTGTATTATTTTTATCTTTTAGATGAATGGGCAATTCTTCCATCCCTGATCTTCATGGGTGTAGGAGCGATGACAGACTTTGGTCCGCTTATCGCTAACCCAAAGAGCTTCTGGCTTGGAGCTGCTGCTCAGTCCGGTAGTTTCGCTGCATATTTCGGAGCTATCGCTCTTGGCTTTAATGATAAAGCTGCTGCAGCTATTTCAATCATCGGTGGAGCTGATGGTCCTACATCAATCTTCCTTGCAGGAAAATTAGGACAGACTTCATTACTGGGACCTATCGCGGTAGCGGCATACTCATATATGTCATTGGTTCCAATTATTCAGCCACCTATTATGAAAGCATTTACAACTGAAAAAGAACGTAAGATTAAAATGGGACAGCTTAGACCGGTTTCTAAACTCGAAAAAATCTTATTCCCTATCGTTGTAACAATTGTTGTATGTTTATTATTACCAACAACAGCACCACTCGTAGGTATGCTTATGCTTGGTAACTTATTCAGAGAATCAGGAGTTGTTCGTCAGCTTACTGATACAGCTAGTAACGCTCTTATGTACATCGTAGTTATCTTACTCGGTACATCAGTAGGTGCTACTACAAGTGCTGAAGCATTCCTTAACTGGGCTACAATCAAAATCGTTGTACTTGGTTTGATCGCTTTCGCATTTGGTACATTAGCCGGTGTTCTTTTCGGAAAACTTATGTGTGCACTTACACATGGTAAGGTAAATCCTTTGATCGGTTCTGCAGGAGTTAGTGCTGTACCTATGGCAGCCAGAGTTTCTCAGAAGGTTGGAGCAGAGGCAGATCCTACAAACTTCCTTTTAATGCATGCAATGGGACCTAACGTTGCCGGAGTTATCGGTACAGCCGTTGCAGCCGGAACATTCATGGCAGTATTTGGAGTATTCTAAATCGTAAACAATGATTAAAACATTAACAATTTATGGAGGAAAATAGAAATGGCTAAACCGATTAAAATTACGGAAACTATTTTGCGTGATGCACATCAGTCATTAATCGCAACTAGAATGCCTACCGAACTCATGCTTCCAATTCTTTCAAAGCTTGATAAGGTTGGTTACAATTCTTTAGAATGTTGGGGTGGAGCAACATTTGATGCTTCTCTTCGTTTCTTAAAAGAAGATCCATGGGAAAGACTTAGAAAAATCAAAGATGGTTGTCCTAACACACCACTTCAGATGTTATTCCGTGGTCAGAATATCTTAGGTTACAGACCATACGCAGATGACGTAGTAGATGCTTTCGTTGAAAAGTCTATCTCAAATGGTATTGATATCATTCGTATCTTTGACTGTTTAAATGATATCAGAAACCTTGAAGAAGCTGTAAAGGCTACAAACGAAATCAAAAAGCGTGAAGGTAGAGGACATGCTCAGGTAGCACTTTCTTATACATTAGGTGACGCTTATACAATGGATTACTGGATGACAATGGCTAAAAACATCGAAGAGATGGGTGCAGATTCTATCTGTATCAAGGATATGGCTGGTCTTTTAGTACCATACCAGGCAGCTGAACTTGTAAAAGCTATGAAGAGCGCTACAAAGCTTCCAATTCAGCTTCATACACACTATACATCAGGTGTTGCTTCAATGACTTACTTAAAGGCAGTAGAAGCAGGTGTTGATGTTATCGACTGTGCAATGAGCCCATTCGCTCTTGGAACATCTCAGCCAGCAACAGAAGTTATGGTTGAAACATTCAAGGGTACAGAATTTGATACAGGATTTGATCAGAACCTTCTGGCAGAAATCGCTGATTACTTCAGACCTTACAGAGATGAATGTCTTGCAAGCGGATTATTAAATCCAAAGGTAATGGGTGTAGATATCAAGACATTACTTTACCAGGTACCGGGTGGTATGCTTTCAAACATGGTATCTCAGCTTAAAGAACAGAACGCTGAAGACAAGTACTATGACGTATTAAAGGAAATCCCTGAAGTACGTAAAGACCTTGGTGAACCACCACTTGTAACTCCTTCTTCACAGATCGTTGGTACACAGGCTGTATTTAACGTTCTTATGGGAGAAAGATACAAAATGGCTACTGACCAGACAAAGGACATGCTCCGTGGTAAATATGGTCAGACAGTTAAGCCTATGAATCAGGATATCATCAACAAGGTTATCCCTGGCGAAGAAATTCGTACAGAAAGATCTGGTGCTTATGTTGAAAACGAAATGGATAAGCTCGAAGCAGAAATGAAAGAATGGAAGCAGCAGGATGAAGACGTATTATCATACGCTTTATTCCCACAGGTTGCTACAGACTTCTTCAAGTATCGTAAAGCTCAGCAGGATAAAGTAGATTTATCAAAGGCTGATACAAAGAATGGAGCATATCCTGTTTAATTCTTAATTGAATGAATGAAAAGATCAGAAAGACTTGCTAGAAATAGCAGGTCTTTCTTTTTT
>JAZUKG010000163.1:0-79346 GCA_045643145.1 Lachnospiraceae bacterium | reverse complement strand
GGTAGTGGTAAAACATTATTGGCTCAAACGTTAGCAAAATTGCTTGATGTACCTTTTGCTGTTGCTGATGCTACAACGTTGACTGAAGCCGGCTATGTAGGTGATGATGTTGAAAATATTTTGTTAAGACTATATCAAAATGCTGAATTTGATGCTAAAAAAGCAGAAAAAGGCATAATTTATATTGATGAAATCGATAAAATTGCCCGTAAATCAGAAAATACTTCAATTACCAGAGACGTTTCAGGTGAAGGTGTACAACAGGCACTCTTAAAATTAATAGAAGGCACAAGTCGGAGGCCAAGCGGTCTTAGGAAGACAACATCATTTTTCAACTCCTTGGCTCACAGAACGACATGGCTACGATCCGACTTGATAAAATTGCTCGTAAATCAGAAAATACTTCAATTACCAGAGACGTTTCAGGTGAAGGTGTACAACAGGCACTCTTAAAGATTATTGAAGGTACAGTTGCCTCTGTACCACCTCAGGGAGGCAGAAAACACCCTCATCAGGAATTAATCCAAATAGATACCAGCAACATCCTTTTCGTCTGCTCAGGAGCCTTTGACGGCCTTGAAAAGATAGTAGAGACGAGACTGGATCGTAAATCAATCGGATTTAATGCAGATATCACAGAAAACGTAACCAAGGAAATTGGCGAAATTTTCAAGGAAGTAACTCCTCAGGATTTGATCAAGTTCGGATTAATCCCTGAATTTGTCGGACGTGTACCGATTACGGTATCGCTTGACGGATTGGATGTAGAAGGTTTAAAACGTATCCTTACAGAGCCAAAGAGTGCATTAGTAAAGCAATACCAGAAGTTGTTTGCAATGGATGATGTAGAGCTTACTTTTGACGATGAGGCTATTCAAATGATTGCAGAAAAGGCGATGGAACAGAAAACCGGCGCCAGAGGACTTCGTTCTATTATTGAAAACATTATGCTGGATGTAATGTATCAGATTCCGTCGGACGAAAGTATTGTCAGCGTTACCATTACTAGGGACGTCGTAATGGGACAGCAGGGTCCGGTAGTACAAAGAAGTTAGTTCTGCAAGAAATGCATAAAACAAGCTTATTTGAAAAACGTTGCAAATTGCGACGTTTTTCTTTTATAAAATAACAAGAGTAACTAATGGAGAATCGCATGTTTGAAACAAATATTATTACAATAACACCTGTTATTCCGATAAGAGAACTGTGTATATTACCAAATTCAATCTCACATATGGATTTGACCATCAAAAAATCTTTGGATGCGCTGGAAAAGGCTATGGCCACCAATCAGGAGCTGGTAGTGGTAGCACTCAAGGATTCACAGATTATCAAACCAAAGCTGGAACATTTATATGAAATAGGTACTGTGGTAAGAATTAAGCAGGTTATCAAGCTCAAGGATCAAATGGTACGTGTTTTGGTTGAGGCAACAGAAAGAGCCAGGGTTTTATCCTTTTCAGATATGCAATACTACTGCGGTGAAGTAGAATCAGTCAGTCTGGCAGAGGAAGAATCTTATAAGAAGCTGTCAGCAAGTGAAATAGAAGCCATGAGAAGAGAGTTATTCGCAGCATGGCACAGATTGCAGGTTACTTTGCACAAGGAAGATAAAAATATTTGGTCACAGTTTTCTTCTACGGAAAAACTCGGCATTTTTATGGATCAGATGATTGCGCAGTTATCCTGCAATCTACATATAAAACAAAAGGTGCTGAATGAGATTGATATTAATAGCCGTTTCGAAGTATTATCCAAAATCATGCTTGAAGAGTGCGAAATCAGTGAAGTCAGAAACGTAATCAGTACCAAAGTAAAAGCAAAGATGGAAAAGAACCAAAGAGAATATGTTCTGAGAGAACAAATGAAGGTGATTCGATCTGAGCTGGGAGAAGATGACTCAGAAAGTCTGGAAGAAAGCTATCGCAAACAGGTAGAGGAACTGGAAGCAAGTGAAGAAGTTAAATCAAGAATTAATAAAGAGATTTCTAAATTAAAAAGACTTAGTTCAAATTCCAGTGAAAGATATGTAGAAGAAAGCTATATTGAAACTTTACTGGATATGCCATGGGATCGATGCTCAAAGGATACAAAGGATATCCGCAGGGCAGAAGAAATATTGGACGAAGATCATTATGGACTTTCGGATGTAAAAGAGCGTATCGTAGAATATTTAGCGGTCAGAGCTTTGTCAGGGAAAAGTGCTAATACGATTTTATGTCTGGTTGGACCTCCCGGAACAGGAAAAACATCGATTGCAAAAAGCATTGCCAGAGCATTAAATAAAGAGTATGCCAGAATCTGTTTGGGCGGTGTCAGTGATGAAGCACAGCTGCGTGGTCACAGAAAGACATATATAGGGGCAATGCCGGGAAGAATTGCGGTAGCCTTGAAACAGGTCAAAGTAAAGAATCCGGTCCTCTTATTGGACGAAATAGACAAGATGGGACATGACTACAAATCAGATTTGGCTTCTGCTATGCTGGAAGTACTGGACAGTGCACAAAATGATAAATTTCTGGATCATTATCTGGAAATACCAATGGATTTATCCAAAGCAGTATTTATTGCTACTGCAAATGATATAGAGCATATTGATAAACCGCTCCTGGATCGTATGGAAGTAATTGAATTATCCGGCTATACCGAAACCGAGAAGTTCCATATTGCTAAAAAGTATTTATTACCAAAACAGATCAAGGAAAACGGATTAACAAAGAAACAAATTTCCGTAACAGATAAGGCTTTGAAGGAAGTGATAGCCAGCTATACCAAAGAGGCCGGTGTCAGACAATTAGAAAGAAGAATAGCCAAGATTTGCCGCGTGAGTGCAAAATCCATCCTGATGAAGGAAGATGAGAAGAGAAAGATTACACAAAGTAACCTGGAAGATATACTCGGACCTAAAAAATATAAAAAGGATTTAATTTTTAGCAAAAATCAGATTGGTTTAGTACGTGGTCTGGCCTGGACCAGCGTTGGAGGCGTTACACTTGAAATCGAAGTGAATACAATGCCGGGTAAGGGTGAAGTAAAACTGACGGGAAGTCTGGGAGATGTAATGAAGGAATCTGCACTGACAGCGATTTCATATTGTCGATTTATGTCAGAAAAGAATCATATACCGACTGACTATTTTGAAAAGCATGATATCCATATTCATGTTCCGCAAGGAGCGGTACCAAAGGATGGACCGAGCGCAGGTGTTACCATGACGACAGCTATTATGTCAGCAGTAACCAATCGATATGCAGACAGACAGGTTGCTATGACAGGAGAGGTAACTCTGAGAGGACGCGTACTGGAGATTGGTGGATTAAAGGAAAAACTTCTTGCAGCAAAACTTGCAGGAGTTAAAAAAGTATTTATTCCTGAAGGAAATCTTGCAGATTTAGCTAAAATTGATGAAGAAATTAAAACAGGATTGAATATTATCGGTGTTGAGAATGTTCAGGAAATTCTAAGTGAAGTATTAATCTGAGATAAGTAACAAAGATAAATAAGTTTGGGAAAGGATAATGTATGGTAATTAAAAACGTATCGTTGGAAACAGTATGTGGTATTACAAGTACGCTGCCAAAGAATGACAAACCGGAAATCGCTTTTGCAGGAAAAAGTAATGTGGGAAAGTCCTCTTTGATCAATGGACTGATGAATCGAAAATCTCTGGCCAGAACTTCAGCTCAGCCGGGAAAAACGCAAACTATCAACTATTATAATATCAATGATGAGCTTTATTTCGTGGATTTACCGGGATATGGATATGCAAATGCCAATCAGGAAGTAAAAGCAAAATGGGGAAGAATGATAGAAAAGTATCTGCAAACTTCACCCATGCTTAAAGTAGTATTTTTATTGATAGATATCAGACATAAGCCGGGGACAAATGATGTAGAAATGTATGATTGGATCGTACAAAACGGTTTTGAACCGGTTATTATTGCTACAAAGCTGGATAAAATCAATAGATCACAGACGGCAAAGCAGCTTAAACTTATAAAAGAGACATTAAAAACAGCAAAAGGAACCCTGATATTTCCGTATTCAGCACAAAACAAGCAGGGAAGAGAAGAAATATATGACTTTATAGATTCCTATGTACTGATGAAGGAAGAAGAAGCTGCTCAGACACAGTAAAAAGCCCGGATAGTGTCAAGTAGTCCATGAAAACAGGGAATGGCCTCGATTGAAAACAATCGACGAAAAAGAGAGGAAAAAAGCATGTTTGGATTTGGAAAAAGTAAGACTGCAATTGAAATGGAGGAGCTATTAAAGCGTACACAACTGGCATTTGAGAACAATTACAAGGATAATGCCACAGATGGACTACATCAAATGGAAAAATTGTATGAAAAGGCAGTAGAAAACGGACTTTTCAAGAAAAAAGAACAGGAAAAGTACGAAGAAATCATAAAAGAACTGGAAGAAAGGCTTAAAAACTTTGATCACAAGCAAAAAGCCCAGTGGTAGCTATAGAAATACAAAAAACGAAGAGCCGTAAGAATCAGAAGATTTTTACGGCTCTTTTTTTGAATTAAAAAATGTTTAGTTCTCTTCCTTTTTTTGCGTTTTTTTCTTATCCTTTTCCTTGTTTTTATGTGTTTTTTATGTATCCTCTTCCTTTTTTAGGGGATTTTTTGCTATTTTTTCTGTTTTTTTGCTTCTATATGTTGTGTCTTATGTCTGGTCATAATAACAGCAGATATGATAACACTGTATTAAAATAACACGCGATACAGTTTACATAAGTATTGTTTACATAAGAATAAATATCGTATAATATATAAAAATATTTATCCACATTTTGTACAAAAAATTATAGTCAACACATAATATAGAAAGTTAACAACCACAAGATTTTATTGACTATTTTGATTGCTACTAGAGCATATTTTGAATTTGCAAATTTCATAACATATGATACATGCTGTAAAATATAGAAAATTGATTTTGGGAGAAATTAAATCACGATTTAGCGACCGAAATAGTCAAAGGTGCAAATTGCAATGGTAACACAAGTTATCAAATAATGGTTTACATAAAGTTCATAATCTCGAATGTTATATAGAATTTTCAGGGAATTTTACGTAAAATAAGGTTATATAACAGGATATCAATATATTGTGGTCGTATATTACGTTAACCACCAGATATTTGCGCATATTTTGCCAAATAACAGTAGAAATGCTAAGTTTCCTTGGGTTTATATTGAAAAAAAGAAGGTTTTTAGTATAATAAGTCTTGGAGCTTATTTATTTTTAATAAGAAGAAACATAAACAATCGAAAGGAGTCTAACATGGCAGACGTAAAACGTATTTATGTAGAAAAGAAAGACGATTTTGCTGTTAAGGCAAAAGAGCTGGAGGAGGATCTGAAGGGATATTTAGGACTTACTTCTATTGATAAGGTAAGAATTCTGATTCGTTATGATGTGGAAAACATTTCGGATGAGATTTTCCAGAAGGCTTGTAAAACAGTCTTTAGTGAGCCACCTGTAGACGATTTATATTTAGAAAGCTTTGAACTGAAAGATGGTGCAAAGACATTTTCTGTAGAGTTTTTACCGGGACAGTTCGACCAGAGAGCAGATTCAGCTCTTCAGTGTATTCAGTTCTTAAAGGAAGATGAGCAGCCGATTATTAAAACAGCGGTTACTTATGTTTTTGAAGGTAAAGTTACAGACGAAGAATTAGAAAGAATCAAAGCATACTGTATTAACCCTGTAGATTCCAGAGAAACAGGTATGACAAAGCCTGAGACTTTGGCGCTTGATTACAAGGATCCGGATGATGTTATTATCTTAGACGGATTTTCTACAATGGATGAAGCATCCTTAAAGGCACTTTATGATTCATTGGGACTTGCAATGACTTTCAAGGATTTTCTTCATATTCAGAATTATTTCAATGCAGAAGAAAACAGAAACCCATCTATGACAGAAATTCGTGTTCTGGATACTTACTGGTCAGATCACTGCCGTCATACAACATTCTCTACAGAACTTAAGGATGTATCTTTCGACGATGGATATTATCAGAAGCCTATCGTGGATACTTACAATGCATACCTTGATACCAGAGAAGAAATTTTCAAGGGCCGTGATGATAAATTCGTATGTTTAATGGATTTGGCTCTTATGGCTATGCGCAAGCTGAAAAAAGAAGGTAAGCTTGATGACATGGAAGAATCAGATGAAATTAATGCTTGTTCTGTAGTAGTTCCGGTTGAAATGGACGGAAAGACAGAAGAATGGCTCGTATTCTTTAAAAATGAAACACATAACCATCCGACAGAAATTGAACCTTTCGGTGGTGCTGCTACCTGTCTCGGTGGAGCGATTCGAGATCCGCTTTCAGGTCGTGGATATGTTTACCAGGCGATGAGAATTACCGGTGCTGCAGATCCTACATTACCTGTAACCGAAACATTAAAGGGTAAATTATCACAGAAGAAACTCGTTCGCGGTGCAGCCAGCGGATATTCTTCATATGGTAACCAGATTGGTCTGGCAACCGGATATGTAAAAGAAATTTATCATCCGAATTATGTTGCAAAGAGAATGGAAATCGGTGCTGTTATGGGTGCCGCTCCGAGAAGATGTGTAAAACGTGAAAACTCTGATCCGGGTGATATCATCATCCTTTTAGGTGGTCGTACAGGACGTGACGGTTGTGGCGGAGCTACCGGTTCTTCCAAGGTACATACTACCAGTTCTATTGAAACCTGCGGTGCAGAAGTTCAAAAGGGTAATGCTCCTACAGAACGTAAGATTCAGAGATTATTCAGAAGAGAAGAAGTTGCTTTCTTAATTAAGAAATGTAACGACTTTGGTGCCGGCGGTGTATCCGTAGCAATCGGAGAACTTGCACCTGGTCTTAAAGTAGATTTGGACAAGGTTCCAAAGAAATATGCAGGTCTTGACGGTACTGAACTTGCTATTTCAGAATCACAGGAACGTATGGCAGTTGTTGTAGATCCTAAAGATGTAGCTCAGTTTATGAAATACGCTCAGGAAGAAAACTTAGAGGCAGTTGAGGTTGCTGTAGTAACAGAAGAACCTAGACTTGTTCTTTCATGGAGAGGTAAAGAAATCGTTAATCTTTCCAGAGCATTCCTTGATACAAACGGTGCGCATCAGGAAACCAGCGTAACTGTTAATATGCCACAGAAAGAAGACAACTACTTTAACAAGATTTCAATCGATAAGGTTGCAAAGGATGTAGCTGATAACAATGCAAAGGATGCATTCCTTGATACCTTACATGATTTAAATGTATGTAGCCAGAAGGGTCTCGTAGAAATGTTCGATGCTTCTATCGGAGCAGGAAGCGTTTATATGCCTTATGGTGGTAAATATCAGTTGACAGAAACTCAGTCAATGGTAGCTAAATTACCGGTACTGAAAGGAAATACAGATACTGTAACAATGATGAGTTATGGTTTTGATCCATATCTTTCAAGCTGGAGCCCATATCACGGAGCTATTTATGCAGTACTTGAGTCACTTTCAAAGATTGTGACTACTGGTGGTGATTACAAAAAGGTTCGTTTCACCTTCCAGGAATACTTCCGTCGTATGACAGAAGATCCGGAAAGATGGAGTCAGCCATTTGCAGCAATTTTAGGTGCTTATGATGCACAGATCGGATTTGGACTTCCAAGTATCGGTGGTAAGGATAGTATGTCAGGAACCTTCAATGATATTGACGTACCTCCGACATTAGTTTCTTTTGCAGTAGATGTAGCAAAGGAAAAAGATATCATTACTCCTGAATTAAAAGCAGCAGGCAATGTATTATTAAGCTTTAGCATTCCAAAGAATGAATATGACTTACCTGTTTATGAAGCAGTTATGAAACTCTATGATGCAATTCATGACATGATGGGTAAGGGCTTATTCGAATCAGCATATACAGTAGATGCAAAGGGATTAGCTGCAGCAGCTATGAAGATGTCATTTGGTAACAAGCTGGGTGTTACATTTGATGAAGGCTTGAGCCTCGATGCATTATTTGCAAACGGATTAGGTAATATTTTAGTAGAAGTAAAACCTGAAAATGTTGCAAAGATTACAGAAAGCTATACAAAGGTTGGTACAGTAACAGAAAGCGGATATACATACAAGGATCTTACTATTTCAAATGAGGAAGCATTAAAGAGCTGGACCTCTAAACTTGAAAAGGTATTCCCAACCAAGGCTGTTAAGAATACAGATAAGGTTGATACACCTATTTACACAGCAAATGAAATTTATGTATGTAAAAATAAGGTAGCAAAACCTACCGTATTTATTCCGGTATTCCCTGGTACAAACTGTGAATACGATTCAGCAAAAGCATTTGAAAATGCCGGAGCAAATGTAAATATTCAGGTATTCAAAAACTTATCAGCGCAGGACATCATCGACAGTGTTGAAATCTTTGAAAAAGCAATTAACCAGGCACAGATTATCATGTTCCCTGGCGGATTCTCAGCAGGTGATGAACCGGACGGAAGTGCTAAGTTCTTTGCAACAGCATTCCAGAATGAAAAGTTAAAAGAAGCTGTAACAGATTTATTAAATAACAGAGACGGTCTGGCACTGGGTATCTGTAACGGATTCCAGGCATTAATCAAACTCGGTTTGGTACCATACGGAAAGGTTTGCGGACAGAAGGAAGATTCTCCTACACTTACCTTTAATACAATCAACCGTCATATCTCAAAGATGGTTTATACCAAGGTAGTATCAAACAAATCACCATGGCTCAAGAACGCACAGCTCGGTGCAACCTATGCGACACCTGCTTCTCATGGTGAAGGTCGTTTCGTAGCTCCAAAGGAATGGATTGACAAGTTATTTGCAAATGGTCAGGTAGCTACTCAGTATGCAGATATCAACGGAAACATTTCTATGGATGAAGAATGGAATGTAAACGGAAGTTATGCTAGTATCGAAGGTATCACCAGTGAGGACGGTAGATGCTTAGGTAAGATGGCTCACGTTGAAAGACAGGGCAGAAGCGTAGCAATCAACATTTATGGTGAACAGGATCTTCAGATCTTTAAATCAGGTGTTGAATACTTCAAATAAAATACCGAATGGTTACAATCCACCCGCTATTGCGGGTGGATTTTTTTAACATAAAAAAAGACATGCTTTTTGGCATGTCTTTATAAAAATTCCTAATATAAAATTTAGGTTTTATGATTTCTTATTCAGCTTCAGCCGGCGCATCTGCTTCTGTATCAGCTCCTTCTGTTGCAGGAATTACGATTGGTTCACCTTCAGCACCATCAATAGGAATCTGGATGGCATCGGTATCTAAAGTGCTTTCTGTTTCACTACCCTTATTTGGTAATACCTTGCTGGTATAGTAAACGAGATATACACTACCGGCAATAAGTAAAGCAGCAATGATAATTCCTAAAATCCATCCTAAAACTAATTTCTGTTTTGCTTTCTTTTCGTTGGCTTTTCTGTTTTTCTTTGCTTCTTTATAAGCATCCATTTTTTTCTGGCTCATTGTTTTTCCTCTTTTCTGTATATTCTTATTTATATCGTGTATAATAAATAAAACCATATATATTTTAAGAAAATTATGAATGCTTGTAAAGTGTAAAAAAGAAAAAAACAATTCGAAAAAAAGTATAAACTCAGTTGACATGAGTTTGCATGGTGTTATAGTTGGAATAGAACACAGATAAATAATATTTACAATTTAGATTTGTGTCATGTTTTCAATGAAAACAGTGATGGCCTCGATTGTAAACAATCGACGCAAAAAAAGGAGGGTGTGAATATGAATATTTCTAAATTTACACAAAAATCTGTAGAAGCAGTGAACGGATGTGAAAAACTTGCTTATGAATATGGGAATCAGGAGATTGATCAGGAGCATCTTTTATACAGTCTGTTAACCATCGAGGACAGTCTGATTTTAGGACTGGTTGAAAAGATGGAGATTGATACCAATCATTTTATCAATCGCTGTAAACAGGCGCTGGAAAGAAAAACAAAGGTGTCCGGTGGACAGCTTTATATGAGTCAAAGCCTGAACCAGGCACTGGTGCTGGCAGAAAATGAATCCAAAGCCATGGGAGATGAATATGTTTCTGTAGAACATTTATTTCTTTCTATGCTGAATCATCCGAATCACGAAGTGAAAAAAATCTTTGATGAATACGGTTTGACCAAGGAACGTTTCCTGCAGGCTTTAGCGCAGGTAAGAGGCAATCAGAAGGTAGTCAGTGACAATCCGGAAAGTACCTATGATACATTGGAAAAATACGGACAGGATTTGGTGGAAAGAGCGAAAAATCAAAAGCTGGATCCGGTCATCGGAAGAGATGCCGAAATCAGAAATGTGATACGTATTCTTTCTCGTAAATCGAAAAACAATCCGGTACTAATCGGTGAACCGGGTGTAGGTAAAACTGCAGTCGTAGAAGTATTGGCTCAGCGAATTGTCAGAGGCGATGTGCCGACTTCGTTAAAGGACAAGCATGTATTTTCTCTGGATATGGGTGCATTAGTAGCCGGAGCAAAATACAGAGGAGAATTTGAAGAGAGATTAAAGGCAGTTTTAGAGGAAGTGAAAAAGAGTAACGGCGAGATTATTTTATTTATTGATGAACTTCATACTATTGTCGGAGCCGGAAAAACAGATGGTGCATTGGATGCCGGAAATATGTTAAAACCAATGCTGGCCAGAGGTGAACTGCATTGTATCGGAGCAACTACCCTGGATGAGTATCGTCAGTACATAGAAAAGGATGCTGCTCTGGAAAGAAGATTCCAGACTGTTCTGGTAGAGGAACCGACAGTAGAAGATACTATCTCTATTTTAAGAGGACTGAAGGAGCGTTTTGAAGTATTCCACGGCGTAAAAATCATGGATCAGGCACTCGTAAGTGCAGCGGTTCTTTCCAACCGTTATATTACAGACAGATTCCTGCCGGATAAAGCAATTGATTTGGTGGATGAAGCCTGTGCTCTGATTAAAACTGAGCTGGATTCTATGCCGACCGAGCTGGATGAACTGAGCCGAAAGGTATTACAGCTGGAAATCGAAGAAGCAGCTTTGAAAAAAGAAGAAGACAGACTTTCTATGGAAAGGCTGGAAAACCTTCAGGCTGAGCTGGCACAGCTGAAAGAAGAACTCGCTGCGAAAAAGACTGTTTGGGAAAATGAAAAGAGCAGCGTAGAAAAATTACAGAATTTAAGAAAAGAAATCGAAGAAGTAAATCAGGAAATTCAGATTGCGCAAAGAGACAGCAATTTGGAAAAGGCAGCAGAGCTCTCCTATGGTAAACTTCCAAATCTGAAAAAACAGCTTCAGGATATGGAAGAAGCGGCCAAGGAAAAGGAGACAAAGCTGGTTCATGAAAAGGTAGATGAGGATGAAATCGCCAAAATCGTTTCCAGATGGACAGGCATCCCGGTTGCCAAATTAACAGAAGGAGAAAAACTAAAAACGCTTCATCTGGATGAGGAACTCAAGAAGCGTGTTATTGGACAAAAAGACGGAGTAGAACTGGTTTCAGAAGCAATTATCCGTTCCAAAGCAGGAATCAAGGATCCAAAGAGACCGATCGGTTCCTTCCTGTTTTTAGGTCCTACCGGTGTAGGTAAAACTGAGCTGGCCAAGGCACTGGCAGAATGCTTATTTGATCATGAAAACAACATGGTGCGAAACGATTTGAGAGAATATATGGAGAAGCATTCTGTAACCAGATTAATCGGAGCACCTCCGGGATATGTAGGATATGAAGAAGGTGGTCAGCTGACAGAAGCAGTCAGAAGAAAGCCTTATAGCGTAATTCTTTTTGATGAGGTGGAAAAGGCTCATCCGGATGTATTTCATGTGCTGTTACAGGTGCTGGATGATGGGCGAGTTACCGATTCACAGGGAAGATTAATTGACTTTAAAAATACGATTTTGATTATGACCTCCAATATCGGAGCTATGCATCTTTTAGACGGAATTGATGAAAACGGAGAAATCAAGGAAGAAGCTAGGGATGCTGTAATGTCAGAGCTTCGCAGCCATTTCAAACCGGAGTTTTTGAATCGTTTAGATGAAACCATTTTATTCCATCCGCTCAGCAAGGAAAATATAGCCGGCATCATGAAGCTTTTGTTAAAACAGCTGAATGATCGACTGGACGACAGAGATTTAGAGGTGCAGCTTAGCGACGCTGCAGTAGAGTTTATTACAGACAATGGTTATGAGCCGGTTTACGGAGCCAGACCGCTTAAACGCTATATGAGTAAGCATGTAGAAACACTGGTGGCTAAAATGATTTTATCAGGAGAAATCAGCGAAGGAGATACCATCTTGATAGATGTAGAAGGCGAAGGTGAAGAGGCGACTTTGACAGCCAAAGCTATGAAATAATCTACTTTAATAAATGGCAAAAATATGGTAATCTATTGGTAAGAAATTACTATAAAATGACTACGAGGAAATGCGTTATGATACCAAAAGATCCGGTTATGCTTTTAAGCTTTATCAATTTAAAATTGCGTGATTATTACCAGGATTTGGATAGTCTTTGTGATGATCTGGATATTGCCAAGGATGAGGTCGTAGAAAAACTCGCATCGATCCAGTATCACTATGATCAGGAAGCTAACCAGTTTGTATAATTCGCTGTTTAAATCATAAGTATGGATAAAGAATCAATCATTACAATTGAAGTAAAAAATCAAGGAACGTTTTCTTCTCAAAAAGGAGAAAGCGTTCTTTCTATGCTTAAGAGAAAGCAAATTCCTGTAACAGATAACTGTAGCGGAAAAGGAATTTGCAAAAGATGCGTTGTCAGATATGAAAAGGGAGCACCGATTCCGACGCTGACAGAAAGAAGCAGTTTGTCAGCAGAAAAGCTCAGAAAGGGATACCGTCTGGCATGTCTTTCCAAGCCGGTAAGTGATGCGGTTATATCTATTCCGTATTATGAAAAAAAGCAGACTATTTTAAGCAGCAGTATCTTTTTACCTGCCGGTGGAGAGGACCTGATAGAAAGCACCAAAATGCATATGGTAATTGATATCGGAACGACAACAGTCGTATGTCTTTTGGTAAATGAAAGCATGGACGGGATAACAGAAATCGCATCCTTTATGAATCCGCAAAGAAGCTATGCAAAGGAAGTAATCGGCAGAGTGGAACAGGCTATGAAAGGTAGCGCTGAGGCGATGCAAAAAGCGATCAGAGATGCGATTTCACAGCAGATACTGATCTGGAAGGATAAGGGCTATATCATTGAGTCAGGCACGATATGTGCCAATACCGTGATGAGTCATATTCTGTTAGGGCTGAATGCAGAGGGACTGGGAAAAAGTCCGTTTCAGCCGGTTAGTTTAGATACGGAAGATATGGAAATAGAAAATGTGGCATTTCGGGTGATGCCGGGCTTTTCGGCGTTTGTCGGTTCGGATTTATTAGCCGGCGTTCTGGCGTGCAAACAGGATATGCAAAAAAAGCACATATCAAATGGACTATTGGTGGATCTGGGGACGAATGCGGAAATGATTCTGATGACAGAAGATAACCTGTACAGCTGCTCTGCGGCGGCCGGACCGGCGTTTGAAGGCGGAGAAGAGGAAACATTGTTTGGCAGTGAACTCATCAAAGCGGTAGCAGCGCTCAGAAAACAGGGGATTGTTGATGCAGACGGATACTTAAATCAGGCAGTGAATCCTGTAAAGGAATCCCGGGTTTCGCAGGAGGATATCAGAGCACTTCAGCTGGCCAAGGCCGCAGTGCTTTCGGCGATTCAGCTGATGCTTCAAAAAAGCGGATTAAAGGCAGAAGAGATAGATGCTGTATATCTGGCCGGAGGCTTTGGTTATTTTTTAGATATTGATGCAGCCTGTGAGATCGGTTTGCTTCCAAAGCAGGTAATGGATAAAACGATATCCGTCGGAAACAGTGCCTTGGCAGGCGGTATTTTGTTTGCAAAGGCTAACTTTGACACAGATAATAATATACTGAAAATGAAACAAAAGATGATGACCATTGACCTGGCAAATGAGGAAGGTTTTCAGGAACTGTTTGTAAAGGCAATGGAACTGAGAGAATACTATGAAATTTAATGAGTTTTACAGCGGACAGGCATTTGATGCCTATGAATTTTTTGGTGCACATATAGAGGGAGACGGAGTGTGGTTTCGTCTGTACGCACCAAAAGCAAAACGAGCATTTGTAGTAGGGGATTTTTCAAATTGGGATACCATCGAATTTGAACGAGGGTATGATTATGGCGTCTTTACGGTGTTTGTCAAAAGCGCCAAAAAGGGACAGATGTATAAGTACATGATTGAAACGCAAAACGGGGAACTGATAGAACACTGCGATCCGTATGGGTTTGCCATGGAACTTCGTCCCGGCTTTGCCAGCATTATTTCTGATTTATATCATTATAAATTCCATGATCAGAAATGGATGGAAAACAGAGACAAAGGCTATAATAAGCCAATGAATATATACGAGATGCATTTGGCCTCCTGGAAAAATGAGTTGGCAATCCGGGAAAGACAGGAAGGGGAGGAGATGCATTTTCCGACCTATGAAGAAGTTGCCAAGCAGCTGATTCCGTACTTAAAGGAAAATCATTTTCAGTATGTGGAACTGATGCCGATTATGGAGCATCCGGCTGATTGTTCCTGGGGCTATCAGAATACCGGTTTTTTTGCTCCGACTTCCAGATACGGAACTCCGGACGGATTAAAGAAGCTGATAGATTTATGTCATCAGAATGAAATCGGTGTTTTGCTTGATTTTGTTCCGATTCACTTTGCGGTTGACAGGTATGCCCTGGCTAACTTTGATGGCAGTAATGTCTATGAATATGATGCCGGTGATATGGAGAAAAGTGAATGGGGAACCTGCAACTTTAATCATGGAAAAGGAGAGGTGTCCAGCTTTTTGCAGTCAAGTGCCGCCTACTGGTTAAAAGAATTTCATTTTGACGGTCTCAGAATGGATGCCATCAGCCGAGGCATTTATTGGATGGGGGATTCGAACAGAGGCGTGAATAAGTCCTGTGTTAACTTTTTAAAAACCATGAATCAGGGACTGCATGACAGATTCCCTGCCGCGGTGTTAATTGCAGAGGATTCAACAGACTTTTTAAAGGTAACTGCACCGGTAGCATATGACGGACTGGGGTTTGATTATAAATGGGACATGGGCTTCATGAATGATACCCTGGAATACTTTAAAATTCCGCCGTTTGCCAGACCGCAGCATTATTATGAGCTGACCTTTTCTATGCAATATTTTTATCAGGAACTTTTCCTGTTAGCCTTTTCTCATGATGAGGTGGTACACGGAAAGGCAACCATTGTACAAAAAATGTGGGGGCAGTATGAACAGAAATTCCCGCAGGCGAGAGCCCTGTATGCTTATTTTTATACGCATCCCGGCAAGAAATTAAACTTCATGGGAAATGAAATCGGACAGCTGCGAGAATGGGATGAAAATCGGCAGCAGGATTGGAATATGCTGATTTATCCGATGCATGACAGCTTCCATGTGTATTATCAAAAGCTGTGTGAACTGTATGAAAACTATCCGGCGCTTCATGACGGAGAATACAATCCGCATTGCTTTCGATGGCTCGAGTGCAACGCACCGGAGTTTTCGACCTATGTTTATGAACGCAGCGCCTGCAATCAGTCTATCATAGTGATGCTCAATTTTTCTGATCAGTACTGGAGCGGATTTAGCTTTGGTTATGACCGTGAATGTGAGTTAAAGGAACTGGTAAACAGTGACTGGCAGTGCTATAGCGGAAATACCAAACCGGAGGATATGAAGGTATGTATTGCGGACAGACCGTATCACAGTTTCTCTAAATGTATTACTACGGATATCGCTCCGTTCTCTGCCAGAATCTTTTTGGTAGAGGAAAAGAAATAAAAAGCGAAAAAATGTTCGAATAAATATTGAAAAACAGAACGCATGTTTGTATAATGTAAGCATGGGACAGATTACATGCGGATTATCAATCATGGATAAATTAAATATATTGGCGGACGCAGCAAAGTATGATGTAGCATGCACATCCAGCGGTGTGGATCGAAAAGGAGAATCCGGAAAGCTGGGGAATTCTTGTGCAGCAGGTATTTGTCACAGCTTTGCAGGGGACGGCAGATGCATTTCGCTTCTCAAGGTACTGATGTCAAATCATTGTGTATATGATTGCAAGTACTGCGTGAACAGATGCAGCAATGACGTACCGAGAGCCACCTTTACACCGGAGGAGTTATGTAAACTTACGATAGAGTTTTACAAGCGTAACTATATTGAGGGACTGTTTTTAAGCTCAGGGGTGATTCACGATCCTGCCTATACGATGGAGAAGATATGTCAGACACTTTCCATGCTTCGAAATCAGTATCATTTCAATGGCTATATTCATGTAAAGGCGATTCCGGGAGCACCGGATGATTTACTGGCATTGGCAGGACATCTGGCAGACAGAATCAGTATCAACATGGAACTTCCGACCAAAGAAAGCCTGAAAAAGTTAGCTCCGAACAAGGACTTTAAAACGATCTTAACTCCGATGGGGAAGATTACAGATACCATTCAGGCACACAGACTCGCGATCGGTAAAGACGCGAAAATGGAACGAAGCGGGATCAATCAGCATTTACAAAACAGTATCTTTCATACCAATGCCATTGAGGCAGGAGAAATGGGAGATACCAGACTGATAGGAACCAAACAGGAGGCCTCTTCTCTGTCTTTGGCACTTCCTACGAGGGATGCGACCAGACCGTTTGCACCCGCAGGACAAAGTACACAGATGATTATCGGTGCGACATCGGAAAGTGATTACAATCTGATTACCACCACACAAAAACTTTATCAGACATATGATTTGAAGAGAGTATTTTACTCAGCATATATTCCGATTAATGAGGATGAGGCTTTGCCGAGTCTGGATCAGACGGTTCCGCTTTTGCGAGAGCACAGACTGTATCAGGCAGACTGGCTGTTACGTTTTTATGGTTTTCAGGCAGATGAACTGCTGAGTGAGGAAAGACCAAATTTCAACGAGGTCATTGATCCGAAATGTGATTGGGCAGTCAGACATTTGGAACAGTTCCCGGTAGAAATTCAGACAGCGTCTTATGATCTTTTGTTGAGAGTACCGGGAATCGGTCCGAAATCAGCCCAGCGTATTGTGAACGCCAGACGATACGGACATTTGGATTTTAACAGTTTGAAAAAGATTGGTGTTGTATTAAAAAGAGCACATTATTTTATTACCTGTCAGGGCAAAATGATGTACCCGACCAAAATAGAAGAGGGATACATTGTCAGACAATTAAGCAGTGTAAATCAAAAAGAGAATTGGCAGATTGCTCATCAAAATGAAGGGCAGTATCAGCAAATGTCTCTGTTTGATATGTCGTATCAGGCTATGCATGCATAGGAAGTATTCGAAACTTTTGTAACGCAGTGAGAAAGGATAAAATGGATATGACAGTATTTACCTGTGAAAATAATTTTGTGGCCATGCTCAGTTGTATCTATGATGCATGGGCCAGCAAGCTCGGTCACAGCAATGTAAAGCTGCAAAGGGAAGATACGCTGCAGCAGGAGCTTTTTGTCGAATACAGGCATATTTCGCCGGATGAACAAAAGGCGCAAATGGTGGCCAGATCAATACAAAATAAAATAGGATACGGAGCCTACAGATGGGTTGTCTATGGCTTATGTTCAGAAGAAGAGGATGCGCTCGATACCGTATACCGCTTTTTGATTTACGGATTTGCCAAAGGAGCAGAGGTAATGAACTATCTGCATATTCCGGAGATTCAGAGAATGATGCAAATCCAGAGAAGAGTCAGTTCTCAGGCACATCATTTTATAGAATTTCTGCGATTTAATGAGATGCCGGGGAAAATCTATGTGGCGCATTTTGAACCGGACAGTATGGTGATTACATTTGTTTGTCATCATTTTGAGGATCGTATGCCCTCTGAAAATTTTGTTATCGTGGATGATGTTCATCGGTTAGCCATGGTTCATCCGCGGGATCAGCAGGCGTACCTGAAGACCCTTTCCGACGAGGAGTTTGAAGCATTAAAGAAGAGCGAGGAAATCAAGGATCCGTTTATTGATTTGTGGAAGACTTTCTTTAAAGCAATTACGATTGAAGAGAGAATGAATTACAGATGTCAGCGCAATCTGTTTCCGTTATGGATGCGAAAGCATGCTACGGAGTTTATGTCATGAAAGGAAACTAGAAATGGATTTATTTCAGTATATGAGAGAAAATGCCATGGAGAAGGAATCGCCCCTGGCAGCCAGGCTCAGACCGACGACTCTGGATGAGATTGTAGGTCAAAAGCACATATTGGGAGAGGACAAACTCCTTTACAGAGCAATCAAAGCTGACAAGCTCAGCTCGCTTATTTTCTATGGTCCTCCGGGTACCGGAAAGACGACCATAGCCAAGGTGATTGCCAATACGACCAAGGCCAGCTTTACCCAAATCAATGCTACCATTGCCGGTAAAAAGGATATGGAGGAAGTAGTAGCCAAGGCAAAGGATACCATGGGTATGTATCAGCAAAAGACGATACTTTTCATCGACGAAATTCATCGTTTTAATAAGGGACAGCAGGACTATCTTTTGCCGTTTGTAGAGGATGGCACTTTGGTACTAATTGGTGCGACGACAGAAAATCCTTATTTTGAGGTAAACGGAGCTCTGTTATCCCGTTCCATTATTTTTGAACTGAAGCCTTTGGAAAAAGAGGACATTAAGAATCTGTTGCAAAGGGCCGTATCAGACAAGGAAAAGGGTCTGGGCGGATATGAGGCAGTGATTGAAGAAGATGCCCTGGAATTTTTGGCGGATATTTCCGGCGGAGATGCCAGACATGCATTGAATGCGATAGAGATTGGTGTAATGACCACACCACGTTCAGAAGACGGAAAGATTCATATCACTCTCGATGTGGCGAGTGAATGTATTCAAAAAAGAGTAGTAAAATACGATAAATCCGGGGACAATCATTATGATAATATTTCGGCTTTTATCAAAAGTATGCGAGGTTCCGATCCGGACGGCGCGGTTTACTATCTGGCCAAAATGCTTTATGCAGGAGAGAGCGTTACCTTTATTGCCAGACGTATTATGATATGTGCTTCTGAGGATGTCGGAATGGCAGATCCGAATGCGTTGAATGTAGCAGTTAGTGCTGCTTTGGCAGTAGAGAGAATCGGTATGCCGGAAGCCCAGATTATCTTATCTCATGCGGCAGTTTATGTGGCTACAGCGCCCAAGAGTAACAGTAGCTGTGAGGCCGTTTTTAAGGCATTAGATACAGTAAAACGAACCGGCAACTTAAAGATACCGACTCATTTAATGGATGCGCATTACAAGGGCGCAGAAAAGCTCGGACACGGAGTGGGATATAAATATGCTCATTCTTATCCAAAACATTATGTGGAGCAGCAGTATTTGCCGGATGAACTGGTAGGAGAAAGATTCTACGAACCGAGTGAGAACGGATATGAAAAGACAGTACAGGAGTACTTATCATGGATCAAAGAGTAAAAAAGTTAAAAAATCAAAGAATGGTAATGATATCCTTTGATGCGGTAGGGCAAAGAGATTTGGAAAAACTAAAGGCCATGCCCAATTTTTCTAAAATACGTGAAAAGGCCGCGGTGTGCGATCATGTACAAAGTGTGTATCCTTCGATTACCTATCCGGCACATACATCGATTGTGACAGGATTAAAGCCGGCGGGACACGGAATTATTAACAATATTAAATTGCAGCCTCAGAGAGAAAAAGAGGACTGGTTCTGGTTTAGAAAGGCAATCAAGGCAGAAACGATATATGACCAGGCAAAAAAAGCAGGATGGAAGACGGCAGCTCTTCTTTGGCCGGTAACTGCCAGAAGCAGTATTGATTATTGTGTACCGGAAATTTTTGCAAACAGAAAATGGCAGAATCAGGTTATGGTTTCAGCAACCAGCGGACCGATTCGATACCAAATAGATTTATTAAAACGATACGGTTCTATTATGGATGGAATTAATCAGCCAAATCTCGATGATTTTGTAGTGCATAGCGCTGTGCATACGATTCATCAGTACAATCCGGATTTGCTTATGGTGCATTTTACGGATGTGGATACCCACAGACACAATTTTGGACTGGATGGAGTTGAGATTGATCTGGCTATGCGCAGGCTGGATGACAGACTGGGAATGCTATATGAAGCGCTCTGTCAAACCGGCGACATGGATAAAACTACGATTGTAGTTTTGGGGGATCATTGTCAGATGGATACCCATACGATTGTATATCCAAATTATTATTTAAAACAAGCGGGATTGTTTGCCAGGGAGGACAATCCGTTAAAGTATGATTTTGTAGCGCAGCACTGCGACGGAAGCTGTTATATTTATGCATCAAAGAGAATGAAAAAACAGTTAGCGGATGCTAATAAAGAACAGAAAGAAATGCTCCTTAAACCATTAAAAGAAACGCTTTTAAAAATGCCAAAAGAAGCAGTGTATAAAATTTATTTGAGAAAAGAAGCCGGTGCACTGGGTGCAGATCCAAACTGTATCTGTATGCTGGAAGCAAAGCCGGGCTATTACTTCCAAAACGAATGGAATCAGCCATTTGAAAAAGTAGAGGATTGTCAGGGACATGCCATGAAGGCTACGCATGGATATTTACCGGATCAGCCGGAATATGAAACCTTCTTTATGATGACGGGATACGGAGTAAAAGAAAATGCCGAGGTTGATAAAATGTATCTCTGGGATGAAGGACCGACGATTGCAAAAATCATGAATATAAAACTTAATGAAAATAACAGAGATGGTAAAGTAAAAGAGCAGCTACTAGAGTAGCTGCTCTATTATTTTCTGATAGACTTCCTGATTCTTCTTTTCCCAGTTCTGACAAACAGAAGCGGCGATTTCTTCGCTTGGAAGTGATAAGGTCAGCTCGATGAGAGAGGAGCCTTTTTCCTTGGCGATTAAATGAGCCTTGTAGTCACCTTCTGTTGATTTGTAGTACTCGCCGGTTACAGAAACTTCTTCTTTTAAATCATAGGCACGTTCCTGCAAATATGCATCAATTTCCTGCTTGATTTCATCAGAAATACGATTGGAAAAAAAGGATAGAGTAGATAAGCCTTCTTCCGTCAGAGATAAAAGGGTTCGATTACGAATTGTTTTTTCGGTAATCATATTTCCTTCTACGAGCTGTGAAATGGCTGCCTGCAGATTTAAGTAAGTGGTATATTCTTTTTCCAAAATAAATTCTGTAATCTGTGTACGCGTCAGAGGAAAATCCACGCGGTCCAGCATGTACAAAACAATTAACTTGTAGAGAATTAAAAAATCTTGATTCATAGTTTGTTTCCTTATTTGTCAGTTACTCATTGAAAAGTCTGCCCTGATAGTGACCATGGGTACGCATTTCCCTATGCAGGCTGTTTAACATATCCCATTTATACAGACTGTATTCCGGGGCGATTAATAAATCTTTGGCTCCGTCACCGGTCACGCGGTGAAGCACGATATTCGGATCCAAATGATCAATACATTGAATGAGTAAATCAATATAATGCTCCTTGGTCAGACATTCGATTTTTCCGTTCAGGTAGAGCTTTTCCAAATCTGTATTTTTTAAAATATGCAAAAGCTGAAGCTTGACTCCAAACACTTTGCTTTTATTTAGGTGTGATACGGTTTGCAGTACCATTTCATCCGTTTCACCGGGAAGTCCCAGTATCATATGTACGATAATCGGAATGGAAAGTGCATGAAGATTTGTGACTGCTTCATCGAAAACACTGAGAGAATAGCCACGCCTGATAAATTTAGCAGTAGACTCGTGAATCGTCTGGAGACCGAGTTCTACCCAGATGAATTTATCACTGAATTCCTGTTTGACTCTTCTTAGTACTTCCAAAACCTCCGGGCCGAGACAATCCGGTCTGGTACCGATGGAAATCCCTTTGATAAGCGGATGAGTCAGAGCACCGCGATAGAGCTTATATAAATGCTCCGGCTTTCCGTAGGTATTGGTATAGGCCTGAAAATATGCAATATATTTACTGCCTGTATTTTTAGAACCGAATTTGCTGATAGCAGTCATAATCTGATCATGAATATCGGATTCGTCGTCAGTTGTTAAAGTGGCGAATTCACCACTGCCGCCTTCAGAACAGAAGATGCAGCCTTCATGACCTATCAGACCATCTCTGTTCGGGCAGGTAAATCCGCCATCCAATGAGATTTTAAAAATCTTTTCACCGTATTCTTTTTTTAGAAAAGAACTGAGGGACTGATATGGTTTATCAGCCCTCTCTTCTTTAATTTGTTCTTCAATTGAAAGTTTGCTCATATTAGATGTTTGACTTAACAGCCTGGGCTACTAAATCAGCTACCTGAGGATTGAAAGCTTCAGGCATGATATTGTCTTCGTTTAATTCGTTTTCCGGAACTAAACTAGCAATAGCGATAGCAGCTGCTAACTTCATGTCTTCTGTGATCTGTTTTGCTCTGCCTTCTAAAGCACCCTTAAAGATTCCAGGGAATGCAACTACGTTGTTAACCTGGTTAGGGAAATCAGAACGTCCTGTACCAACGATTCTGGCACCGGCTTTCTTTGCTACATCAGGCATGATTTCCGGAACCGGATTAGCCAGAGCAAAGATGATGGCATCTTTATTCATAGTCTGAACCATTTCTTCTGTTAATACACCGGGAGCAGAAACACCAACAAAGATGTCAGCATTCTTTACAGCATCCTTTAATGTACCTTCTTCGTTGTTTGGGTTGGAAATTTCAGCCATTTCCTGTTTTGCCCAGTTTAATTTTTCTCTGCTCTTTGCAACGATACCAACACTGTCACAAAGTAATACATTCTTGAAACCGTAGCGCATTAATAATTTAGCGATTGCGATTCCGGCACTACCTGCACCGTTGATAACAACCTTACAATCAGCTTTGTCTTTACCAACAATTTTCAAACTGTTGATGATACCTGCTAATACTACGATAGCAGTACCGTGCTGGTCATCATGGAATACAGGAATATCTAAAGTTTCTTTTAATCTGGTTTCAATTTCAAAACAACGAGGAGCGCTGATGTCTTCTAAGTTGATTCCGCCGTAGTTTGGTGCGAGATAGGTTACAGCCTTGATGATTTCTTCTGTATCCTGAGTATCTAAACAAATCGGAACAGCGTTTACACCAGCGAATTCCTTGAAAAGAACACATTTACCTTCCATAACAGGCATAGCAGCATGTGCTCCGATGTTTCCTAAACCTAATACTGCACTACCGTCAGAGATAACAGCTACAGTATTTGCTTTCATTGTATATTTATAAGCAGCTTCTTTGTCCTCAGCAATTACCTTACATGGTTCAGCAACACCCGGTGTGTATGCTAATGATAATGCTTCTCTGGTTTTTACTGCTACCTTTGAAACAGTATCAAGTTTTCCCTGCCATTCTTCATGAAGCTGTAAAGCTTTTTCGTTTGTTGTCATTTTTTTCTTTCCTTTCTATGCTTATTACTATAAATAAGTGATTTTATTTCCATACATCATAATATACCAACTTTGAAAACGTGGCAATGCTGCAAAGGCATTTTTTATGAAATATCCGTTTTTTACACTTTACACGGAAAATAAAACCGATTATACTAAGTATGCAAATCAGTTTTATCTACAAATCAATTATTTCTGAGAATCAGTCGATGAGAACTTTTTCCGTGAATATAATTTAATATGGTAAATGGAGGTATCTATGAGAGAAAAGTATGAAACACTTGCTCTTAGTGATTTAAAAGAAATTGCGAAATCAAGAGGAATCAAAGGTGTATCTGCTATGAAAAAGGCAGAGGTGATTGATGCCATGCTTGAAGAAGATGAAAAAAGTAAAATCAGTCCGGAGAAGCTGACTTCAGATTTAGACAGCGGTATTGAGGCCGGCGGTATTTTAGAGGTAATGCCGGACGGATACGGATTTATTCGCTGTGAAAATTATCTTCCGGGTGAAAATGATGTATATGTGGCACCGAGTCAGATCCGTAAGTTCGGGTTAAAAACCGGTGATATTATCAAAGGAAATACCAGAGTAAAAACACAGGGTGAAAAGTTCAGTGCTTTATTATATGTAAAGAAAATTAACGGACTGCATCCGGCAGAAATTGAAAAGCGTAAAAATTTCGAGGACTTGACACCTATTTTCCCGGATGAAAGACTGCGTATGGAGACACCGGGATGCTCAGTGGCTATGCGTATCATGGATTTATTAAGCCCGGTAGGTAAGGGCCAGCGTGGTATGATTGTATCTCCGCCCAAGGCAGGAAAGACTACCTTATTAAAGGAAGTAGCCAAATCTATTAAAATCAACAATCCGAAAATGCATCTGATTATTTTGTTAATCGATGAAAGACCGGAAGAAGTAACCGATATCAGAGAAGCCATTGAAGGACCGAATGTAGAAGTAATCTATTCTACCTTTGATGAACTTCCGGAGCATCACAAGAGAGTATCTGAAATGGTAATCGAAAGAGCCAAAAGACTCGTAGAGCAAAAGCAGGATGTTACCATTCTTCTTGACAGTATTACCAGACTTACCAGAGCCTACAACCTTACTGTTCCGCCAAGTGGAAGAACTCTTTCCGGTGGTTTGGATCCGGCAGCTCTTCATATGCCAAAGAGATTCTTTGGTGCAGCCAGAAATATGCGTGAGGGCGGCAGCTTGACGATTTTGGCTACTGCACTGGTAGAAACCGGTTCTAAAATGGATGATGTAGTATATGAGGAATTTAAAGGTACCGGTAACATGGAAATGGTATTGGACAGAAAGCTTTCCGAAAAGAGAGTATTCCCGGCTATCGATATTCCAAAGTCAGGAACCAGAAGAGAAGACCTTTTACTCGAGGAGGATGAGGTTCGTGCCATCAATATTATTCGCCGTGCTTTGAATGGTTTGAAATCGGATGAAGCAGTAGAAAAGATACTGGATATGTTTGTTCGTACAAAAAACAACAAGGAATTTGTTCAGACCGTAGAAAAAATGAGATTTTTATAAGAAAAAGTCTTGCCAAGGCAATATCCCTATGCTACAATTATAAAGCTGTTTGTCCACGGACAGACTGTGAACACGTAGGAAGTGGCTGTGTTCAAAGAAATACAGTCCAAATTTATAAAAGAGGTGAAAAAAATGAAAGAAGGATTACATCCAAATTATTATCAGGCAACTGTAACATGTAACTGTGGTAACACATTCGTAACAGGATCTACAAAGGAAAGCATCCACGTAGAAATTTGTTCAAAGTGTCATTCATTCTACACAGGACAGCAGAAGACAGCCAGAGCTGATGGACGTATTGAGAAATTCAATAAGAAATACGGTCTTAAATAATATGACACATGAGGTTGAGATTCATATCTCAACCTTTTTTTCTCTTGTAAAAACAAATATTGAATACTATAAATATTCATTCAGAATAGAAAAAGGATATATATGAAAAGTAAAAAAAGTGATCATTACTGCGGAATAGGCGGACAGGCCGTTTTAGAAGGCATTATGATGAAAAACAAAGACAGCTTTGCCGTAGCAGTAAGAAAACCTAACGGAAAAATTGTAGTTAAAGTAGAAGAGTATGTCGGAAAAGGTTCCAAGAGCAAGATAACTCAGCTTCCTTTTATTCGAGGCGTATTCAACTTTTTGGATTCCATGATTTTAGGAATTCGCTGCCTTAACTATTCAGCAGAATATTTTGAGGATGAAGACGGAGAAGATACCTGGTTTGACCGTATGCTGGTAAAACTTTTTGGAGAAAAGACAGAAAGCGTGGTATCCGGCTTTACCGTATTTTTATCTGTTCTTATGGCGATCGGATTTTTTATGCTCCTGCCATATTTTATTTCTGAGTATCTGAGCAAAATGGTAGCAAACGAAACTTTGCTGGCTTTATTTGAAGGTGTATTAAGACTGGCTATCTTTCTGTTATATGTAGTAGCCATCGGATGTATGAAGGATATCAGAAGAGTATATCAGTATCACGGAGCAGAACATAAATGCATTAACTGCCTGGAAAAAGGTAAGCTTTTGACCGTTGAGAACGTAAAGAAGAGTTCCAGACAGCATAAAAGATGCGGAACCAGCTTTTTACTCTTTGTTATGTTGGTCAGCATTATTCTGTTCTTCTTTATTCGTGTGGATCAGGTTGCACTGAGACTGATTGTGCGTCTGGCTCTGATTCCGGTTATTGCAGGTATTTCTTATGAAATCATCCGATTGGCAGGAAGAAGCAACAACATCCTCGTTCGTATTATTTCAGCACCGGGAATGTTTTTACAGAAGCTGACAACCAAGGAACCGGACGAAGAAATGATTCGTGTAGCCATTGCTGCTATTGAAGCAGTATTTGACTGGAAAGCATATTTTAAAGAAGAGTTTGATTATGATGTAAATACAGCTCTTGAAGTAGCTGAGATGGCAGAGATTCTCGCCAGAGAAGAAGACGATATGGTAGAGTTTGATTTAGGTGAAAAAGAGAATGAAATATCGTAAACTATATGAATACGGCAGGGACTTTCTGACAGAGGGAGATGTCCCGGACAGTGATATCGATGCCAGACTTCTTTTGGAATATGTCACAGGCTGCAGCAGAAGTACGCTTTTGATAGATGCAGACAAAGAGGTTTCCATAGAGGATGAGCAAAGATATCGGGAGCTTTTGACGCTTCGTAAAAAAAGAATCCCGCTTCAGCATCTGACAAAAACGCAGTGCTTTATGGGACTTGACTTTTTTGTAAATGAAAATGTTCTGATTCCGAGAATGGATACAGAGCTTTTAGTAGAAGAGATTATGCCGCATCTTCATGACGGAATGAAAATACTTGATGTATGTACCGGAAGCGGATGCATTTTATTAAGCCTTTTACATTATTCCAATGATACCATGGGAATCGGAATTGATATTTCCCCAAAGGCCCTTGAGGTGGCAAATGCAAACAGAGAAAAGCTTTCTATGAAAAAGCGAGCTTATCTATTGGAAAGCGATCTGTTTCAGGCTTTTGAAAACCAAACAGAGGCTGCATTAGAAGTATTAAAACAAATAGACTGCGAAGATGGCCTGTTTGAAATCATGGTATCGAATCCGCCGTATATACGAAGTGATGTGATTCAGACTCTGATGCCTGAAGTAAAGGATTATGAACCGGTGATTGCCCTTGACGGTATGGAGGATGGCCTTCAGTTTTACAGAGAGATTATCGCAAAGTCGCAAACCTATTTGAAAAAGGGCGGAAAGCTGTTCTTTGAAATCGGATATGATCAAAAAGAAGAGGTTTGTGAGCTGATGAAACAGGCCGGATTCAAAGAAGTAGAATGTAAAAAAGACTATAGCGGACTTGACCGAATTGTCTTTGGCACATATTATTAGATAGAAAATGGTAATTAGACAGTATTAAAGGAGAGAAACATGTTCGACAGATTAGAGGATTTATTGATTCGCTTTGAAGAAATCATGGGTGAGTTATCAAGCCCGGGAATTGCTGACAATCAGGAACGATTCAGAAAGCTCATGAAGGAACAAAGTGACCTGACACCAATCGTTGAGGCATATAAGGAATATAAAGCAGCAAAGGAGACTGTAGAAGACAGTTTGGCTATGCTCGAAGAAGAAAACGATGAAGAAATGCGCGAAATGCTCAAGGAAGAATTAAATGATGCAAAGAAGCGTATTGAAGAATTAGAAACAGAGCTCAAGATTTTATTACTTCCAAAGGACCCTAATGATGAGAAAAACGTTATCGTGGAAATCAGAGCAGGTGCCGGCGGAGATGAATCTGCATTATTTGCAGCAGAAATTTATCGTATGTATGTACACTATGCAGAAGGCAGACGTTGGAGATGTGAGCTTTTGGAAGCAGAAGAAATCGGAATTGGCGGTATGAAGTCTGTATCCTTTATGGTAACAGGAAACGGCGCTTATTCTATTTTGAAATATGAATCAGGTACTCACCGAGTACAGCGTGTACCGGAAACTGAATCCGGCGGACGTATTCATACATCTACCATTACGGTAGCGGTTATGCCGGAAGCAGATGAACTGGATGAAATCGAAATCGATGAAAAGGATATCAAGATTGATGTTTGCCGTTCTTCAGGAGCCGGCGGACAGTGTGTCAACACCACTGACTCAGCGGTACGTTTAACTCACTTCCCAACCGGTATTGTCATTTATTCTCAGACAGAAAAGTCTCAGATTCAGAATAAGGCAAAAGCATTTGCTCTTTTGAAAACAAAACTTATGGACCTTCAGATGCAGCAGGCACATGATGCAGAGGCAGAACTCAGAAGAAGTCAGATTGGTACCGGAGATCGTTCTGAAAAGATCAGAACCTACAACTTCCCACAGGGACGAGTTACAGATCACCGTATCAACTTAACTCTTTATAAACTGGATAAGATCATGAATGGAGATATTCAGGAAATTATTGATGCATGTATCGCAGCCGATCAGGCAGCAAAGCTTGCAAAGATGAACGAAAACTAAACAGGATATCTCAATCTGTGATCAAGATAAGCAATAAAAAAATAGCTCACCATTTGGTGAGCTGTTTTTATGTTCAAAATTATTTGTTTGCTTTCTTAGCTTCTTTTGCTGCGATTGCTTTATCTGTAGGTTTAACCATTACTAAACAAATGATTAAAGCTAAGATGTAAAGAGCGATAGTTGCGTATAATACATACTGATAACCTGTTGGGTTAACGATGATTTCATGTCCGTCAACAACCTTTGTTACTTCTTCACCGAAGTTCTTTACAATCCATGCTGCCATCTGGTTACCTGAAAGTCCGGCAAAAGCCCAAGCTGATAAGGTAATACCATGAATAGCACTGATACTTCCCATTCCGTAGTGGTCTGAAAGAAGTGTAGGTACGTTAGAGAATCCTCCGCCGTATCCAGCATTTACTACAAAGATTAAGCAAAGTACTAAGATAGTTAATAATGTATTTCCTTCACCGTTCTTGATACCGCCTGTTACCATTACGATAGCTGTTAATGCGATAGAAAGGATGAAGATTAATTTGTAAATTGTATTTCTGTCATTCATTGTATCAGCCCATGCTGAGAATCCCAAACGTCCGCCGGCATTGAAGATAGCAGATACTGTTGAGATGATACCAACTGAAGCAGCCAGTCCGATACATTTTACGATCATCTTTTCCTGAGAGATTAATGCAAGACCACAAGTAATGTTGATGTAGAACATTAACCAGATACCGATGTAGTTTACTACAGGTTTTGTCTTGATTACTTCGATAATGCTTGGCTTAGCTTCGCTGCCTGATGGTTCATGCCATCCTTCCGGTTTCTTGAGTAATAAATGTCCAACGAACATCATTACGAAATAAACACAAGCTAAGATTAAGAACATCTTGTAGATACCGCCTTCACCGAGGTTTGAAAGCATTGACTGCATGATTGGTGAAGCGATCGCTTTAGCAGCACCAAATCCTGCTACAGCAAGACCGGTTGCCAGACCTTTACGATCTTCGAACCAAAGCATAAGTGTTTTAACAGGTGAAAGATATCCGGTACCAAGACCGACACCCATGATGAAACCATAGCAAAGATAAATTCCAACAAGAGCTAAGGTACTTCCCTGATGCTGTCCGCCGTAGTAGATAAAGAAACCGGTTCCTGCCATACCAGAAGCAAAGCAGATAGAAGCGATTAATGAAGACTTGTGAATGTCCTTCTCTACGATGTTACCGAGGAAAGCAGCTGACATACCTAAAAAGAAAATCGCAAAGCTGAATGCCCATTCGGTAGCACCCTTGGTGTGACCGATGTAATCAGCGATTTCCTGACTGAAGATAGACCAGCAATAAACAGTTCCGATACTGCAGTGCAGTAAAAGTGCGGGGATAGCTGCACGAATCCACTTATTGGTACGCCAGCCACCTGATTTTGATGAATTGTTTCCCATTTCTTTTCTTCCTTTTCTATTTAGTTGTAGTTGATAAAATACCAAAAAACATTATATACGATATCCTTTAGGTGTTCAACAATAAAACTGACGAATATCCGCCATTTTTTGTCTTTTTTTTGGGAAAGTGGTATACTTTTCTAGGTAAACAGGAGTCTTAAAATATGAATCGAACCTTTATTTTTGAAATAACGAAAGAGGAAGAAGGATTAAAAATCAGTGAGTTTTTAAAAATCAAACATTTCTCTTCTCAGAATTTAATAGATTTGAAAAAATATGACAGCGTGTTTTTAAACGGTGAGTCGGTTTATCAGAATGTCAGAATAAAGGATCAGGACATGCTGCAGATTCAGCTGATAGAAAACGAGGTTTCTGAGCATATTCCGCCCATTCGGCTTCCTCTTAATATTATATATGAGGATGAGGATCTGATGGTCATAAACAAACCTGCCAATATGCCGATTCATCCTTCACTGAATCACTATGAAAACACATTGGCAAACGGCCTGGCCTATTATTTTGAGCATAAAAATCAGCCCTTTGTGTTTCGCTGCATCAATCGTTTGGACAGAGATACCTCAGGACTTACGATTGTAGCCAAGCACAGCATCAGTGCCGGAATACTGGGACAGATGATAGCCGGCAAAGCACAAAAGGACTGCTTTGGATATATTCAAAGAGAGTATCTTGCTCTGGTCCGGGGAGAGATGGAAACGGAGCGTGGATGCATTGATGCCCCCATCGGACGAAAGGATGGTTCTATCATCGAAAGAGTGGTAGATGAAAAGGGAGAAAGAGCAGTGACACATTATCAGGTTGTCAGACAGGCAAACGGACATACCCTGTTATCTCTCGTATTAGAAACCGGAAGAACGCACCAGATCAGGGTGCATTTAAAGCATATCGGACATCCGTTAATCGGAGATTATTTATACAATCCGGATATGGAATGGATGGACAGACAGGCCCTGCATTCCTACAGACTAAAATTTATTCATCCGATCAGCCAAGAAGAAATGGAGTTTACTGCGCCGCTTCCACAGGACATGGAGCACGTATTAAATCCCAATCATGGATAAAGTTATGTAAACCATGCTATGAATAATGAAACGATAAAGTGAGTTAGGAGTTACTATGATTTATTTAGATCAGGTATCAAAAGTATTTGGAAAAGATTTTTATGCCGTAAAGGATATGTCCTTTCGAATCGGTCCCGGAGAAATAGTCGGCTTCGTAGGTGAAAACGGCGCCGGGAAAACTACTACCATAAAAATGATGACAGGGATATTAAAGCCGACATGCGGACATATAGAGATAAAGGGTCTGGATATGCAGATAGAGCCTTTACGGGCAAAACAGCAAATCGGATACATTTCAGATAATCCGGATTTGTTTTTGCGTCTGACCGGTATGGAATATTTGCTGCTTATGGCGGATTTATATGAGGTAGATACTGACCAAAGAGAGGCGACGATTGAAGAACTGGCGCAAAGCTTTGAAATGACTGAGCATTTATATACTCCGATGAATGATTATTCACACGGTATGAGACAAAAGATTATGATTATCGGAACTTTGTTACATAAACCGCCGGTTTGGATTTTGGATGAGCCTATGACAGGACTCGATCCCAAGGCCAGCTATGAGTTGAAGCGCAGGATGAAGGAGCATGCCAAAAACGGAAATGCAGTCTTTTTTTCTACGCATGTCTTAACTGTAGCAGAGCAGCTCTGCAGTCGTATTTTAATGGTAAAAAAAGGACAGCTTTCCTATGACGGGGATTTGGAAAGCTTAAAGCAGAAATACCCGGACAAGGATTTAGAAGAAATCTTTTTACTGGTTTCATCAAATTAACATTTTTAGCATGACTGATTTAGCATGGCGAGGGCCTCGATGGTAAACAATCGAGACATGAGAAAGGCCGGATATGAAAAAAGTTTGGATTTTGACAAAGGCGCTGATGTTTACATCGGCTCCATCAAAGCCTCAAAATAAAAAGAGTGCGAGATTATATCAAATATTATCTGTTTTCGCGATTGCCTGTATTATGATACCGGCCTGTTTTGTTGTGGGCTTTTTGTCCTACATTATGACACTGGCATTGTTAGAAGCCGGGCAAGACTATCAGGGACTTTTGGTGATTATTCATTTTATGAGTCTGTTTGCACTCGTATTTGGATTTCAGGTAGTGCTGACGAGCTTTTATTTTTCGTCGGATTTAGAGCATTTGTTGCCACTGCCGCTAAAGACCTCGGAGATTATTTTGATCAAGCTCCTTCGAACCTATATGGCAGAATGCGGATTGGAACTGTTTACAATCTTTAGTGCTTTTGTAGGATATTTTATTGCAGCAGGGATTACGATAAAAAGTTTTTTGTTTATGCTGATCGGTTTGTTTACAATTCCGATTTTTCCGATGGTGGAATGTGCACTGTTTAGTATCATCGGAATGGCGCTTCCGTTTTTTATGCGTACCAAAAGACAGACCAATCTATTTGTATGGGCAATGTCTTTAGGACTGACAGGCTTTGCGTTTTATTCCATGGGCGGACTGGATGGTATTATGGTAGAAAATTTTGTAGAAAGTATGCAAAATAATACCAGTGGATTTCTGATTTCCATGAATCGTCTTTTTTATACCAACTATTTATTTACCAGAGCATTTGCCGGTGGAAATGTTGTAGAATTTCTCGCATATCTCCTAATCAATATTCTGGGAATACTGGTGCTTTTGTTTGTTGCTAATAAGCTTTATTTATATGGACTTAACAGACTAAACAGTACTTCCAATGCAAAAAGAAAAGGTGGTCTTTTGTCGGCAAAGCAAAGCTATGAAAAAAAGAGTGCAGGTTTGTCTTATTATGAAAAAGAGTTTAGACTCCTGTTTCGAACCGGTTCCTATATTTCAAACTGTGTATTGATGACCTATGTATGGCCATTTGCGCTCGCACTGGTATTTTTCTGGAAGGGGCAGAGTCAGACCTTTATGAAATACAGAGAATTTATGAGCCTGCAATTGGGAAAGGCAGATTTGTATTATCTTATGCTGCATATCATTTTGGCCTGTTTGATTCCGGGAGCCAATGCGATTGCAGCGACAGCATTTTCGAGAGAAGGACAGCAGATTACCTTTATGAAAAGCATTCCGCTTTCCTATGGAACGCAGATAAAAAGAAAAGCAAAGATTGCCATTGATATGGCCGTCTTTGCCGGGTATTTGTGTGTTATGATAGCCAGTCTGTTTATAAATCCGGGGATGGAATCGGTGCTGTGTCTGTTTGTACTGTACCTTGGCATGACAATTGCCATTACCTATTTGGGAATTTACTTAGACAGCGTACATCCCAGACTCACCTGGGAGGATGAAGGAGCTGTTATGAGAGGAAATGTGAATGTGTTTTTTCACATGTCTCTTTCCATGCTGATAGCAGGAGTCCTTTGCGCTATGGCTTTCCTTTTATATGCACCGGATCGTAAGCATATGCTAATTTTATATGTATTTTTTGCTTTGCTTAGTGTCCTGCTGGCAGTTGCATCCAGATATTTCTTTTTGAAAAAGAGTATCAGGAGATTACACCATTTGACCGATGAATCTGAGGACTGACTTTGTTCGCATGATTTTTCTTGTACTCAGACGGAGTACATTTCATATACTTGCGAAATGTTTTGTTAAAATAACTGCTGGAGTTAAAACCTGTTTTGGCAGCGATCTGAGAAACGGACAGCTTGTCCGGATTGTTGGTAATCATATCCACTGCTGTATATATTCTGTACTTTAGCAGGTAGTCAAAGGGTGACATTTTCAGGCATCGTTTAAAACAGCGGCAGCACTCACTTTTGCTGACATGAATGGCAGCAGCAATGTCTTCTAAAGTAATCGGCATATCATAATGACCGGCAATATAGGCAACTGCTGATTTGACACGCTCCTCATCAATGCTCAGCTGATGGGAAGCCTGAAAATCATCGGTTCTTTCTACAATGAAACCTTGATAAAAATCTAATAGTTCCAGCCAAAATCTTAGTAATAAATCCTTTGTCATGATTTCATAGGCAAAGGGTTTTTCTTTGGATAATCGTATGATTTCAGTCACGATTTCTGTAATATGTGGGAAATGCTTTTCTTTTAATAAAGGAAAAACAGAGGTCTGGTTATGAAAATGTACGATTGGCAGTAAATATTTGTTTGCCAGGTAGGAATGTTCATATCCGAATAAATAATTCACATGAAAGAGAATGGAATATAAAATACAAGGCTGTCCCGGAAGCTGACGAGCACAGTGCAGAGCATCCCTGTTTACAAAAAAGATATCTCCTTGTGACAGAATCTGAGTCGCATTTTGTATCGATACTTCGAGCTGTCCCTCGGCGATATAAACGAGTTCGAGTTCTTCATGCCAGTGCCAACGCATATAGCCGGCATGTACTCTGCTCATATTAATTCGATATACAGAAACCGGATAATCCAAACTTCCGTGTACGGTAGTTTCTCTTTGATTGGCATCTACGGCCAGATCAAATCCTTTTACTTGTTCTTCCATGAGCGATGTCTCCCTAAATTTCATTTCCCTATTATTTGCATCATACCATAATTTAATTTTTCAAACAATGAAAAGGCCGTGAAAATACTGTGAAAAGTGATAATGGAAGGTCGTATATCATAGGATGAAAAAATAGTATAAACAGAGAGAATGCATATGGAGAAAAATCAAAAAATAGAGGATTCCCTGAGCCTGGCCCTAACCCTTTCGGAAGAAGAACGAAAGGAAGCGATGGCATTGAATGCAGGTTTTTTGCAGGAGGAAAAACGCTGGGAGCTGATTGTAAAAAGCAGCAGAGATATTCAAGGTCTGCAAACTGACAGGATAACCATCGAACCTTTGGATTACAATTATTATATTGTGACGCTTTCTGCAGAACTGATTGAAGACTTTGCAGACAGGGAAGAGATTGAATACATAGAGATGCCCAAAAGACTGATGCCCCAGCTCCGGACGGCTCTTGAAAAATCCTGCTTTGGACTAAATCCGGGGGTAGATGAGTTATCCGGAGAAGGTGTATTTATCGGGATTATTGACTCCGGAATTGATCTGAAAAATCCAATCTTTCTCGATGAGAATCGTAAAACAAAAGTCAGATATCTTTATGATCAGGACGAAAGCAGAGAATATAGTGCAGAGGAAATAAATGATGCACTTCTGGCAAATACGGAGCTTCCTTTTGACAGAAGCGGACACGGAAGCCGGGTAGCAGCGATTGCTTCAAAGGTGGCACCCAATAGTGAGCTTTTGATCGTAAAGCTTAATATAGAAAATCAGGACAGTTTTCCGCATACCACCAATTTGATGCGAGCGATAAAATGGCTAAAGGATAAGGCGCTAAAGTTTCACAGGCCATTGGCAGTCAATATCAGTTACGGAAATACATATGGGAGCCATGACGGAGATTCCCTGCTGGAAAGATATATAGATGCGACGGCGCAGGATATCATCGGAAACATCTGTATCGGGAGCGGAAATGAGGCTTCGAGAGAGGGACATTTTGAAGGGCATATTTGGCAAACGGGCGATGTACAAATGGCTGAACTGGCAGTAGGAGCGTACGAAAGGAGTCTGAGTGTTCAGCTTTGGAGCTATGCCATGGATTCTTTTGAAATTACGATTTTGACACCCGGGCAAAAGCGATATACGCAGAGCTTTGATGCCAAAACGGTTCGCATGAATCAGGTTAATCTTGGCCGAAATATACTTTTTATATATTCGGGTACGGCAAAGCCTTATACGACAAAGGCAGAGTTTTTTATAGAGTTTTTGCCGCTGGATACCTATTTGGAGTCCGGAATCTGGGAATTTCAGATAAAAGGAACCGAGGTGAAAAACGGTACCTTTCATATGTATTTGCCCAGCTACGGCTTTCGAATGCAAACTACGAGATTTCTAAATCCTAGTCCGCTTCGGACAGTTACGATTCCGGCCACTGCCAAGCGCGCCATTTGTGTGGGGGCTTACGATAGTACCTATTCTTCCTATGCAGACTTTTCGGGAAGAGGGAGCCTGGGAGGAGATTCCATCTGGCAACTGGATAAGCCGGATTTGGCAGCGCCGGGAGTGGATTTATTGCTTCCGCCGGAGTTTGGATACCAAAGAGTGAGTGGTACGTCTTATGCGACTCCGATGGTGACAGGGGCAACAGCCCTGCTGCTGGAATGGGGACCGGTAAAAGGAAATGATCCGTATCTATACGGAGAAAAGTTAAAAGCTGCCCTGTTAAAAGGAGCGAGGAAGCTGCCATTTCAGACAAGGCTTCCGGACAGCTTGTCAGGCTGGGGCGCTTTGTGTCTGAGAAATGCGCCGGGAAATAGGAATGCTTATTGAAAAAGCCTCCTATGGGTTGTAAAATGACCAAAGAAGGAAAGATAGTTATGACTTTATATGAAAAGATAAAGACAAGTTCATATATAATAGGTGCACATGAAGCCTGGAGCGAGTATAGAGAGGGCCTGACCGGTTTTCTGGTTTCTTTGCTGACAGAGTATCCGCAGGTTCTGATTGTGGGAGCCGGTGAATGCAATGATATCGATTTGGGTATGCTAATAGATAACGGTCATGTTATTACGCTTTTGGATTATGATACGGAAGCGATGGAGAGAGCACTTTTTCAGTATCATCTGTCAGACGATAAGCGGGTAAAAATGATCACCGGATCTGTGACAGGAACGGAGCAAAAAGCAGAGCAGGAGTTTGTAGACAGGATGGAAGAAGAGCTGCGCCAAATAAAGGCAGCAGGATTGCAACCGAGGGAGTTTGATGATTTTGTATGCGAGCTTTTGACACAGACTTTTAATGAGAAAAAGGATTTTCTGTCAGAGCTTAAAAAGGAATATGATGCGGTGATTGCAATCGGGCTGTTTAGTCAGCTTCAGTCAGGCTATGCTTATCCTATTGAGATGATTTATGCATCTTTAGGAATGGAATTTGAAGGCAGCAGCGCTCTGAAAGCATTGAAAAAGCAAAATCAGAATTGCATTCCTAAAATCAATGACCTGTTATTGCAGAAAACTAAAGGAATTCTGATAGCAGGAAATGAGTGGAAACGATGTGAAAACGGACAGGCTGTTGAGGGAGCTTATCAGGCAATATGTGATTTGAAAAATCGCGCCGGGGAATACTCAAAGTATCAGGAATACAGTGTGCTGTGGCCGTTTGACGAACAGAGACAAAAGAGCTATGAGCTTCTTTTGCAAACGATAGAAAGATAAGGAGATTGTCATGGAAGTAAAAAAGGATGATATTTATCATATTTCATTTTTTAATTATGGAGAGGCTTTTTACGGAAGCATCGGGAATTTAAGATATCGCGTGGCAAGACTTCCCTTTGAAGATGTCAGATATGACAGAAATCCGGATAAAAACAAAGATGCGCATCTTGAGCTGATTACCTGGAAGGGGCCGCTGAACTTTACAAAGACAACAGAGGAGAAAATACATAAGGAGTTTGCATTTAGTGAAGAGGGACTGGAAGAAATCGTGGCATATTTGAATGAAGAATTCCCTAAATATTAAATTTTACTATGTAAAAAAGGTCTTTTAGTGTATAATCAGAAAGAATGCAAAGGAGGACAAGCATGCTGAAACTCGATCATATCGCCTGGGAAGTAGCAGACGGCGAAAATATTATAAAAGACATTAGCTTTTCCTTGTCAGAGGGAAAACTTATCGTGGTAACAGGACCAAACGGAGGAGGTAAGACTAGCCTGGCAAAACTTATTGCAGGACTGGAAACTCCGACCAGCGGTACGATCACCTTTGAAGGTGAGGATATTACCAGTTTAGATATTACACAGAGAGCAAAAAAGGGAATCGCTTATGCGTTCCAGCAGCCGGTTCGTTTTAAGGGACTGCTCGTCAGAGACCTGTTGGATCTCGCAGCAGGAGAGACCTTAACCGAATCAGAACTTTGCAAACTGCTCGAAAAGGTTGGACTTTGTGCCAGAGAATATATTAATCGAGAAGTAAATGCAGGACTTTCCGGAGGAGAAATCAAAAGAATTGAAATCGCTTCGGTACTTGCCAGAAACGCAAAGCTTTCTATTTTTGATGAACCGGAAGCAGGTATTGATTTGTGGAGCTTTTCTAAATTAGTAGAAACCTTCCAGGAAATTCAAAAGGAAACAAAGGGAACCTTACTGGTGATTTCGCATCAGGAACGTATTTTGGAAATTGCAGATGAAATTATCGTAATTGCAAACGGATGCGTTCGTACTCACGGAACCAAGGACGAGGTACTTCCGACGCTTTTAGCCGGAGAAAAAAGACCAAGCTGTCCATTGGAAAAGAAATCACAGAAGGATTAGGTATAAATTATGAATCAGATGTCAGAAACAACAGAAAGCCTGCTGAAAGAGATTTCCGATTATGACGGAACCTTTAAGGGCGCATACAATATCAGACAGGACGGCGGATGTGTCGGAAGACAGTCTACTGAAAATATCAAAATTATTTCCAAGGAAGACGGCAGCGGTATTGAAATTCATGTAGCTCCGAATACCAAAGGAGAAAAGGTTTTCATTCCGGCCTGTGTTACCAGAAGTAATGTCAGTGATCTGGTATACAATGATTTCTTTATCGGTGAAGATGCAGACGTTACAGTCGTAGCAGGCTGCGGTATTCATGCGGATAATGAAGGAGAAGCAAAACATAATGGAATTCACCGCTTTTTCCTGAAAAAAGGATCCAAGGTTTTATATCAGGAAAAGCATTTAGGGAATGGTAGTGCCAAGGCATTTCGCAGAATCGACCCGGTAACCGATGCGTTTTTGGATGAGGATTCTTATCTGGAGATGGATACCGTACAGCTGGGCGGTGTGGATTCTACCGTTCGTAAAACCAAAGCGGTATTAAAAGAAAGAGCAAAACTGATTGTCAGAGAACGTATCATGACAAACGGTGAAGATAAAGCCCAGACAGATTTTGTAGTAGATATGGAAGGCGATGACAGTGCAGTAGATTTGATGTCACGTTCGGTAGCCAGAGGTAACTCTTATCAGGAATTTACTTCTGTTATCAACGGAAAATGCAGATGTACCGGACACAGCGAATGTGACGCCATTCTCGCTGATAACGGAAGAGTATTGGCAAAGCCTGCACTCGAAGCAGCAAATTTGGATGCGCAGCTGATTCACGAGGCAGCGATCGGAAAGATTGCCGGTGAACAGATTATCAAGCTTCAGACGCTGGGATTGACAGAGGAAGAAGCACAGCAGAAAATCATCGAAGGTTTCCTGAAGTAGGTTTTTAATAGTATTCAAAAATAGACTAAGAAGGCATATATAAAACGACGACAAAGTTTTTGGCAAGTGTCAGTGCTTAACGAGGTTTTTTCGAGTTTAGCACTGTTACATCTTGCCAACTAAGCGAGAGCGGCTTTGGAGTGTTTTATATATAGCCTTCTTTTTATATATAGACCTCTTTTTATATATAGCCTTCTCTGATTAAATATAAATTCCATTCACTGCATGAAATGATACATTTATGATACAATTAAAAGATAAAATGCTAAGTAGAGAAGATATCACAAAAAGTGAATAATAAAGGAGCAAAAACTATGGATAAAATAAAACAGATAAAGGATTCGATTTCCACAGTCATTGTAGGAAAAGAGGATGTTACCACTCTGATTTTGGCAGCCTTTTTTGCAAAGGGGCATGTACTTTTAGAGGACCTTCCGGGAACAGGAAAAACGATGATGGTCAGAGCACTTGCACAGTCTCTCGGACTGGATCAAAGTCGTATTCAGTTTACTCCGGATTTATTACCTGCAGACGTAACCGGTATTTCATTTTTCAATCAAAAGACGAGTGAATTTACCTTCCGTCCGGGTCCTGTATTTACCAATATTTTACTGGCAGATGAAATTAACCGTGCGACACCGAGAACACAGTCCAGCTTGTTGGAATGTATGGGCGAAAACAGAGTAACGACAGATGGTGTAACCAGAGAACTGGACAATCCGTTCTTTGTTATTGCGACACAGAACCCGGTAGAAACCTTGGGATGTTTCCCACTGCCGCAGGCGCAGCTGGACCGTTTTATGTTAAAGCTTTCTATGGGGAATTTAACCCAGCAGCAGGAAGAAGCAATGGTAGATATGTATATCGAGGATACTCCGATTGAAAAGGTACAGCCTGTCATCACCAAGGAAGAAATCCTGGCATTGCAGGAAAAGGTAAGTCATATCTATGTACATAAACAGTTAAGACAGTATATTGTATCTTTACTTCAGGCAACCAGAAACGGATCTATGCAGGGAGTAGGACCTCGAGGTACTTTGGCACTTTTAAAGATGAGCCAAAGCTTTGCAATGGTAAACGGCAGAGACTATGTAGTACCGGAAGATATCAAGACAGTCGCTCCGTATGTACTGGCTCACAGATATATGGACAACCTGGGTTCTGACCAGGAAAAACTGAGCAAAATCAAACAGGTATTAGCACAGGTAGATGTACCAACGGAGAACTGGGAACGCTTATGATAATTATTTTACTCTTAGGCTTCTTTCTTTTGTTTAAGCTAACGCTCAGATACTATGACAGAAACTGGTATCGAAATTTAAGAGTGGATTTAAGCTATGACATGAGCAGTGTGCATGTGGGACAGCAGATTGTTATCAAGGAACGAATTGAAAATCGTAAAAAGATGCCGCTTCCGATTATAGAGGTAGGATTTCAAAATGACCGTTCCATGATGTTTGCCGATATGGCCAATGCAGTAAAGTCAGACTACATGTATAAACGAGATGTCTTTTCTATGTCGGGAAGACAGAGAATCACTCGAAAAATACAGGCAACTTGTGAAAGAAGAGGCTTTTATGAAATTAATGAAGTAGATTTGGTATCTTATATTCTGCTTTCCGGTGACAAGTTTTTAGCGAAACAGCCGGTGTATACATCGATTTATGTATATCCAAAGTTAGTAGATGTCAAAGAAATAAAACTGCTTTGTGAACGTATGATGGGAGATGTCAGCTGTCAAAAGAACCTCTATGAGGATCCGTTCAGCTTTTCATCCATTCGAGAATACACCACGACAGACCCGATGAAGAATATCAATTACAAGGCGAGTGCCAGAATGGGTCAGTGGATGGTAAACACCTTTGATTCGACCCATCAAGGCGTAGTCAATCTTTTTGTGGATTTAGAAGAGCCAATCATGCTCAAGGAACCCAAACTTTTGGAGGAAACCATCAGTATTGCAGACAGCCTGGTGCTGTCATTGATGAGAGCAGGAATGGATGTATCGGTTTGGGCAAATACCGAGGAAACTTTTGATTTTTCCATGGCAGATGTTCTGGCAAATAAAAGCGAACTGGAAAAGCGTTTTGCCCTGATTGATACCGGTCAAAAAATGATTCCTTTCAGTATTAAGGATGAAGAAAAAAATATTCATCCGCAGCCGATATTGGAGCAAAAATTAAAAGAAGCAGAGGGACTTTGCTGTATCATTTCTAAAAATCTGGAAGCCAATCGTGATGCGATTGCTATGCTGGCCAAGGAAACGCCTATATTGTGGATTCAGCCGGTGGAAATGAAAAAGGGAAGAGAAGTTGTAAAAGCAGCAGGTCTAACACATTATTTATGGGAATTAACGTAATGGAAAAGAAACAAGAAATAAAAGTGGCGACTTTTGTCATGACATTTTTATATTATGTGGCACTGATTGTATCCAATGTCATTTTGTTTACGATGGTTTTAATAGATGCCTGTGCTATGAAAAAAGAGTTTCATGGCAATGGAGAGTATCAGTTATATACGATTTTGGCATTGACCATTTGTACCACTATCAATCTGTTTTTGATTGTAAAATGCAGATTTTTTGTTGTATATGTCCTCGTGCATATTTTGATGCTGGTGCTTTGCTTTATTACCGGGACCAATTATGCGGTGGAACTGGGATGCGAAGAGCCGATGGTGGCATGGTGGGTGATCAGTCTGTTTTCACTCATAGCCCTGTTTCAGGCAGGAGCGAGAAGGGATCCGGAGACCAAAAAGGCAGAGCCGTTTTATTTGGGAGAAATTGAGATATTTATCCTGGCATTTTCTTATATAGGATCCTTGTTCATTCATAACAAGGAAGCCGGTGATTTTTCACTGGTATTTATGGGGCTCTATTTGATTTGTTATTACTACATCGGATACTATGGCAGATATATCAGTTTTGTTTCGCTGAGAAAACGTGTCATCAATCTTCCGGTCAGAAGAATCCGTTTTGTAAATACAGTGATTATGCTTATCACAGCGCTGGTGATTTTGCTGCTATTGGGAGGCGCGATGTCACAGATTTCGCAAAGGCGCTATATTACAGCCGAAAAGCTTAACTGGAGACTGGAAAGATTTATCAAGCCGGATATGGATGGAGATGCAGGAGAAGCGTTTAAGCTAAAAGTCAATATGGATGATGCGATAGAAACTCCGGCGTGGATGAATGCCATTGTTTATTCTATGTTTGGTATGATTGCAGTCTTTGTCATCTATCAGCTGGCACTTCGATATATGGCCAGGGCCAAGGCCTTTAGCGAGGCAACCTTTGACGATGATTTGATAGAGGATATCCCCGATGAGGCAGAAAGTCTCGGAAAAGGATTTTTCAAAAGACGATCCGGGGGAAGGGAAAATCAAATCAGACGTCAATACAAAAAACTCATATGGAAGTACAAGAAAAAAGGAGAAAGAATTCCGAGATTCTTTACTCCGCATGAGATTGAAACCTATTATGAAATTGATTCGCAGGAGGCGGTACAGACTCTGCACCGGCAATATGAGGAAGTTCGATACGGAATGGGCTCCGGTAAGGGTGAATCATAAATAACGAAACAGAAAATGTAAAAGCTGCGGTTATACTTGACCGCAGCTTTTTCTAAGCCCTTTGGGGTAATGATTTTTCATGATATTTCCGGCCAGCTTTCCGTAGCCCAGGGAAATGTGATCGAGGCAAATAACATACCAGCCTTTTTCGCCTTCATACGGGAAGGTCTGTCCTTCAATGAACTGGCAGGCAATCCGGTATTCCTCCGGATTTGCAGATGATAGGTTTACATAATGCGAAACCTTCTGCTCATCAGCCCACAATGCCAGTGCATGACTCGGCTCAAAACGTCCCTTTTCTACGGAGCCTAAATGAAGGCCGGGACGCAGTACCTTGAGTCCTGATAAGAGAGGAAAGGCTTCGGTCTGAAGGTAAATTTGCTGACCAAACTGTATGATACGTCCGTCCGGTATTTCTTTCATTTCTGTATCGATAAATTCCTGAACGGCAGAAAGAAAATCGGTACTGTTTGGAGCAGTTTTTTTGCCGGCTTTTCCTTTTGGCGCTTTCTTTTTGGTATCAGATGAAGTCTTGATTTTTCCGTCAATGAGTGAATAGCCTTCTGATGGGCCATGAAAGGCGGCAGCGGATAATTCACCGTCTTTTTTCAGGACTGCAATAAAGTGACCTTCCCCGATGGCTTTATGCGGGAATAGCCTGATGGTTTTACTGATTTGAGCTTTGAGGTTTTCATCATAGGTAAAATCCTCAGCTTCGTAGGCTTCGTTTTCTTTGGCAGGGCAATTCAGGAAATCAACATTTCCGGCTGACATTCCTTCTATTTTAACTACATTTTCCACATGAAAATCCGGATGCTTTTTCAAAAAGCGCAAAATAGTGCCCTCATTTTCCAACGGAGCAAAGGTGCAGGTAGAATATACGATGGTTCCGCCGGCTTTGCACATACGGGCAGCACAGTCTAAAATTTCATCCTGTCTTTTTGCACATATTTCTACATTTTCGCTGCTCCACTGATGGATTGCCTCTTCATTTTTACGAAACATGCCTTCCCCGGAGCAGGGAGCATCTACCATAATCTTGTCAAAACACAGAGGAAAGGCCATGGCCAGTTTTTGCGGTGTTTCATTTAATACCACGGCATTGGCAATTCCCATACGTTCTATGTTCTCAGACAGAATTTTTGCTCGCGCAGGGTGAATTTCGTTTACCATCAGAATGCCTTTTTGCTGCATTCCGGATGCAATCTGCGTACTTTTTCCGCCGGGAGCGGCGCAAAGATCCAAAATACATTCGCCGGGCGTGCTGTTTAGATAAGAAGCCGGAATCATGGCAGAAGGTTCCTGAATATAATAGGCACCTGCTTCATGCAACGGATATTTACCCGGAGTAAAAGCAGAAGGATATTCGAGTCCGTCCTTGGCCCAGGGAACCTGATTCAGAGTTTTCTCATTTTGGGAAAAATATGTATTTTGTAATAAATCCTCCATAGTTAATTTCAGGGTATTTACGCGAAGTCCGTGGCTATTGTCTTTTTCATAGCTATTAAGGAAGCTGTCCCACTCCGAGCCCAGCATAGCCTGCATGCGTGTCCTGAAATTTTCCGGAAGATTTGCCGTAAATTCGCTTGTCATAATCGTTTCCTTTTATGTCTTATTTATTTTTATTTTAATGAAATCTATTATACATAGTTTTTGTTTTTCATACTAGTCATAGTATAGGATTCTTGCTAAAATATATTTGATAAAAAAGACGAGGAAACAGAATGCAGACAGAAGGAAGAACTACAAGCCGTACCGGCAGCAGAACCGGCGGACAGAGCCAAAGAAAAGCATCCGGCAAGCCTTCGAGTAGGGCAAGCGCAAGCAAAACAACCGAAAGAACCACGAATCGTACCGGCAGCAGAACTACAGGACAGACCGGCAGCAGAACTACAGGAAAGACCGGTAGCAGAGCATCAACCGGACAAAGAACTCGAACCGGAGATTACAATGCAGCTCAAAAGAGCAGACAGCGCATGGCTGCAAAACGCAGAAAAAGAAGACAGAGAATGATAAAGAGAGTACTGCTTATCATGGCAAGTATTCTTTTTGTAATGCTTGTAATCGGAATCGTGATAGGAAATCGTTACTTCAGTACGCATTTTATGAAGGGAACCACCATCAATGATATTGATGTATCCGCTATGGAAATAGATCAGCTGGAAAGTATCATGAGACAGTACCGAATTGAAATCCTTCAAAGAACCAAAGAAGGAGATAAAATCAGTGAGGTGATTGATGGAGATCAGATAGGAGTGCGTGTATCCAACATGGATCAGCTCGATGAGATTTTGGATAAGCAAAATGTATTCAAGGCTATGATTCATGCGATAAAAAAGGACACCATCACCTATAATATTGAAAAACTTTATGATTATGAAGAGACAGCTCTGGTCAGAGCAGTGGATAAACTGAGTGCTTTTCAGCCGGGCTTTTGGGAAAGCCCTCAGAATGCGGATTTGTCTGAATACAGTCCGGAAACCGGATTTCAGATTAAACCGCATGAAATGGGAAATGAGCTGGAAGTTAGCAGCGCCAAGGAAAGCATCTATGAGGCGGTTCGATGTCTGGAAACCCGAATTGATTTAGAAGAGCTTGATTTATATAAAAAGCCAACGATTTATGCAGATGATGAAAGACTGAAAACATTGCTTCCACAGCTTAAAAAGTATACAGATCTTCAAATCAAATATACATTTGGTGACCAGGAAGAAATCATCGACGGAAATGTGTTAAAGGACTGGCTGATTGTAGATGAACAAAATTTAAAGGTAGCAGTAGACAGAGAAAAAACAGATGAATTTGTAGTCGGACTTCGTAAAAAGTATGATACGATTTTCAGAGACAGAGAGTTTGCTACCAGCTACGGAAAAACCATTACCATATCCGGAGGGGACTACGGATGGTGGATGGATTATGCTGCCGAACAGGAAGAACTCTATGCCATGATTGAAAAAGGCGAAAGCGGTGACAGAGTGCCGGTATATCGTCAGGAGGCAGCAGCGTACGGAGCCAAGGATATTGGTAATACTTATGTAGAGGTTAATTTAACCGCGCAGCATTTATATGTCTATGTAGACGGACAAAAGGTGCTGGAATCTGATTTCGTATCCGGAAATGCAGCACGCCAGTTTGATACACCGGAGGGCGTATACGGTATCACTTACAAAGAACAGGATGCGATGCTGGTCGGAGAAAATTATGAAACCCCGGTTTCCTTTTGGATGCCGTTTAACGGAAATGTCGGACTGCATGATGCGATTTGGAGAGACCAGTTCGGCGGTGATATCTATACCGGAAACGGTTCGCACGGCTGTGTAAATCTGCCATATAATGTTGCTAAAAAGATTTACGGCTATGTATCCAAGAAAACTCCGGTTATCTGCTATCGACTCAGTGGCACCCAGTCAAGTCATTTAACAGACCAGTCGGCTCAGGAAAAGGCACAGTCTGTAATCGATGCGATTGATAAAATCGGAGAAGTGAAAAAGGACAGCGAAAAGAGAATTACGAGAGCCAGACAGCTTTACAGAGAAATTCCTGCTGAGGCGAGAGAATGCGTAACCAATCTTTCTACCCTCGAAAAAGCAGAAAGTGATTTTAACGCACTGAAGAAATAATGGATTCGCAGGAATATATCTTGGCAGAAAAAAGGTTTCGTTGTACAATATATTGTGTATAAGTAATGAATGAAAGAAATGGAAGTACTACATGAGAAAACATACATGGTTAAAGAAAAGCAAGCTGATTTTGGGCCTGTGCATTGTATCCTTGACGGCACTGGTCGGCTGCGGCAAAAAGAATGATAAAATCGTAGAAGGCATGGGCAAGCTTTCAGAGCTGGCTTTTCAGGATGCCCTTACTCTTTTTGAACAGGCTATTGTAGAGGGTGAGGATTTTGAACTGGCATACAGAGGACAGGGGATGACCTATCTGGCTATGACAGAATATGAAAAAGCCACCGAATCCTTTCAGAATGCATTGAGTCATGCCGGAATCTTTGTGACAGATACAGAAGTGGATATTAATTACTACATGGCAGTTTCGCAGTACAAAAGCGGAGATTTTGACGGAGCGATTAAAACACTGGATGCAATCACCGGATTTAAAGAAAAACAGTCGGATGTATTCTTTATGAAGGGAAGCATCGAAATGCAGCAGGGAAATTATGAAGCAGCGGTGTCTGATTTAAATATTTCTCTGGCCAATTCAAAAAATAATATTTCACGTACCATTGATATTTATCAGGTATTTGCATCCAATGACAGAGAAGCAGAGGGAAGAGCTTACCTTTCTGCAGCCATTGAGCACCGTATTGACAATATGACAGACTATGAAAAGGGTGTTATTTACTACTACATGGGCGAATACGAAAATGCCAGAGATTTCCTCGGACTTTCCAAAAGCAGTCCAAAGGGATCTGATGTAGATACTCTTTTGATGCTGGGCAGAACGCATGAACAGCTGGGAGATTCCAACTATGCAGCAGGACTTTACAGCAACTACCTGGCAGAGCATACACCGAATGCAGTCATCTATAATCAGTTGGGATTATGTAAACTAAAAAACGGAGACTATGCAGAAGCATTAAATGCGTTCCAGGCCGGACTGGAAACACCGGATAACAGCAGTGTATTAAAACAGCTCAGATTCAATGAAATCGTGGCTTATGAGTATGTTTCAGACTTTGCCAAGGCGAGTGAACTGATCACAGTTTACCTCCAAAATTACCCGGATGATGAGCAGGCAAAGAGAGAATATCAGTTCCTGCAGACTCGTTAATTATCACAAAAAAACAGAGTAAAATTAATAGAAATGCACAAAAAATGACGTTTGTGCGTATGAATAAAAAAGCACTATATCTTATGTTAACAACTTATGTAAACACAAGATATAGTGTTTTTTCTTTGGGTTTTTATTGACGAGAAGGGGAGGCAAATGATACAATATTTTTATCGTGGGCGAGCTTGTATATTGCCCTCAAAAAGTAAGGGTTAGGTGAAAAAAATGTTAGAAGTAATGAAACGTAACGGGGAAACAGCGCAGTTTGATTTAAGCCGAATCAACGACGCGATTATGAAGGCCTTTGTGGCAACTGATATGCAGTATACCAATGATATCGTAGACCTTCTTTCCTTGAGAGTTACCGCTGATTTTCAGGACAAGGTAAAGGATGGAAAGATTGATATTGAAGCTGTTCAGGACAGTGTAGAAAGAGTATTGGAACAGACCGGCTATACCGAGGTTGCAAAGGCATATATCCTTTACAGAAAACAGAGAGAAAAACTTCGTACCATGAAGTCTACTATTTTAGATTATAAAGATGTAGTTAACAGCTATGTAAAAGTAGAAGACTGGCGTGTAAAGGAAAATTCGACAGTGACTTATTCTGTCGGAGGACTTATTTTAAGTAACTCAGGAGCCGTTACTGCAAATTACTGGCTTTCAGAAATATATGATGAAGAAATCGCTCAGGCACACAGAGATGCAGATATCCATATCCATGATCTGGCTATGCTGACAGGATACTGTGCAGGCTGGAGCTTAAAGCAGTTGATCAAAGAAGGACTCGGAGGAATTACAGGAAAGATTACTTCCGCTCCTGCAGCGCATCTTTCTGTTCTTTGCAACCAGATGGTAAACTTCCTCGGAATTATGCAAAATGAATGGGCAGGTGCACAGGCATTTTCTTCCTTTGATACCTATTTGGCACCATTTGTAAAGGTAGATAAATTAACATATCCGGAAGTAAAGAAATGCATCGAAGCGTTTATTTACGGCGTAAATACACCTAGCCGCTGGGGAACTCAGGCACCATTTTCCAATATCACTTTGGACTGGACTGTACCAAATGATTTGGCTATGCTTCCGGCTATCGTAGGCGGAAAAGAAATGGATTTCACCTATGGCGAATGTAAAACAGAAATGGACATGATCAATAAGGCATTTATTGAAACCATGATTGAAGGGGATGCCAACGGCAGAGGTTTCCAGTATCCGATTCCTACCTATTCTATTACCAGAGACTTTGACTGGTCAGATACAGAAAACAACCGTTTATTATTTGAAATGACAGCAAAATACGGTACACCGTATTTCTCAAACTATATCAATTCAGACATGCAGCCAAGCGATGTGCGTTCTATGTGCTGCCGATTAAGACTGGATTTAAGAGAACTTCGTAAAAAGACAGGCGGATTCTTTGGATCAGGTGAAAGTACAGGTAGTGTGGGCGTTGTTACCATCAATATGCCTAGAATTGCATACCTTTCAGCAAACAAGGATGATTTCTATCGCAGACTGAACAAGATGATGGATATTGCTGCCAGATCTTTGAAAATCAAGAGAGGCGTTATTTCCAAACTTTTGGATGAAGGCTTGTATCCGTATACCAAGCGTTATCTTGGCAACTTTGACAACCACTTTTCAACCATCGGTCTGATTGGTATGAATGAGGTTGGATTAAATGCAAACTGGCTTCGCGCAGATATGACAGACAAGAGAACTCAGGAATTTACCAAAGAAGTTCTGAATCACATGAGAAACCGTCTGTCAGATTATCAGGAACAGTACGGAGATCTGTACAACCTGGAGGCTACTCCTGCAGAAAGTACGACTTATCGTCTGGCAAAGCATGACAGAAAACGCTGGCCTGGTATCAAGATCGCAGGCAGTCAGACAGGAACTCCATACTATACCAACTCATCTCATTTGCCGGTTGATTATACTATGGATATTTTTGATGCACTGGATATCCAGGATGATTTACAGACACTTTACACATCAGGAACCGTTTTCCACGCATTCCTGGGTGAAAAGCTTCCTGACTGGAAGGCAGCTGCAAATCTGGTTAAGACCATTGCAGATAATTATAAATTACCATATTACACACTTTCTCCAACCTACTCTATTTGTAAAGAGCACGGCTATCTGGCAGGAGAAGTTAAGGTATGTCCGCACTGCGGAAAAGAAACTGAGGTTTACAGCCGTATTACCGGATACTACAGACCGGTACAGAACTGGAATGACGGAAAACTTCAGGAATATGAAAACCGTAAAGAATATGATATTGAAAAATCAAGTCTCAAGAAACCGACCTCAAGCATGGTGACTCTTTCAGGATTTGATTCTGATGTAAAGGTTGTAGTAGGTACTCCTGAAAATGTGAAGTACTTATTTACTACAAAAACCTGTCCAAACTGCAAGATTGCCAAGGAAGCGCTTCAGAATATCGCTTATGTACCGATTGATGCAGAGGAGAACATGGAGCTGGCTATGAGATATGGTGTTATGCAGGCACCGACCTTGGTCGTGGTAGACGGAGAGGATTATAAAAAGTATGTGAATGCTTCGAATATCAAGAAGTATGCACAGGATGTGATGATTCTCGGAGCGGACAAATAAGAATCTTTAGGATGAATTAAGTGCTGACGCTTTCAGAAGGTCTGCATATAGAAATACAAATTAGTATATAGAGGAGAAATAAAACATGATTAACAAACTGGTATCAAAAATTCAGAAAACAAATGCACCAATCGTAGTTGGACTGGATCCAATGATGAAATTTATTCCGGAGCATATTACAAAAAAGGCTTTTGAAGAATACGGCGAAACTTTAGAAGGTGCGGCAGAAGCAATCTGGCAGTACAACAAAGGAATCGTAGATGCTGTATATGATTTAATTCCTGCAGTAAAACCACAGATCGCTATGTATGAGCAGTTTGGTATTCCGGGATTAATGGCATATGACAAGACTGTAAAGTATTGTAAGGAAAAAGATTTAGTAGTAATCGCCGACGTAAAGCGTGGTGATATCGGATCGACTTCAGCAGCTTATGCAACCGGACATTTAGGAAAAGTTCAGGTAGGAAATAGTATCTGCAAGGGCTTTGATGTTGATTTTGCTACCGTAAATCCATATCTCGGATCAGACGGTATCAATCCGTTTATCGATGTATGTAAGGAAGAAAAGAAGGGTATTTTCATCCTCGTAAAAACTTCTAATCCAAGTAGCGGTGAGTTCCAGGATCGAATCATTGATGGTCGTCCGTTATATGAGTGGGTTGGAGAACAGGTAAATAAATGGGGAAGCGAAGCTATGGGAGATTCCTACAGCTATGTAGGTGCCGTAGTAGGTGCTACTTATCCTGAAATGGGCAAGATTTTAAGAGATATCATGCCAAAATCTTATATCCTGGTACCTGGTTACGGTGCACAGGGAGGAAAAGGAAAAGACCTCGTACACTTCTTTAATAAAGACGGACTCGGAGCTATCATCAATTCCTCACGAGGAATTATTGCAGCTTATCAGTCAGATGCTTATAAAGAGAAGTTTGCACCTGCTAACTACGCAGATGCTTCCAGACAGGCTGTTCTTGACATGAAGGCAGATATTGAAAGTGCTTTAAAATAAGAAACAGCCCTGGCTGAAATAACAGAAAAACAAGATAGAAAACAACAGAAAAATAAAATAACTTATAATAATCGATATGAGTAAATATCGGATTGGAGACTAACGTGAACAGTATTTTTGATAATATGAAACTCAAAAAAAACTTCAAGGGAATTGGTGATACCAACCCTGTTTATACACAGCGCTACGGAGCAGATCCATGGGCACTGGTATATGACGGAAGAGTGTATCTGTATATGACAGGTGATGATTATATTTATGATGAAAAGGGAGAAATTCAGGAGAATCATTATGGAAATATTGATACTCTGAATGTCATCTCTTCAGCAGACCTTGTAAACTGGACAGACCATGGATGCGTATATGCAGCAGGCAAGAATGGTCAGGCTACATGGGGTGGCAATTCATGGGCTCCGGCAGCAGCTTGCAAGGAAATTGACGGAAAAATGAAATTCTTTTTATACTTTGCAAACAGCGGAAACGGTATTGCAGTATTGACTGCAGATTCTCCGGTAGGACCATTTACAGATCCGATTGGAGGACCGCTCATTTCCAGAGAAAAAACACCTACCTGCGACAGTGTAACATGGCTTTTTGATCCGGCAGTTCTTTTGGATGATGACGGCAATGCTTATATTTATTTCGGAGGCGGAGTTCCTTCTGATGATATGGCAGCACTTCCGGGAACAGCACGTGTGGCAAAGCTGGGAGCAGATATGATTTCCCTGGATGGAGATCCGATTGCAATCGACAATGTAGAATACTTATTTGAAGATTCCGGAATCAACAAAATTGACGGAACCTATTACTATTCATATTGTTCAAACTTTTCTATTCCAAAGGATCAGGTACCGGTAACAGGCTTTGATCAGGGAGAAATTATTTTGATGTCTTCCGACAAGCCAATGGGACCTTTTACCAAGGTTGGTTGTGTTTTGAAAAATCCGGAACACTTTACGGGTCTGAGCGGAAATAACCATCATTGTATGTTTGAATTTAAGGGTCAGCTTTATATGTCATATCATACCCGTATTTTGGAAAGAGAACAGGGTATCTTAAAGGGCTATCGTTGTACAGGTCTCGAACCGGTTAACTACAAAAACGGAAAATTCGAACAGATTCAGATGACAAAGAGCGGCGTAAAGCAGGTGGAAAACTTTAATCCGTTTAAGGAAAATCCGGCAGCATGCTTTGCAGTGATGGCCGATATTCATACCACTCAGTTTGGTGAGGATGCGAAGAAATACGGCAGTGGTGAAATGATTGTAACCGATATTACTCAGGGAAGCTTTATGGGAATTTACGGAGTAGACTTCTCTGAAAAAGTTGCCCGCAGCATCGCAATGGATATTCGCGGAAGCAAAGAATTAAATGTCAGAATTTGTCTGGATGCACCGGATGGTGAAGTCCTTTCCGATGTATGTTTCAAACCGGAAAGTCAGGATGAATTTGGCGTTGTAAAAGCGGGCCTTGAAAAGGTAGCTACCGGCGTACATGATGTATATTTCATTTTTGATGAAACAGATTGTGAAATCAGAAAATGGATGATGGAATAACAGAAAAGGAATGACAGTATAATGAATGCAGAATATATTATGCCAAAGGAATTTACACAGAAAGCAGAAGGAGTTACTTATGGGAAACTGGTTAATATCTCTTATCCTTCTAACTGTGTAAAAAAAGAAAGAAAAGCAAATGTGTTGCTTCCGGCAAACTATTCGGAGGACAAGGAATATCCGATTGTTTATCTCCTTCACGGAATCGGCGGAGATGAAGAAGAATGGTTTATGGCTAATCCGGTGGAAATCATGGGAAATCTCATGGCCAAGGGAATGATTCAGGAAATGATTGCAGTTTTCCCAAATGTCAGAGTCAGAGAAAATGATGCAAACAATCCGGATGACATTTTTACCAAGGAACACTTTGAAGCCTTTGACAGATTTTTAATTGATTTAACCGAAAATCTTATGCCATATATGGAAAGCCATTTCTCAGTGAAAAAGGGCAGAGAAAATACTGCGATTGCAGGCTATTCCATGGGCGGCAGAGAAACACTTTATATTTCGTTTACGAGACCGGATTTGTTCTCCTATATCGGAGCCTTTAGTCCGGCATTCGGACTGTTGCCGTATGAAAATAACGGCGTGAGAGAAGAAGGCCTTATGAAGGATAATCACTTTAAGTTACCGAGTGAATATCCGGCCTATGTCTGCGTGATGAACGGAGACAATGATTTAGTGGTCAGGGACGAACCACATAAATATCATGTTGAGCTTGAAAAGGCTCAGACCAAGCATCTGTATTATGAAATTCCGGGGGGACATGATTTCGATGTTTGGGGAAGTGGTCTTTATTACTTTACACAGCAGATTTTTTAGCCTGAATGGATCGTGTTAAATAGTAGTTATTAATCATGAATAGCCTCGCTTGTAAACAATCGACGCAAAAGGCAGAAAGAAAAACTATGAAGAAAAAGATTGCAGTTTTTGCAAATGGGTGGTCACATGAGTTTATACATCAGACTCTGAGCAGTATCACAGATAAAGCAAAAGAAAACAACATGGATGTTTTTTTGTTTATGAATTATTCGGCTTGTTCGGATGATGAAAGAGTAAACAAGGGAGAGTTTAGTATTTTTAAACTCCCGGATTTATCAGAATTTGATGGATGTATTTTGTTTGGAAATACCTTTAATCTGGTGGATGAGGTAGCTTATCTGAAGACAGCGGTATTTGAATCAAAAATTCCGACAGTTTGCATCGGAAGCCGGATGGAAGGAATCGATTTTATCGGATCGGATAATTATTCCGGTATGCATGATTTGGTAGAACATCTGATTAGCTGTCACGGCGTCCAAAACATGGTGCTGGTCGGAGGAGATCCGGGACACGAGGATTCGCGTATCCGTGTTCAGGCTGCCATGGATGTGGCAAAAGAGCATGGGATTGAGATTCCGGATGACAACCTGATTTATGGACAGTGGTATCCGATCGGAGCCAGAGACGCATTTGCTGCCTGGTATCAGGAGCATGGGCATATTTTGCCGGATGCGGTTATCTGCGTCAATGATGATATGGCTCTTGGAGTATGCTATTGGGCCGAGCTTTATGATGTCACTATCCCTGATGAGATGATTGTGACCGGATACGATTATACACAAAATTCCAGAGCATATATTCCGGCTATTACCACAGTGTCCAAGGAGCATGAACGCATCGGAGAAGCTGCAATTCAAAATATCATAGATAAATTAAATCAAAAGGAAACCAAAGCAGAACTGATGCTTGACTCCAAATTGCAAATGGGAGAAAGTTGTGGATGCAATTTATCACAAATAGATTTCAAAAAGCGTGCGAATCTGGTCAAGGATTTATATCACAACAGAATCGGACAGATAGAAATCGACGGACATTACAGAGGAATGGCTGAGTGTGCCAAAATCATCAATGACAAGAAAAAAATGGGAGAAATTTTTGGCGCAAGGTGGGAAGACAATCGTTTTTATCAATATGATAAATTTTATGTATGTCTCGATCCGACCTATTTGGAATTTGAAAAAGAAGAGGAATATAAAAAGACAGAGTTTGATACAGGCTTTGATGTAGCCTGCGCTCTGGAGAACAGAAAATCTGTTCATAAAAATCCGATTCAGCGTTATGAACTGGTTCCGGATTATGACGGAGAGTCTTCGGATTCGGAAGTTTTTATCTTTGTACCAATTCACAGAAATGATAAAACCATAGGTTATGTGGCCTGCAGCGGAAATAATGATATCATTCAAAATTATGAGATATATACCTGGGTTCAGTTCTTTACGCAGGGGTTAGAGCAGATCAGACAGAATGTGCGTCTGGAAAAACTCAATCATCAGCTGAGACGTTTTTCCATTACAGACGGCCTGACCGGTGTTTACAACAGACAGGGCTACAATGACATGGCTTATGACTTTGTAAAATTATCCAGAATGCAGGACAAGGATGTGGTACTGGGTCTGATTGATATCAATGATATGAAGAGAATCAATGACAAGTACGGACACCTGCAGGGGGATAATGCCTGTATCGCAGTTGCCAGAGGACTTCAAAAGGTAGTCGGAAAGAATGGTATTCCGGTTCGTTTTGGCGGAGATGAATTCATGTGGGTATGTGCCAGAGAAGGAGATAAAACCGACGAGGAAGTAAAGAAACAAATCCAGTCGGAAATCAGCCGGGCTGCCCGCGAAATGGAAATGGAATTTGAAGTTGGCGTCAGTATCGGTATGGTGCATATTGAAGAAAACAATCCGTCTGCACTCGAAAAATATGTCAGAATCGCAGATGAAAATATGTATATAGAAAAGCAGGCATATCATAATCAGACAAAGTAGGACAATCTCTGCTTTGTTGCAAAAGAAAGTATGCTATGATAAAATGTTTTGAAATTCAGGAGGTTTGAAAATGGAACAATATAAACAGGAATTTATCGAATTCATGGTAGAAAGTGATGTATTAAAATTTGGAGATTTTACATTAAAGAGCGGACGTAAGTCACCATTCTTTATGAATGCAGGAGCTTATGTTACAGGTAGTCAGCTGATGAAGCTTGGTGAATACTATGCCAAGGCAATTCATGATACATACGGAGATGACTTTGATGTTTTATTCGGACCGGCCTATAAGGGTATTCCGATTGCAGTCGTAACCGCAATTGCTTACAGTAAATTATTTGGCAAAGAAATCCGTTACTGTTCTGACAGAAAAGAAGAAAAGGATCACGGAGCAGATAAGGGAAGCTTTTTAGGAAGCAAATTAAAAGACGGCGACAGAGTTGTCATGATTGAAGACGTAACTACTTCAGGAAAATCTATGGAAGAAACTGTTCCAAAGGTAAAGGGTGCTGCTGATGTTACAATCGTAGGACTTATGGTTAGCTTAAACCGTATGGAAGTAGGACTCGGCGGTGAAAAGAGCGCACTGGATGAAATCAAGGAAAAATATGGCTTTGATGCAAAGGCAATCGTAACAATGGCTGAAGTAACAGAGCACTTATACAATAAAGAATGCGGCGGTAAAGTAGTAATTGATGATACCATCAAAGCTGCTATTGATGCTTATTATGAGCAGTACGGCTGCAAATAATTGCTGATAGAATATTCATGTAACCAGGCAAGAGAAAGGAAGCAAACCAGTATGGAAGAAAAAGTTTACAAAACAATGGCAGGCAGCGGAGCTTTGAATATTGCACTTGGTGTCGTAATAACAGTAGTTGGAATTGTAAGTGGTGTATTACTTATTATTTCCGGAGCAAAATTATTAGCAAGAAAATCAAATCTCATTTTTTAAGGACGGGTTCTATGCGTAAAAAAAATTACATGTTTACCAATAAGAAACACCCGGAACGTGGAATTATGTCATTTGTATTAGGAATACTGTCAGATGTGTTTATCTCTCTGGCAGTATTTTCTTCGTTTAAGATGGATGGAGTCGCAGTTCCCAGACTTGGAATGACAGTTCTTTTGGCGTTTCTGTTTTCGATAGGAGGACTGGTATTTGGAATCCTGTCCAGAATCGAAAAAGATGTGTTTTATATATTCCCGAATATGGGAATACTACTTAACAGCTTAGCAGTCATTGCGGGCGGATTTATTTTATATGCAGGAGTGTTTGGTTTATGATGCAGGAAAGATATGAACTGGCAAAAGAAAGATTATCGCAGATTGCAAAAGGCAGCGAAATAAATGAGGTATTCAATCCTTATTTCGAAAAAGGTGCAGCCCATTTGTGCTTTCTGTTTGAACTGTATGAACAGATTCAAAAGGGAGATTATTTTTCAAATACGATAGAGAAGCTTTCTGAGGATAATCAGAAAATCTATCAGGATGTGCAAAAGGAAAACTATGATAAAAGCTTTGCAAATCCGGCCTATGCAACAAAAACATTGGGAGAGGATTTTGGACAGGCTTTGAGCTTTTTATATGCAGAACTGATTGAAGTAAGTTATGCAGCTTTTGAGCAGGAACTGTTTCCGCTGGTTATTTACAGTGAAGTTTTTTTGGAAATCTATGCATCCTTTGCCTGTGAAGTGGCAGAAAATACACTTCCGAGTAAAGAAACAATCATAGAGATTCTGTATTTCTTTGTACATGATTATTGTCAGGAAATGACAGAGCTGAGAGTAGCAGAAAAAATTGATCCAAAGGTTAGCTTTGCTTATCAGATTATCCGGGAAAGCAGTCCTGAGGATTTGAGATATTTATATCGTTATGGTTTATATATAGGAAAGAACCAGATAGAAAGTGCAAAATATTTAGCCTCTTTGCCGCAGGAAACCATAAACCTCATGGCAGATACTTATACAGAGGGCTATCGCATTGGTTTTATCAAAGGGAATAAGGACCTTTCAATCAAGCAGACAGCACAGGTAGTATTTCCGGTAGGCTTTGAACGCATGATAAACCAGGCACTTTCAAATTTTGAAAATATGGGACTGGACTGTGCGATTTCCAGAAATTCCAGATTGATCTTTGTCAGAAGAGGTACTTCTCTGGCAGGTTATTATTCAGATAGTCCGAATCGTCAGTATGAATACGATCACAAGGATGATGAGGCGCTGTTTTTATCCAAAAAGCTGGCAACGAGAAAGCTGGAGGTGAATACGAGAGCCTATGAAAGCAGAAAAGAAATGGCAAAGGTCGTAGCAGGTCCTGCCTGGGTGGAAGTGTTTGGAGAAACACCGTTTGCACCTTCTGTCAATGAATATGCATGCAAGCTTTCGAAAAAGCAGCAGGAGATTTCTACCTGGTATTATGGTCAGCTCGGTCAGATGATCAATACCTATATTCCGGGGGAGGAGAGAAGCTTTACCATCATTGCATTCCCGATACCGGAAATCGGAGCAGATTATCAGGAAATCATGGCAGAAACCATCAAGTTAAATACACTGGATTATCAGACCTATGAGGATGTACAGCAGGTCATCATTGATGCGCTGGATGAAACAGAATATGTTTGCATCAAAGGAATGGGAAAGAATCAGACAGATCTGAGAGTTGAGTTATGTAAACTTGACAATCCGAGTAAACAGACAAAATTTGAAAACTGTGTGGCAGATGTCAATATTCCGGTCGGAGAAGTATTTACCTCTCCGGTGCTTAAAAATACTACCGGAAAGCTTCATGTGAGCAAGGTCTTTTTAAAGGAACTGGAATATAAAGATTTATGGATAGAATTAAAGGATGGTATGGTCAGTGATTATGGCTGTGCAAATTTTGAGGATGCAAAAAAAGGCAAAGACATGATTTTTGAAAATGTCCTGTATCATCATGACAGCCTTCCAATCGGAGAATTTGCTATCGGTACCAATACAGTGGCTTATATGATGGGCCGAAAATATCAGATTGAAGACAAGCTTCCGATTTTGATTGCGGAAAAAACAGGACCGCATTTTGCACTCGGTGATACCTGTTATTCTCATGCAGAGGATGTGCCGGTTTACAATACAGACGGCAAAGAAATCATTGCCAGAGACAATGAGGTATCGCTTCTGAGAAAAACAGATATGGACAAGGCATATTTCCAGTGCCATACAGATATCACCATTCCGTATGATGAACTGGGACTTTTATGCGGTATCAAAGCAGACGGAACTCAGGTAAATATTATTGAAAACGGCCGCTTTGTATTAAAGGGCTGTGAACTTTTAAATGATGCGTTTGACCTAAAATAATGAAGAAATTCAGTCAAGGCATTGACGCAAACCAGAGAAGTTTGTAAACTGTAAGGGCAGGTTCCAGCAATCTGTAACTTACCAAAGTTTTAAAATGAAGAGACAAAAAGGAGAATGAAATGGCTTTAGTTAGTATTGTTATGGGCTCAGATTCAGATATGCCTGTTATGAGCAAGGCTGCAGATATTTTAGATAAGTTGGGTATTTCTTATGAAATGACCATTATTTCTGCACACAGAGAACCGGATATCTTTTTTGAGTATGCAAAGACAGCAGAAGACAGAGGTGTAAAGGTAATTATCGCAGGAGCCGGAATGGCAGCACATCTTCCGGGTATGTGCGCGGCTATTTTCCCGATGCCTGTTATCGGTATTCCGATGCACACAACCTCACTTGGAGGAAGAGATTCTCTTTATTCTATAGTACAGATGCCTTCAGGAATCCCGGTTGCAACGGTTGCAATCAACGGCGGAATGAATGCAGGTTTATTGGCAGCAAAGATTTTGGCTACATCTGACAGCCAGATTTTAGCTCGCTTAAAAGATTACTCCAAAGAGATGGAAGAAGCTGTAAAGCAGAAGGATGCACATCTTCAGGAAGTTGGATATAAAAATTACTAAAATACATTGAAAGTAAAAAGGAGAACAGAAATGGATTACAAAAAAGCAGGTGTTGACATTGAAGCCGGATACAAATCCGTAGAACTGATGAAAAAGCATGTAAAGGCAACTATGAGACCGGAAGTGCTTGGCGGCATCGGAGGATTTGCAGGAGCTTTTGATTTAAGCAAAATTAAAGATATGGAAGAACCAATTCTTCTTTCAGGAACAGACGGATGCGGAACCAAGGTTAAGCTTGCATTTGTTATGGATAAGCATGATACCATCGGTATTGATGCAGTAGCTATGTGTGTAAATGATATTGCATGTTCAGGTGGTGAACCACTGTTCTTTTTAGATTACATTGCATGTGGTAAAAACTATCCGGAAAAGATTGCTACTATCGTTAGCGGTGTAGCAGAAGGCTGTATTCAGTCTGAATGTGCTTTGGTTGGCGGCGAAACAGCAGAACATCCGGGACTTATGGAAGAGGATGAATACGATTTAGCCGGTTTTGCAGTTGGTGTAGTAGATAAAAAGGATTTCATCAACGGTGAAAATATCAAGCCCGGCGATGTATTAATCGGTATGGCCAGCTCAGGCGTACATAGCAATGGTTTCTCTTTAGTACGTAAAGTATTTGAAATGACCAAGGAAAGCCTGGATACATATTATGATGAACTGGGAAAGACATTAGGAGAAGCACTTTTAGCTCCTACTCGCATTTATGTAAAAGCGCTCAAGAGCGTAAAGAACGCAGGTGTTACGATCAAGGGATGTAGCCATATTACAGGTGGCGGTTTCTATGAAAATATTCCTCGTATGCTTCCTGAAGGTGTTACCGCAGTGGTAAACAAGGACAGCTATGAAGTACCTGCAATCTTTAAATTATTACAGAAGACCGGTGATATTGCAGAAGAAATGATGTACAACACCTATAATATGGGTCTGGGTATGATCGTTGCAGTAGATCCTAAAGATGTAGACAAGACAATGGAAGCAATTCAGGCAGCAGGAGATGTTTGCTATGTAGTAGGAAATATCGAAGCTGGTGATAAAGGAGTTAGATTATGCTAAAAATCTTGGTTTGTGTATCAGGCGGCGGAACCAATCTCCAGGCTATCATTGACGGCGTGGCAAACGGAACCATCACCAATACTGAAATCATTGGCGTTATCAGCAACAATCCGGGAGCATATGCACTCGAGAGAGCCAAGCAAAATGATATTGAAGCAATTTGCATTTCACCCAAGGAATTCGAAAATCGCGATGCATTCAATCAGGCATTTTTAGATAAACTGGTTGAAATGAATCCGGATTTGATCGTGTTAGCAGGATTTTTGGTAAACATTCCTGCAGAGGTTGTAAAGGCATTTCCAAAGCGTATTATCAATATTCATCCGTCCCTCATTCCGTCTTTCTGCGGAAAGGGTTACTACGGACTTAAAGTGCATGAAGGTGCGCTTGCCAGAGGTGTCAAGGTAACAGGAGCCACCGTTCATTATGTAGATGAAGGTACGGATACAGGACCAATTATTTTGCAAAAAGCAGTAGAAGTATTAGACGGCGATGATGCCAAGAGCCTTCAGCTTCGTGTTATGGAGCAGGCAGAATGGATTATTTTGCCAAAGGCAATTGATATGATTGCAAACAGTTAGATTTGTGTAAAGTGTAATATGCAAAAAGGAGTAAAGGATGAAAGTATTAATCGTAGGTAGCGGCGGAAGAGAACACGCAATTGCAACTGCAGTAGCGAAAAGCAGTAAAGTAGACAAGATTTATTGTGCACCGGGTAATGCCGGAATTTCTGCTCTGGCAGAATGCGTAGCCATCGGCGCTATGGAATTTGATAAATTAGTAGCATTTGCAAAGGAAAAAGAAATTGACCTTTGCGTAGTGGGTATGGACGATCCTTTAGTTGGAGGACTCGTAGACGAATTGGAAAAAGCAGGCATTCGTACTTTCGGTCCCAGAAAGAATGCAGCAATCCTGGAAGGTAGCAAGGCATTTTCAAAGGATTTAATGAAAAAATATGATATTCCTACCGCAGCATATGAGAACTTTGATGATCCAAAGAAAGCATTGGAATATTTGGAAACAGCAAAATTCCCAATCGTATTAAAGGCTGACGGTTTGGCACTCGGAAAAGGTGTTCTGATTTGTAATACCAAAGAAGAAGCCATTGACGGTGTAAAGGAAATCATGGAAGACAAGAAATTCGGTTCTGCCGGAAATCAGATGGTAATCGAAGAATTCATGACAGGTAGAGAAGTATCTGTTCTTTCCTTTGTAGACGGAAATACTATTCAGATTATGTCTTCTGCACAGGATCATAAGCGTGCAAAAGATGGAGATCAGGGATTAAATACAGGTGGTATGGGTACATTTTCACCGAGTCCTTTCTATACTCCGCAGGTAGATGAATTCTGTCATAAATACATCTTCCAAAAGACGGTAGATGCTATGAAGGCAGAAGGAAGAGAATTCAAGGGTGTTATCTTCTTTGGACTTATGTTAACCGAGGAAGGACCAAAGGTTTTGGAATACAATGCTCGTTTCGGAGATCCGGAAGCACAGGTTGTTTTGCCTAGACTGAAAAATGATATCGTAGATGTATTTGAAGCTTGTATCGATGGAAAGCTTGATCAGATGAAGATTGAATTTGAAGACAATGCGGCAGTTTGTGTCGTATTAGCATCAGACGGATATCCGGTTTCTTATGAAAAAGGTTATCCAATCACTGGATTTGAAGCTTTTGATGACAAAGATGATTATTTCTGTTTCCATGCAGGAACTGCTCTTAAGGATGGTCAGATCGTAACAAACGGCGGACGTGTTCTGGGTATCACTGCAAAGGGAGATGACTTGGTTCAGGCCAGAGCAAAAGCTTATGAGGCAACAAACTGGATTAAGTTTGACAACAAGTATATGAGAAATGATATCGGTAAAGCGATTGATGAAGCATAGTTTTTGTTTCTCTTTGAATTATTAAGGTGTTTAGAAGCCGCAGGAATAATCCTGCGGCTTTTTTTATTATATCTTTAGTGAATTCATTTATATATGAAAACACCACCAGTGTACATTAATCTTCAACCGACGCTCTCGCTCCGTAAGAAAGCGTAGCGGTGCTAAGCTCGAAAAGACCTCGCTAAGCACCGACGATTCTTAAGGCGGTTGAATCTTAAGTACACAGGGGTGTTTATATTTATGTTGAGAAGGATTAGTTTGAAATAGATATTTATCCTAAAAACGGCAGATTGTCTATGTAAAGTCGAGACAAGATGTGATGAAGCTAAGCTCGAAAAGACCTCGCTAAGCACCGACGAGGTTCAACACATCCGGATTGTTAATAATCGGGTAGCGCGCCCGGTTGATATACTTATAAAAGCATTTGATATAGTCGAGACAAGATGTAGCGGATGCTAAGCTCGAAAAGACTCAGACATCTACTAATAAAAAATAGGATAAAATAGAACAAAAATATTCTTGGCAAGTACTAGATATAGAGAAAAAAACGTGCAATTTCACGGATTTCTACTACATTTTGGTTGACGGAATGGCTATGCAATAGTATTATAATCATGGGTAAGTGTGCACCTATATATAGAACGGTCACACGATAAAGCGATACAAACGATCACACATAAATTGAGCCATTGAAAAATAGGAGAATCTATGTCTACATTACGTAAGAGAAGGAAGACGCATCGTTTTCTTATCATGCTTGCAGCATCCCTGCTCTTGACCGGAGGGCTTTCGACAGGAGTATATGCAAAAAAGATTGGAGAAATAAAGGGTACGAATGTCAATGTCCGTGCCAGTGCCGGAGTGGAAGGCGCAAAGGTAACGACTTTGAATAGTGCAGATCAGGTGATTTTAGTCGGACGTAAAAAGGACAGCACCGGAAAGCTTTGGTACAAAGCAACCTTTATTAAAAACGGACAGGAATATACAGGATATATTATTTCTGATTATGTGACAGAAAAGGAAAGTGTTACCACGACTCAGACACCTGCAAAAACCGAAACGCAGGTTGAAACGCAGCCTCAGACAGAAACAAAACCGCAGCCTCAGGCGGAAACTGAGACAGCCTCTGCTACAACAAAGACAAAGGCAACTGTAACAGCCAGTAATGTCAATGTCAGAAAATCAGCTGTAACCGGTGCGGTGGTAGGAAAAGTCACCTTATCAGACAGTGTGACGATTACCAAAGAGAAAAAGGGATCTGACGGACAGACCTGGTACTATATCACTTTCCGGGTAAACGGCAAAAATCAAAAGGGCTGGATTCGAAATGATTTTGTAAAAAAATCAGACGATCAGCAAACTCAAAATACGACTCAGGCTAATACGCAGGAAAATACCAATACAGAGCAGCCGGCTCAGAGCACGCAGACAACAACGACCAAGGCAAAAGCGACTGTAACAGCCAGCAATGTTAATGTCAGAAAATCTGCTGTAACAGGTGCTGTTGTTGGCAGAGTGACAAACGGAAATTCCGTGACAATCAAAAAACAAAAAACTGCTTCTGACGGAAAAGTCTGGTATTATATCAGCTTCAAGGTAAACGGAAAGAGTCAGAAGGGCTGGATTCGAAATGACTTTGTAAAAATCAAAGAACAGGGTCAGACAGAAAATACGCCGCAGGTCGAACCGCAGGAAAATACACAGCCTCAGACCGGAGAGAATACTCCGAGTGAAGAAACCGAAAATATTGACACTGCAAACAGTGATTCCAAGCCGGGACTTACCAAAAAGCAGTTTGAAGCCTTTTTGGAAAAACAAATGTTTCCGGAAGATTACAAGGAAAAGCTCAGACAGCTTCATGCCAGCTATCCAAACTGGACCTTTATTGGTGTGCCTACCAATTTAAGATGGGAGGATGCATTAAATGCAGAATCCAAAACAGGACTCAATCTGGTAGCGAAAACCTCCATTGCATCATGGAAATCAACCGAAAGTACAGCATATAATTATAAAACGAATACCTGGTACGGATTTGACGGAGGAAGCTGGGCATCCGCATCCAGAGAACTGGTAGCTTACTATATGGATCCGAGAAACTTTTTGGGTGAGGAATCCATTTTCCAGTTTGAATCGCTCGAATACGAACCTTATCAGACAGAAGAAGGCTTAAAAGCTCTTTTGGCATCTACCTTTATGAAGGGAAGCTACACAGAACCGGATGGCAGTAAAGGTGATTATGCCAAAACATTCCTGCAGGTAGGAAAGCAGGTCGGACTCAACCCTTATCATCTGGCAACCCGTTGTTATCAGGAACAGGGCAAGGGAACGAGCGACAGTATTTCCGGCAAGGTAAAAGGATACGAAAATTTCTTTAACTACTACAATATCGGAGCCTATGCTACCGGCAATAATTCACCGACCAGGCAGGGGCTGGTTTATGCATCCTCCAGCGCAGCCGGTGCCACCAATTACGAACGTCCTTGGAACAGCCGTTATAAATCTATTTTAGGCGGTGCACAGTATGTGGCACAAAAGTACGTTAAGGTAGGACAGAATACATTATATTTCCAAAAATTTAATGTCGTAAATTCAAAAAATGGTATTTACAGACATCAGTATATGGGTAACATTCAGGCAGCAGCCAGCGAAGGCTTAAAGATGAGCAAGGCATACCGGAACAAAAACTCAGAGCTGGTATTTTATATCCCGATTTATACGGATATGCCGCAAACACCATGTGAAAAGCCAACCTCGGATGCCAATCCGAATGCTTATTTATCCGCATTGGTAGTTGACGGATATGCCATTACTCCGGCCTTTGATCCGGCAATTGATACCTATACACTTACGATTCCGAAAAAGTATAAAAAGGTGACAATCGGAGCGACTCCGGTTGCATCTACTTCTACAGTAGAAGGAAGCCTGGGCACAGTAAAGGTGAAAAAGAAGAAAAATGAACTGACCTTTACCTGTAAGGCACAAAACGGAAATATGAAAACCTATACATTAGTGATAACCAGAGAATAATCGCGTGATGCTGATCAGAAGGGAAGGAAGAACGTGAAACAGTACAAGAGAAATAGGAAACATGAAAAACTGATAACAGCTCTGAAAAAAGCTGCTATGGCAATTGGCGGTATGACGCTTGCCGTGAGTATGTATGTCAATGTGTTTGCACAGGGAACAGTAACTGCCAGTATGGATAAAAGCTCCTGTCAGGTTAATGATGTTGTTACCTTTGCAATCAATACTTCAACACCTGAGGATGATTCTATTCCGCCATATCTGACATTAACCTATGATGCCGGTCAGATGGAAATGGTAAATTGTGATGTTGGCTACGGCGGTGGCGGCGGAATGATTACTCTTTCAGGAACGGTTGCAAATGTGCAGTTTAAAATGCTCAAAGAAGGAGAAGCTAAGCTTGATGTAGAAGCTGTCATCGATGATGACGGAAATGCTCCTGCTACAACCAGTGCCAGTGTACAGGTAGGAGGCGGTGCTGCGGCTCAGGCTCCGGCAGCAGGCGGAAGCTCAAATGCAACACTTCGTTCACTTTCTGTATCACCGGGAAGCTTGGAACCGGCCTTTTCACCGGATGTGACACAGTACAATATCCAGGTAGATGCGTCCGTTACCGATTTAGTACTTAGCGGCGGAGTAGCAGATGAAAATGCACAGATTACTGCAGCCAGCGGATTCAAAAACTTAAAAGAAGGTATGAACCAGGCTGTGATTACGGTTACAGCACAGGACGGAACCAGTTTAACTTATTACTTAAATATTATGAGAGGCGGTGATCCGGCAGCAGAAAGCGAAAATCCGGAGGATGCGGTTATGGAAAATCCGGAAGATAGTGTACCTGCAGAGGGAGAGAATGCCCAGGAACAGCCACAGGAGGCGACTGCCAATGATTTAAGTTTTGAAGTATCAGGTATTACCTATGAAGTACAGACAAACTTTGACAGCTCATTACTGCCGAAAAACTGCGTGCAGCAGAATATTCCTTGCAAGGGAATTACCCTTATGGGAGCAACCCTTAACGGTACTCAGAAAAATTTAGTATATGCAACCGATCAAAGCGGACAGGGACAGTTCTTCTTTTATGATGACAAGAAGAAAGAATTCAAACCGTTTATTCAGATCACAATCGGGAATAATGAATATGTAGTTCCGTTAGAAGCAACCGGAGATATTCCAAAGGGCTTTAAAAAATCAGAGCTCAAAATGGATACTACGACTTTAGATGCTTACCAGCTTTCAAACAAAACGACTCAGTATGCACAGGCATTTTATTTATTCTATGGTGTGGATACTTTAGGTGAGAGCGGCTTCTATTTATATGATGCTCAGCTTGGCAGCTGTCAGAGATTCCTCGCTCACAACAGCGAGGTAAAGGCTAGTGGCGGTGAAAACTCTGAAAAGACAAATATGATTATCGGAATGATGGCGGTTGTCATGGTAGGAATGCTGTTATTAATCGCTAATCTGATTATTCGAAATAAAGAAATCGCAAATGATAAAGAAATCGCCAGAGAATTTAAGTCACAGACCTCTGCGAAAAAGCAGCCTGCAAAAAAACGTCAGCCTGCCAAGAAACCGGCTCCCAGAAGAGACGATGAAGTCAGAAGAAGACCTCAGCAGTCAGAAACAGACGATGAGGATGCAGATATGATCATGGCTACAGAAAGACCGAGAAGATCAGCTACAAAAGCAGCTCAGAGTGCGAAAACAGCCGGTGGTCAGAGAAGTACAGCCAGAAGAGGCGAGGGCACACAAAGAAGTGCCAGACCTGCTGCTAAAGCGGGAGCAAAGAGACCGAGTCAGAGACCACAGGAGGATACCGGCGTATCAGAAGTAAAACGTATGCAAAGACGTCCGCTTCAGAGAGATGAACTGGATGATGAATTAGAACAGCTTGATTTCATCTTATCCAGAACACAGAATACTCCGCTGGTTATTGATACGACCAGACCCGGTCAGGAAGCAAAGTCTCCAATCTTTACTTTAGAAAGTAAGCCTGTTTCATTAACCAGAGAAGCAGCAAAAGAAGAATTGGATGATGATTTTGAATTTGAATTTTTAAACCTGGATGAATAAAGATGCTTTTAAGGAGCGGATATGGTAATAGAAATTGATTTTGCCGGAAATGAGGCAATCTATCTGCAGCTTAGAAATCAGATTATTTGGCAAATTGCCACATCGAGACTGAGGGAGGGAGATATCCTTCCCGGAGTCCGTCAGATGGCAGACAGTATTGGTATCAACATGCATACCGTCAGCAAGGCCTATACCCTATTGAGAGAAGAAGGCTATGTACGTACGCAGCAGGGAGTAGGAACCGTTGTTGCCATGGATATCAATCAAATGAAGGCTAAGGAGCAGATCAAGGAAAAACTTCGCCTGCTTTTAGCAAGCGCCTATTGTCAGAGACTCTCAAGATATGAAATACATGAGATGATCGACGAAATATATAACGAGTATTAAGGAGGCCGAAATGAATTTTACGAGCAAGGCCAAAACAGCATTAAATCACGCAGCCAAGATGGCAAAAACCATGGGGCACGGTTATGTAGGCAGCGAGCATATTTTAGTAGGATTATTAAAACAGGGTAGCGGAGTCGCTGCCAAGGTTTTATTGGAAAACGGTGCAGATGAAAAGAAGATTATCCAGATGATCAAGGATATGATAGCACCGGGAAATATTCTGGCGGTAAAGGATAAGGAAGGCTATTCGCCCAGAGCACAGAAAATTCTGGATATGGCAGGTGAGCTGGCACTTCATTATCATGAAGAAGAAATCGGCACCAGACATATTCTGTTGGCACTGATTAAAGAAGGCAACAATGTGGCACTTCGAATTTTGCAGGCCCTCGGAATTGCACCGCAAAAAGTATATGTGGAAATTTTGGCATCTATGGGATATGATCAGCAAATGATCAAAGAGGAGCTTCCAAAAAGCAGTCAGGCTACGAGTGAAAATCAAAAGATGCTCAGCCAGTATGCCAGAGATATTACCAGCCTCGCAATGGAGGATAAGCTCGATCCTGTCATCGGCAGAGAGGATGAAATCGTACGTGTGATTCAGATTATCTGCAGACGTACAAAAAACAATCCATGTTTGATTGGTGAACCGGGTGTAGGTAAAACTGCGATTGTAGAAGGTCTGGCACAGCGTATTGTAAAGGGACAGGTTCCGGATATTATCAAAAACAAAAGAGTTATGTCACTTGACTTGTCTCAAATGGTAGCCGGAAGTAAATACAGAGGTGAATTTGAAGAAAGAATCAAACGTCTGATGAAGGAAGTCGTAGCAGACGGCAATATCATCCTGTTTTTAGATGAGATTCACACCATTATCGGAGCCGGAGGAGCAGAGGGTGCGTTAGACGCTGCTAACATTTTAAAACCATCTCTTTCCAGAGGCGAGCTTCAGCTGATCGGAGCTACTACGATCGAGGAATACAGAAAGCATATTGAAAAGGATGCAGCCCTGGAAAGACGTTTCCAGACAGTTATGGTAGAGGAGCCGGATATGGCACAGGCTACAGAAATTGTTATGGGCATTAAGCATAAATACGAGGAACACCACAAGGTTAGCATCACTGCAGATGCGGTAGAGGCAGCAGTAAAGCTTTCTATGAGATATTTAAATGACCGTAATCTTCCGGATAAGGCCATTGATCTGATTGATGAAGCCGGAGCAGCAGTCAGCCTTTCTACTCCAAAAATGAACGACAAGTGCGTAGCGTTAAAGGAAGAAATGGACAAGGTAACTCTCCAGATTGAGCGTGCACTCAAGTTTGGTGTATTTTCACAGGCTCATGAGCTCAGATTAAAAAGAGAAGAACTGTCGAAAAAGTACGAATCTGCAAAACGACAGGCGCAGAGAAAAGCAGAAAAGAATTTCAAAACAGTGACTGAGGAGGATATCGCTCAGGTAGTTTCCAGATGGGCACATATCCCGCTGAACAAATTAGAGGAAAAGGAAAGTGCCAGACTGATGGCACTGGAAAAGACACTGCATAAAAAAGTCATCGGACAAAATGAAGCAGTAGAAGCGGTAGCCAGAGCAATTCGAAGAGGAAGAGTAGGGCTGGCAGATCCAAACAGACCAATCGGCTCCTTCCTGTTTTTAGGCCCGACCGGTGTCGGAAAGACAGAGCTTTCCAAGGCTCTCGCACAGGTGATTTTCGGATCGGCAAATGATCTGATTCGTGTGGATATGTCTGAATATATGGAATCGCATTCAGTTTCCAGAATGATCGGATCACCTCCGGGATATGTCGGACATGATGACGGTGGTCAGCTCAGTGAAAAGGTCAGAAGAAATCCGTACAGCGTTGTGTTATTTGATGAAATCGAAAAAGCACATCCGGATGTATTTAATATCCTTTTACAGGTTTTGGATGATGGTCATATTACAGACTCCAAGGGACGCAAAGTAAACTTCAAGAACACAATCATTATTATGACCAGTAATGCCGTAGCACAGAGAATCGTAGAACCGAAAAATCTGGGTTTTGCGACCAAAACCACAGAGAAAGAAAACTATGAAAAAATGAAATCCGGCGTTATGGAAGAGGTAAAGAGACTCTTTAAACCGGAGTTTATCAACCGTATCGATGAGATTATGGTATTCAAGCCGTTAAATGAAGAGCAGCTCGGACAGATTGTAACGCTTTTGGCTTCTGATCTCGTGAAAAGATGTAAAGAGAATCTGGCAATCAACCTCAGTGTTTCACCGGCTCTGAAAAAACATCTCGTAAAGAAATATTGTGACATCAAGATGGGAGCCAGACCGTTAAAGAGAGCCATTCAGACCGCTGTAGAGGACGAAATGGCCAGTGAAATTTTATTGGGAAATATCAAGCAGGGTGACAAGGTTTTAGCTACCGTGAAAAACGAAAAAGTTATCTTCAAGGTAGATGAAAACTCGAGAAATCTTATGGAAAAATAATCTCAGATATAGTATAATATTTCCAAAGTAATGTATGATTTTTTATGAAGGTATTTAGGTATTCGACCGATAAATATTACGAAGGGATTCGTTAACCCACAACACAACAGGAGGACAAAATGGGAGCACAAAATTTACTTAAGACAGAAGACGACGGCAGTTTAAGTTTCGGGGATTACACATTGCCACAGAAGGCTAAATTAGAAGATTTTTCACATGCAGGAAGCCTTTACAAAGTAAAGACCTATTCTACTATGACTAAACTTGAAAAGAACGGTATGTTTTTATATGAATCTGTACCGGGTACCAGTGTAAATCATTTTGAAGAAAAGGTAGACGGCGTAAACTTTTCCGTATGTGCAGCAGAAGATGTACAGATTACATTGGGATTAAATGAAGATACTGAGTATGAAGTATACATCAGCGGAGCCAGCGTAGGAAAGATGCGCACCAACCTTTCAGGTAAGCTCAGCATTGGTGTAGAAACTCAGGAAGCAGATGAAGTTCATGTAAAGGTGGTAGAAGCATAAATGGCAAAAGGGAAAGTAGTTTCCAAATTCTTTTGCGCAGAATGCGGCTATGAATCTTCGAAGTGGATGGGACAATGTCCGGGATGTAAATCCTGGAATACGATGACAGAGGAACTGGTATATCCCAAGAGCAGTCAAAGCTCCAAAGGTATGCACTTATCAGAAAGCCAGACTCCTATGCCATTATCTAAAGTATCCCTGTCTTCGGAGGACAAATTGTATACAAAGATTGACGAATTCGACAGAGTCCTGGGCGGAGGAATCGTATTAGGTCAGCTAACATTAGTGGGTGGAGATCCCGGTATCGGGAAATCCACTCTTCTTTTACAGGTATGTAAAAATCTTTCCGATCAGGAAATGAATGTTTTATACATATCAGGAGAGGAATCCCTCAGCCAGATTAAATTAAGGGCGCAGCGAATCGGTCAATTTACGGATCATTTGAAGCTACTGTGCGAAACAGATTTGGACAGCATTGAACTGACCATACAAAAAGAAAAACCAAAGGTGGTTATCATAGACTCTATTCAAACCATGTTTTGCGACAGAGCGAGTTCAGCACCCGGAAGCGTATCTCAGGTAAGAGAAGCAACCGGTGTTTTTTTGAGGCTGGCTAAAAGCCAGGGCTGTGCGATTTTTATCGTAGGACATGTGACCAAAGAAGGAACCGTAGCAGGTCCGAGGGTACTCGAGCATATGGTGGATACTGTGCTGTACTTTGAGGGCGAAAGACATGCATCCTACAGACTTCTTCGCGGAGTGAAAAATCGTTTTGGATCCACCAATGAAATCGGTGTATTTGAAATGTGTCAGGATGGACTCAGACAGGTCTTAAATCCGTCAGAATATATGCTGGACGGCAGACCCAAGGATGCCAGCGGCTGTGTGGTTGCCTGCGCGATGGAGGGCACGAGACCTCTGCTAATCGAGATTCAGGCACTGATCTGTGACACCAGCTTTAACCTGCCGAGAAGACAGTGTACCGGTTTGGATTTAAACAGAGTTAATCTCCTCATGGCTGTACTGGAAAAAAGGGTCGGTATGCATATGGGACAGATGGATGCCTATGTCAATTTAGCAGGCGGACTCAAACTGATGGAGCCGGCGCTCGACCTTGGCGTGGTAGCGGCTATGGTTTCCAGTTTCAAGAACCAGGCACTCGATCCCAAGATGGTTATTTTTGGTGAAGTCGGACTGTCAGGAGAAGTTCGAGGCGTCAGCATGGCTGAGCAAAGAATGCTGGAGGCAAAGAAGCTGGGATTTACTTCCTGCGTAATGCCGATGAGCAATTATGAGAATTTAAAACAACATAAAACAGATGGGATGAAGCTCTACGGAGTTGCAAATTTATCCGAAATGATTAATATTTTACTTGGATAGAGCAATATAGTGTTATTTTCGTTCAATATATTTATAGAATTGTGAACGGTAAGATAATATACTTTTAATTGTCCAAGGAATATAATGTTAATTACAATTCCGAAAGAATTCCCCTTTTACACAAAACTTAAGGCTCGACACATAGTTGTCGAGCCTTTTGTTTTATGTTATAATTTAGTGTGAAGTCTTAGGCGGCAAAATAAGACTAATTTAAAGAAAGTAACAAGGATCCAGAATGAAAAAAGCATTAATAATAGGAGCAGGACCGGCTGGTCTGACCGCTGCCTATGAATTACTAAAAAGATCCAATGAAATAGAGGTTGTTGTTTTAGAAGAAAGCTATGAATTTGGCGGAATTTCCAAAACGGTAAACTACAAAGGAAACCGTATGGATATGGGTGGTCACAGATTCTTTTCTAAAATTGATCAGGTAAATGAATGGTGGGATCAGATTCTTCCGATGCAGGGAGCTCCTGCCAAGGACGATATCATGCTGGGAAGAGAAGTGCCTCTCGTAAAGGGTGGCCGTGATCCGGAAAAAGAAGATGAGATGATGCTAATAAGACACAGAGTATCACGTATCTTTTTTGATGATAAGTTTTATGACTACCCGATTTCATTAAAGCCTGAAACCTTTAAAAATATGGGCTTTATCAAAACCATACAGGTTGGCTTTAGTTATTTTGTGTCCCTGTTTTGCAAGAAAAAAGAAGACAATCTGGAAAATCTGTATATCAACAGATTCGGAAGACGTTTATATGAAATGTTTTTTGAATACTATACAGAAAATCTCTGGGGACGTCATCCGAGAGAAATCGATGCTTCCTGGGGAAAACAAAGAGTAAAAGGTCTTTCCATTGCAGCGATTCTCAAAGATATTTTCGGAAAGATTTTTCATAAAAAGAACCGAAAGGTGGAAACCTCATTAATAGAGCAGTTTAAATATCCAAAACTCGGACCGGGACAGCTCTGGGAGGTAACTGCTGACAAGGTAACACAGATGGGCGGTACCATCATTCAGGGTGCAAAGGTCGTGAAAATCCAAAAGGATGAAAATGGCGCCTTAACAGGACTTACCTATGTAAAGGACGGACAGGAGATTAATGCATCAGGAGATTATATTATTTCTTCTATGCCGCTCAAGGATTTAGTACTGGGAATGAACGATGTTCCGGCTGAAATGACAGAAATTGCCGCAGGTCTTCCGTACAGAGATTATATGACTCTCGGAGTACTGGTTCCAAAGCTGAATCTGGAGAACAAGACTAAATTGAAAACGGTTGGAAATATCGTGCCTGACTGCTGGGTTTACGTACAGGACAGACGTGTTATGATGGGACGTTTTCAGATTTACAACAACTGGTCTCCATATATGGTCAAAGACCTGGAGCATACCGTTTGGGTAGGACTGGAATACTTTGTCAATGAAGGTGATAAGTACTGGAATATGACAGAAGAAGAGTTCTCCAAGATGGGTGTATCCGAAATGGTAAAGATTGGCCTGATCAGCAGCGAAAAGGATGTCATCGATACTCATATGGAAAAGGTAAAGAAAGCATATCCTGCTTATTTTGATACCTATGACAGAATTGATGAATTGATTGCATACCTTAATACCATTGAGAATTTATACTGTGTCGGTCGAAACGGACAGCACAGATACAACAATATTGACCATTCTATGTGTACTTCCTTTGAAGCGGTGGACAACATCTTAACCGGACGCCGGGACAAATCCAATATCTGGAGTGTAAATACTGAGGAAGAATATCACGAAGAAAAGAAATAAGAAAGTAGAGAGAAAAGATGGCTATAAAGATTATGACAGATTCTGCTGCTGACTATACCATGGCAGAAATAGAGAAAAGAAAAATTGGGATCTTTCCTATGACAGTTACTTTTGGTACAGAAAGCTTTTTAGATGGAGTAGAGCTTACCAAGGATATGTTTTATGAGAGACTGATTGATGGTGAATACTTCCCTCAGACAGCGCAGCCTTCACCGGCCAGCTTTTTAGATGCTTTTGAAGAAGCAAAAGAAAATAAAGATGATTTAATCGTCATTTTGATTGCAGGTGTTCTTAGCGGTACTTATCAGACCGCTATGATGGCCAAGGAAATGGCGGAATATGACAATATTTACATCGTAGACAGTAAGTCTGCAAGCTTGGGAATGCGTTTTATCGTGGATAATGCGGTACGTATGAGAGACAAGGGGTTAAGTGCTCCGGAAATCGTGAAAAATATTGAAGCGCTCAGATCCAGAGTTACCCTTTTTGCAGGACTTGATACACTGGAATATTTATACAAGGGCGGTCGTATTTCCAGAAGTGCAGCCAGCATTGGTAAGCTTGCTAATTTAAAACCTATCATTACCTTGGGACAGGAAGGTAACGTGGAAATGTGCGGTAAGCAAATCGGAAACCGTCATGTTTGCAAGGCTATTGTTCAGATGATGGAGAAAAAGCCAATCGATTATGATTATCCAATCTATGTTATTTATTCCTATGACAAGAAAAACAGTGCACTGTTAGCACATTCTCTGCAGAAAAATGAAATGCTCGGAGAAGAAGTAAAATTCCGTGAAATCGGTTCGACCATCGGAACCCATATCGGACCAAACGCTTATGGAATCGTATATATTTGCCGGGAAGAGGCGGGCGAATCCGACAGCGTGGAGGCTTAAGTCGATAAATCAATTATTTTATAAAAAATGCTTGCGTTTTGCCAGAGGCTTTGTTATAATAAACCTCGGTGCAAAACCATAGGAGAATAGTACAGCGGTAGTGCGGCGGTCTCCAAAACCGTTAACGGGGGTTCGATTCCCTCTTCTCCTGCTTCAGACAAAAGGTGCTTAAAACTGAGTAAAATCAAGTTTTAGCATCTTTTTTTTTGTAACCAAAAACTAGTTATTGACATAAAAGAAATTGAAATGTACAATGTAACTATAAAATAGTTACAAAAGAGAAAGGTTGTTACATGCCTAAGAAGGAAGAATTGATTGAAAAATTATTTAGAAAACCATATCCTAAAAATTTTACAATGAGGGAACTTAATCAGCTAATGTCTAAGTGTAATTGCAAAAAAGGGGATGGTGGAAGAGGTTCTGGTATAAAATACACTCATACAAAAACAAATAGAGTGTTACAATTTGATCAACCACATCCCGGAAATGAGTTATATAAATACCAAGTAGAAATGGTAAAAGAATTTCTGAAAGAAATCAAGGAGGTTTAAATTATGAGTCAGCTATTAGAATACAAAGGATATCATACAGCAATGACATATGATTCAGACGATGATATATTAGTTGGAAGACTGATTGGAATAACGGATATCATAGCATTTCATGCAAACGATGTAAAAGAATTCAAAGAAATTTTCTATAGATCAGTAGATGATTATATAGATTATTGTAAAGAAATAGGTAAACAACCGGAGAAAGAATATAAGGGTGCTTTTAATGTAAGAGTTACACCGGATTTGCATAAGCAATTAGCTTTAAAAGCTGAAGCTGATGGAGAATCCTTAAACGCTGCTGTTGTTCATGCGATTACTCAGTATGTTGCAATGGGATAAAAGAGTTGTATTAGGAGGTAATTAATTATGGCAAAAACTTATGATGTAATTATTATCGGAGCAGGACCAGGCGGTATTTTTTGCGCCTATGAATTAATGGAGCAAAACAAAGACTTAAAGGTACTGATGGTAGAAAAAGGACGCAGTATTGAAAAGAGACTTTGTCCAAAGAGAACGACAAAACAATGCGTAGGCTGTCAGCCATGTTCCATCACAACAGGCTTTGCCGGAGCAGGTGCTTTTTCGGACGGAAAGCTTTCTCTGTCACCGGATGTGGGCGGCAATTTACCGGCTATTTTAGGCTATGATGAAACGGTAAAGCTGATTGGTGAATCAGATGCGATTTATCTCAAATTCGGAGCTGATACCAAAGTTTACGGTGTAGATAAAGCAGCCGAAATACGAGAAATCAGAAAGAAAGCAATCAATGCTAACTTAAAGCTCGTAGAATGCCCAATCAGACATTTAGGAACCGAAGAAGGATATAAAATTTATTCCAAGCTTCAGCAGCATCTCATCGATCAGGGCGTTGAAATTATGTTTAATACCATGGTAGACAAGATTCTGGTCGAAGATAACACTGCCTATGGTATTTTAACAGATAAGGGCGAAACCTTTACAGCAAAAGAAATCGTATCAGCGGTTGGCCGAGAAGGCGCAGACTGGTTTAAAAATAAATGTCAGGAAATCGGAATTGAAACTACTTCAGGAACGGTAGATATCGGTGTACGTGTGGAAGTGCGTGATGAAGTGATGCAGTTCTTAAACGAAAATTTATATGAAGCAAAGCTGATTTATCATACTCCGACCTTTGATGACAAGGTCAGAACCTTCTGTACCAATCCATCCGGAGAGGTAGCCACTGAGTATTATGAAAACGGACTTGCGGTAGTAAACGGACATGCATACAAGGCACAGGATTTCAAGACAAACAATACAAACTTTGCCATCCTGGTATCCAAAAACTTTACCAAGCCGTTTAATACTCCGATTGAATACGGAAAACATATCGCACAGCTTTCCAATATGCTTTGCGGCGGAAAGATTATGGTACAGACCTTTGGAGATTTCAGACGAGGCCGCAGAACCACAGAGGAGCGTTTATGCAGACGCAATCTGATGCCGACTTTGAAAGATGCAGTGCCGGGAGATTTATCACTGGTATTCCCGCATCGTATCATGGTGGATATTGAGGAAATGATTTTGGCACTGGACAAGGTAACTCCGGGCCTGGCTGCAGATGAAACACTGCTTTACGGCGTAGAGGTTAAATTCTACTCAAACCGTGTCGTGGTGGATAAAGAATTTGCGACCAGTGTAAAGGGACTGCGTGCCATCGGAGACGGAGCCGGTGTAACGAGAGGCCTTCAGCAGGCTTCGGCAAACGGTATCAGCGTTGCCAGAAGCATTGTAAAAGCAATGGAAAATAAATAAGAAAATAAGAAAGAGAAATAAATGAAGTATAGATATAAAAGACGCCTAAGTCTTTTACTTGCTGCAATCAGTCTGGCCTGTTTGTGCACAGCGTGCCAAAAGGATCAGGCAGAAGATGGGCAGGTGACGCAGGTGGTATTCACCACCGGCTTTGAAGCAGATGAGCTGTTTCGTATCGGAGCTATCTCCTGTAAAAAGTCGGAATACATGGTGTATTTAACCAATATGCAAAATGAATACGAAGCCATTTACGGACCGCAGATTTGGGATGAAACGATAGACAATGCGACGCTGGGAGATAAAATGCAGCAGGTCGTATTGGCCAGAATCGCTCAGATCAAGACCATGAACCTATTGGCAAAGGAGCAAAATCTGGAACTGTCTCAGGAAGATATTCAGCGAGCAGCAGAAGGCGCCAAGCAGTATTTTGACAGTCTCAATGATACAGAGCGTACCCTTTTGGAAGTAGAATATGAGGATATCCAAAAACTCTATGAAGAGTATGCACTGGCAAACAAGGTATATCAGCTAATCATCAAAGATACCAATCCGGAAATCAGTGATGACGAGGCCAGAATGGTTACCGTCAGTCAGATTCTGATTCGTACCACAGCCAGAGATGAAAAAGGACAGGAACATCCATTTTCGCAGGATGGTCTGAATCAGGCCAGAAGAACCATGGAGGATATTAAAAAACAGCTTTCCCATGGTGAGGATTTTGATTCCCTGGCAGCCAGATACAATGAAGCAGATCAGATCACCATTTCTTTCCCAAAGGGAGAAGTGGACATGGCACTCGAAGAGGTAGCCTTTAACCTCGGAAAGGATGAAGTCAGTGATATCATAAAAACGCAGGAAGGATTAATTATCTGTAAATGTATCTCGACACTTGACAGAGAACAGACAGATATCCGAAAGGTTCAGATTCTCAATCAGAGAAAGGAAGAAGCCTTTTCGAGTATTTATGATGATTTCACCAAAACACAGATTCGTGACTTGAATGATGAACTGTTTGAAAGTCTGACTTATATCCATGATGAAAATGTCACAACGCAGAGTTTTTTCAAAATTTTCAATGAACTTTTTCAGGAGCCAGACAGCAGTTTATAAAAGTTTAATATTTGCAAAAAGCCTTTAAAATCAAGGACTTACACAGGTTGTTAGCACTCGACGAGTTCGAGTGCTAATTTTGTCTTGACTTTTAGATAGGGGAAGCATACAATCATTTTTGGAAGGCGAAAAGCTTTCCGTGTTTTAACAAAGAAAGGAATGATTTTTTATGGCAAACACACATGGAAGTTTATCAATTAACAGTGATAATATTTTCCCGATTATTAAGAAATGGCTTTACTCAGATCATGACATCTTTTATCGTGAGCTGATTTCAAACGGCTGCGATGCGATTACAAAGCTGAAAAAGCTCGACATGATGGGTGAGTACGAACTTCCGGAAGGTTTCAAGGGCAAGATTTCCGTTGTTTTAAATCCTGAAAAGAAAACAATTACCATTCAGGATAACGGTCTTGGAATGACAGAGGATGAAGTAGAAGAATACATCAATCAGATTGCTTTTTCCGGAGCAACAGACTTTATTACAAAATATAAAGATAAAACAAGCGATGACCAGATTATCGGTCATTTCGGACTTGGTTTCTACTCTGCATTTATGGTGGCAGATCAGGTACACATTGATACTCTTTCTTATAAAGAGGGTGCAAAGCCGGTTCATTGGGAATGTGACGGTGGTACAGAATATGATATGGCAGACGGCGACAAGACAGAAGTTGGAACTACCATTACTTTATTCCTGAATGAAGAATGCCTGGAATTTTGCAATGAATACAAGGCAAAAGAAGTCATCAAGAAATACTGTTCTTTCATGCCGACAGAAATCTATGTCAGCAAAGATGC